>NZ_JAJJZF010000045.1:0-17330 GCF_020966275.1 Pseudoalteromonas sp. MB41 | reverse complement strand
CGCTTGATTTTTTGTGCGGGGCTTTCTTTGGCTTTAGGTGATTTAGGCATAGTCATCTTAGGTGATTGAGTCCAATCCATCTTACCGTGTTTTCTCAACCAAGTAAGCACAGTTGAGCGACCTTGTATGCCATAAATTTTTTGGGCTTGTTTATAAGTCATATCGCCTTTTTCTACAGCGTCGACAACTTGTAATTTAAAGCCTAATGAATAATCTCGTTGTGTTCGTTTGATCGGTGTATTATTTGACTTGGTCATAATAAGTCCTAAATGTGTAAACACATTTCAGGACGAGACATTAAAACAAATAAAAAAGGCACCCAGTAAACTGGGTGCCTTCATAGCAAGAAAGGAGCACTTACTTTATAAATGCAAATGCATCTGCGTACATGTTTTCACGAATTGCACCATGTGCAATAAAGTCATCACGCACAATGCCAATCATGTCAAAACGGCCAGCCATATATATATCGTATGGCTCAAGAGACACTATATCAGCCATGACCGCTTTGTGAACAAAGCCTGTTTTGCCAGACCAACTTGCAGGGGCATTTTCCACAACGGGAATGTATTGAAAGTGAGGGTTACTCTCAGCCCAAGCTTGCATTTCGTCATGGGCATAAAGAGCCGATTCTTCACGCACACCCCAGTAAAACAACACGGGGCGATCACAGCCTATTTCAGCTAGGTGATCAGCCATCGATTTTGCATACGAAAAGCCCGTACCGCCCGCTAATAAAATGATAGGGCGTTCGCCTTCAGTGCGAAGTTGTGACACACCTAAACCAACTTCAACGTTAACCTGTTGTTGTTCTGTATGAGCGTGACGTAAGTGTTCAAGTGCCTGCATTGCATATGAATCCGCACCTGATGCGCCTATGTGTAATTCAATTTGCTCAGTTTGCGATGGGCGACTAGCAATTGAAAAGGCACGCTTATCTTTTTCGCCTAATACAAGTTGCATATATTGGCCTGCCTCGAATGACACAGGTTGCTGTGGTTTCAAAATGACCTTATGTACGTGGTCTGTAAGCGGGCTGATCGCAACAACGTCAGCGAGTAATGTTTGCATAGTTTACCTTTATAAAGCAGAGACGCATAACCGATTGCGAGTGCGCTCACAACCGTTAATTTTTGAGCAGTTTATCACAGACACAGCTTAGAGAATATCTAAGCTGTCCCATATTTCATCAACACGACCTTTAATTTTTGGGTCCATTACAATGGGCTCACCCCATTCCCGATCGGTTTCTCCAGGCCATTTATTTGTCGCATCCATTCCCATTTTTGAGCCTAGGCCAGAGACGGGTGATGCAAAGTCTAAATAGTCAATCGGTGTATTTTCAATCAGTGTGGTATCACGGGCAGGATCCATGCGTGTGGTTATCGCCCAGATCACGTCATTCCAATCACGTGCATTTACATCGTCATCACAGACAATGACAAACTTTGTATACATGAACTGGCGAAGAAATGACCATACACCCATCATTACGCGTTTTGCGTGGCCTGGGTATTGTTTTTTCATGGTCACGACAGCCATACGATATGAACAGCCTTCTGGGGGCAAATAGAAGTCGACAATTTCTGGAAATTGCTTTTGTAAAATAGGCACAAAGACTTCGTTTAATGCTACGCCTAATACCGCGGGTTCATCAGGTGGACGACCTGTATAAGTACTATGGTAGATTGGATTTTCACGATGCGTGATGTGCGTCACTGTCATAACAGGAAACTCATCTACCTCATTGTAATAGCCTGTATGGTCACCGTAGGGGCCCTCTGGGGCTGTTTCACCCGGCATAATATAGCCTTCTAAGATAAACTCAGCTGTTGCAGGCACTTGCAAGTCATTGGAAATAGATTTAACCACTTCGGTTTTACTACCGCGTAACAGGCCTGCGAATGCGTATTCACTGAGTGTATCTGGTACAGGTGTTACCGCGCCAAGAATAGTGGCAGGGTCTGCGCCAAGGGCTACCGACACTGGGTATGGCTCGTTCGGGTGTTCTTTGCACCACTCACGGAAATCAAGCGCGCCACCACGGTGAGATAACCAGCGCATAATGATTTTATTCTTACCTAATAATTGCTGACGGTAGATACCTAGGTTTTGGCGCTTTTTATAAGGTCCTTTGGTGACCGTCAGACCCCATGTGATAAGTGGTGCTGCATCACCCGGCCAACAGTGTTGAATAGGCAGTTTTGTTAAATCAACGTCATCGCCTTCAAGAATTACTTGTTGGCACGCTGCTTTTTTAACTTCCTTAGCTGGCATATTTAACACTTGTTTAAATACGGGGATTTGACCTAGCGCCTCTTTAATTCCTTTTGGTGGCTCTGGCTCTTTTAAAAATGCCAGTAACTTACCGACTTCGCGCAGTTCACTCACATCATTTTGCCCCATACCCATCGCAACACGCTTGGGTGTTCCGAATAAGTTGGCAAGTACAGGAATTGAGTGGCCTTTTGGATTTTCGAATAATAGGGCAGGGCCTTCAGCACGTAAGGTGCGATCGGCAATTTCGGTCATTTCTAGGTAGGGATCAATCTCTTGTTTGATCCGCTTTAGTTCACCCTTTTGTTCTAATAACTCGATAAATTCGCGAAGATCTTTGTATTTCATTTTGGTCGCTTAAACGCTGAAAAAACTGTCGCTATTATACTCAAAATCAATCTTTAAGCTAATTTAGCAGGGAGAATTCGCTGTTTTATTGGGCGAGAGCACAGTGGTATTTTTTACCTCTCAAAATGAGCATAGCCTCAGGACCTTTAGACCAAAAAAGTACGGTGTCATTACTGTACTTTACACCCGAGGCGCTGACTTGTCGGCTTAGTAAAAAAGACTCTTGTTGAAATGAAAGTGTTGCTTGCTCTTCATTGATGTCGGTAATACTCGCGATTTCTTCATCACACTTATAATTGTTTGGCCCACTTTGCTCGGCACAAGCACACAAGGTGACTAAAGCGAGCCCTAAAGTAAGTGGCTTAATCATGGAAACACCCCTGTTTTAATGAATCTACCCAAACCATTGGAAATGTGTTTCTTCAGATGGTGTGGATTTATAAGCTTAACAAAGAAAAATTAACCGTTGGTGAAAATACCAGGATAAGTTATGTTGTTATTGAAATTAATGGGCAAGGAGCCGCTATGGCTGGGACTAACTTATTAACCTTACTTGATGATATTACAACGCTTTTAGATGATATTGCGACGATGAGTAAAGTCGCAACTAAAAAAACAGCAGGGGTATTGGGTGACGACCTAGCACTCAATGCGCAACAAGTAACTGGGGTCACGGCTGATCGAGAATTACCCGTAGTCTGGGCTGTTGCAAAGGGATCGTTTATCAATAAAGCGATACTGGTACCTGCCGCATTATTGATTAGTGTGTGGTTACCTTGGCTTATTACGCCGCTTTTAATGATAGGTGGCTTATTTTTGTGCTTTGAAGGTGCTGAAAAAATTATTGAAAAGCTGTTTGATCACACAAAAGCTGAAGATGAATCTGCCATCGAACATCAAGACTTGCACGAATACGAAAAACAGAAAGTGAAAGGGGCTATTCGCACGGACTTTATCCTCTCAGCCGAAATTATTGTTATAACCTTGGGCACTGTTGCCGGTGCAACACTGGTTAATCAAGCATTGGTGTTAACGGTTATTGCAATCATTATGACTATCGGCGTTTATGGTCTTGTTGCAGGCATTGTAAAACTTGATGATGCCGGTTTGTATTTGCTGCAAAAAGCCCAGCAAACAGGCGGGAAATTTAAACAGTTATTAGGCACCTTTTTAGTCGCGGCAGCCCCTCAGTTGATGCGTTTTTTAGCGTTCGCAGGTACAGTTGCAATGTTTTTGGTTGGCGGTGGCATACTCGTTCACGGCATACCTGTGTTACATCACGCTCAGCAAGGCGCGAGTGAGTTTGCACTTACTTATCTTGGTAAAACAGGGGAAGTTGTAACACCGATTTTATTCGATGGTTTGCTTGGCGTCGCTGCGGGGATTGTGGTGGTGCTAGTGGTTGAGTTGTGGCACAAAGTGAGAAATTAAATAAAAAGTGCCGGCGAGAAACCTCGCCGGCAAGAAGTTAGCACGGGAACGTAAGCGTGCTAATGTGCAGGGTGTTCCTTTAAGCTATATAAACCCAAAGGTGTTTGTCTTCTGGCACTCATAGAATTCCTAAAACAAAGCAGGAGAGTTATTTTGCTCTTTCTATCTACACTTCATTATGCATCAGTTAAAGTGTGTTATAACATAACCTTGTTGGTGTAAATAACCAATGCGTTTGTTATTCATTGGTTTACTTTATTGGATGTTATAAAAAGTGGATTTAATCTGTGTTTAAATTACTGCAGTCGTAGCTTAGGCATAATTCAGCAAGTTCAATTTTAGCTTTGAGGTTGCCTTGTTGTGTGGCTTTATTGAGCCAATAGGCCGCTTTTTCTAGACTTTTTTGAGTGCCTTGACCATCGCGATACATTTGCCCTAAGTTAAGTTGCCCCCACGAATAACCCCCCTCTGCAGAAAGCGTAAAACTGTTTAGCGCTTCTGTGTAAAGCCCATCTTTAAAATAAGTGATACCTTCTTGATTGTGCTTATCAAGTTTTACGCCGGTATATAAGGGTTTCGGCTTTGGTGGGTGCATTACAAAGCCTCCGAATAAGCTATAAAGCTCAGGGCGCATGATTTTGTAAATGCTGTTGTCTTCATAAAATTGCTGTATTTGTTCTTTGCGAAAGGTCATGGTTTTACTTGAGAAATAATTATCTTGGACCAACATGCTTGTGCGCATAGCAATTTCAATGTCTTTATTATATTTATAGGTGTAATTACCGACACGAAAGGTCATGTTGTCATTATCAAATTCAACCAGTTGTGCCACTTTTAAATTATTAATCCGTTTTGGGGTGTCGGTAAATTTGTCAGCGTGGACAAAATACGTGTCGAACAGTTTTGGCTTATTTATATAACTAACTTCGTTCGTAGTTTGTTGATGAACACCAAGCACAGTTTGAATTAAAAAATAGCCTAAAAGTAACACGCCGGCAAAGTACTTAATAATCGAGAGCATTTCTAAAGTAGGAAGTGCGTACCAAGACACGGGAGTCATATAGCCACAATCATCACACTGGCGCTGATAACTGATTGATAGTGGGATAACTGGCAAAATAGTAAAACGCAGTATCTTGCTGTGATTGGTTAATGAATAATGCTCGCTTTGACAGTGGGGGCATGTTTTAGGTTGTTTGTAAAAAACATCAGCAGCAGCAGTATTAAAAAGTAGCATAGTGTCTTCCTTGGTAATAACTACAAACTAGAACAAATGCAGCAAGTTATAAAGATGCAAACTGTAACCAAATATGAATTTCAGTATGAAAGGCTTTTCACTTAGAGAATAAACCCATTCTCTGCTATGATCCTCTGAATCTTCGAGGATATCCCTCCACTATCAAGTTTGGAATGTTACTGTGACTGCTACTGCTTTTTCATCGTTGGCTTTGCCGCAAGAGTTAATCGATAATTTATCGACCTTAGGTTATTCACAAATGACGCCAGTGCAAGCGCAAAGTTTGCCGGTCATTTTGCAAGGAAAAGATATTATTGCCCAAGCTAAAACTGGCTCAGGGAAGACTGCTGCATTCAGTTTAGGCGTGCTGGCTAAATTAAATGTTAAACGTTTTCGAATCCAATCATTAATTCTCTGCCCAACGCGTGAATTAGCTGAGCAGGTTGCAGAAGAAGTCCGTAAGTTAGCGCGTAGTATTCACAATATTAAAGTACTTACTTTGTGTGGTGGCGTATCAATTGGACCGCAAATTGGTTCGCTTGAACATGGTGCACATATTATCGTAGGTACACCAGGGCGAGTCGATGACCATATTCGTAAAGGGACATTGCGCTTAGATGATGTTGAAACTTTAGTGCTTGATGAAGCCGATCAAATGCTCGACATGGGTTTTCAAGATACCTTAGATGCGATTGTTGAATGCATTCCAGCCCAGCGTCAAACATTATTGTTCAGTGCGACGTATCCGAAATCAATAGCAGCAATTGCAGAGCGTGTATTGAGCAATCCTGAGACTATAAAAGTTGAAGAAGAGCAGGCAAAGAGCACAATAAAACAGTACTTTTACAAACTTGATAATAACAAGCAGCGCTTTAATACTTTAAAACTTTTATTGTTAAAGTTTCAGCCAGAAAGTTGTGTGGTGTTCTGCAACACGAAAGTTGAGACTCAGCAAATTTGTGATGACCTTTTTGCTGAAGGATTTAGTGCCGTCGCATTGCATGGTGATTTAGAACAACGAGAACGAGAACGTACATTAATTCGTTTTTCTAATAAAAGCGCTTCAATTTTGGTCGCGACGGATGTTGCTGCACGCGGGCTTGATATTAATGATATGGATATGGTGGTGAATTACCACTTAGCACATGACCCTCAAACACATGTGCATCGTGTGGGCCGCACCGGGCGTGCAGGTAAAAAAGGGATTGCCTGTTCAATTTATGGTGAAGCTGAGCAGTTTAAAGTGGCACAAATAGGTGATCACTATGAAAAAGATTTTGAACCAGAGCCTATTCCGCCGTTTAGTTTATTAGAAAAGCCAGCTTATAAGCCTACAATGGCAACGCTTATGATTGATGCAGGTAAAAAGCAGAAAATTCGTGCGGGTGATATTTTAGGGGCGCTAACGGGTAAAGAAGGGGTCGCGGGACACCAAGTTGGTAAAATAAATGTACTTGATAATGTTGCCTTTATTGCTGTTGAGCGTGCTGCTGTTAAGCCTGCTCTGCGTAAATTAACAGAAGGTAATATTAAAAAGCGTAAAATACGAGCTCGTCGATTAACGCGCTAAAATTAATGTGAGCAATTCGCCTTGAGTTGCTCATATTCTTGCCGTATTTTTTTGAACTTGGTAGCAGAACCTTGTCGATCAGGGTGATACTTTAAGGCGAGTTGTCGCCACCGTTTTTGCAGCTCTCTATATGAATAATCTGCAGGGAGTTGCCAGTGTTGTATGATCGGGTAAAGTTGCTCAGCTGATACTTGAGTAAGACAGAAGCGATTGTGTGTGCTAAAACGCTGCCAAAATTGGTCAAGTAATGCATCAATGGCGTCTCGTGACGTGTCATAGTTTTGCCAATCTAAATAATATGCTCTTAGCGGATCGTCTTTTTCTGGACGGTCTGTAGGGCATGTATCTATAAGCTCTATATGAAGCGATGCAATCTCTAATCGCTGGGTCGGGGCTAGCTGTGCTTGTAACTGATACAATCCGTTCATAATTAGAAAATTACGTTTAAAGAGGTTTTTTTGCGGGTCTTCATCGAGTTGCTTAAGGTAATTCGTCTCTCCCAGCGCGCTGGCTAGCGTATGCACCTTCCAAGTAGACTGTCGTAGAAGAAGGTAAAAAATCTCATCAATCAGTGGGTTAACCATTGTTCGTAGGCCAATGTTTAGTGTAATCTTAAAGTATATACGCTAACACAGCTGCGTTATTGAAACTACGATCATGTTTTAGGTTTAAAGGAATGCATTTGGCGATGCTTTAGCGAGTTCTGCTAATGCACGCTTGGTTGATTTTTAGGGATATAAACATATGCACATCACATTGCGCCTCAGCTTGCTTTATTCAACGCTCGCGTGTGTCTGTTTGTTTTTTACGTCTCCTAGTTTTTCATCTCACTCATTGTTTGAGCAGTTTACGCAATCACAGCAATGGGATGAGAAAAAACAACTTTCAATAAAGCTGCTAGCCGCACCTAATATCACATCCGATGAAAAATTAGAGGTTTATCTACAGTTAGCTGACTTTGCACTAGAGAAAGATAATTTCTCTGCTGCAGTGGAACACTATCAACTGGCTGCAACATCAACCTCTTTTGAAGAGCATCCACAACGTTATTTTCAAGCTCTTAAAATGCAAGGTGTGACCTATTATTATCAAGGGTTAATGCAGCAAGCCGTGAGTGCGTATATGCGAGCCTTGAGTGTTGCAAGAAATATGGAGCAGCCAATTTCTGAAGCTAATCTTTTGAGTAATATTGGTCTTGCTTACTTCAATATGTTTAATATGAATCAAGCGCTTGATTATTATAAACAAGCGAAAACGATTTACGATAAATATGGAACAGCACAAGATAAAGCGGATATTTTGCACAATATAGCGGGTATTTATATCCGTTTGTCTAGCTACGATATTGCACTGGATATGTATCGAGAAGCACTGGCTATTTTTCAAAAGCTTAATGATGAAGATGGTATCGCTCAATCTTATGGCAATATGGGAGTGGCTTACTCAGAGCTTGGCGAGTATCAACTGTCACTGCATTACTACCAGCGTGCTTTGCGCCATTACCAAGAAACGAATGATGCATACTACCTGTCCTCTCGACACGGTAACATTGCTAACGTGTACTTGCGAACGGGCGATCTTGAGATGGCCTTAAATCACACGGAAAAAGCGATAAAATTCGCAAAGCAAATTGATAATAAGGGGCTCGAGTTAGCGGGGTTATTATCACAAGCGAAAATCGAGCTGTTACAAGGGAAGTTACCTGAAGCAGAAGTCACACTTAACACATCTGTTAGTATGGCGAAAGAGTATAAAGATGAGCTCAGAGTACTCGATGGTTTGGGTATGCATGCATTGATAAAAGCGGGTCAAGGAGACTTTGAAAGTGCAGTGTCATACTTTGATAGCTTTGTTCGCAAAATGAATGCTTCTAAAAATGAACAGCTTTTAAAATCATTGGGTAAACTACAAAGCCAAATTCAAGCCAGTCAGTTAAATCAAGAAATTGTCGATCTTAAGCAACATCAGCATGTGCAAGAGCTCGAAATGTCTAAACAACGCCAGCTAACGATCATGCTGTTCATTTTGTTTGTAATGATTGTTGTGACAGGAATTACTCTTTACCGACGCAAGATTGAAAAAGAGGCGAAGGAGCAACTCTCTTTAATGGTGGCTAAGCGCACCCAAGAACTTGAAGAAATTGCAGAGCAGTTGCGTAGTGCAAATGATATCAAAAGTCAGTTTCTTGCCAATATTAGCCATGAAATCCGCACTCCACTGACTGCTATTCTTGGTCAAACCGATCATTTAATGAATGGTCTTTATAAGCCTGAGAAGTTGAATGAAGAACTTGCGGTTATTCAAAAACAAAGTGATCACTTAAAAGAGCTTATTAATGATGTACTTGATATTAGTAAGATTGAGGCGAATAAACTTGAGTTGAACTTAGAAGAGGGCAACTTAGTGGAATTACTGACAGATGTGCATTGTATGCTGAGCGGTCAGGCGAAAGAGAAAGGATTAAAATTTGCGTTTCAAAATCAACTTGGTGAGCAGTTTTTCAGCTACTTAGATTTTACGCGTGTAAAACAGATATTAATAAACTTATGCGCGAATGCCATCAAGTTTACTCAGCAAGGAGAAGTTGAGTTACATGTATCGCGCGTCGAGCAAGGCATTGTGTTTCGCATTAGAGATACCGGCATTGGCATGAATGCTGAGCAATTGAAACTAATTTTTGATTGCTTTAGTCAGGGTGATAACAGTATTAGTCGTCGTTTTGGTGGTACTGGGCTTGGACTTAGCTTGTCGCAGCAATTGGCGATGATGATGGGCGGGTACATCAGTGTTGAGAGCGAGGCGAATAAAGGCAGTGAGTTCTCTTTTTACTTACCCTGTAAAGAACTTGAGCCTGCGGCGTATATTGATGACAATCAAGCGATTACACACTCAGCTTCTAAAGGATTGTCAGGCAAAGTATTACTTGCCGAAGATCACCCAGATAACAGACGCTTAATTTGCCGTTATTTAGAATCTATGGGGCTAGAAGTCATTACAGCAGAAAATGGTGAGCAGGCTGTTGAGCAATGTTTAAAAGAGTTCCCAGATGTGGTGTTACTCGATATTCAAATGCCAGTACTTGATGGTTTAAGCGCATTGAAGCTATTACAAAAATGTGGCTTTACTCAACCTGTATACGCATTAACTGCGAATGCGATTAGCCACCAAATTGAAGGTTATTTAGAAGCGGGTTTTACTGGGTATCTTGCTAAGCCAATCGATAAAAAAGTGTTTTACACGCAGCTTGCAAAGCATTGTAAAAGTACCTCTCAACTAGCTAATTCAATGCCCGATACGCGTGATCTTGTCACTAGCTTTATCAATAGTTTTGCCTACGAAGCGGACTTGATTCAGCAGCATTTCTCAGCGGATGATTTAATGAGCTTACAACAAGATGCTCATCGAATTGGAGGGGCTGCAAAAATGTTTGCCTTAGATGATATTGCACACAGTGCTTTAGCACTCGAGCTGGCCATAAAAAACAAGACAGCGTTTGAAATTAATCACTTAGTAACGCAACTACTCGAGCTTATGCACTGCACACGTTTAGCTCAAAATAGCTCAATATCACCATCTTGAGCTTGTTTTATTTCTTCGTCATTGATGAATCGTGAGCGGTCTACTCGCTTTTTTAAATCAATGCTAGGGTAGGTCACTTTAAACATCGACAACTTATTATCTATTGAATGTGCGAGATTAACGAGATCCTTACTTGAAACGGCTTGAATTTGCGTGCTGGATAATGCATCTGAGTTAATTTCAACCATAGAGTCAATACTTGCTTGTGCTTCATCAGACATTTGGCTTTGCAGTGCAACTTGTGCGTGAATACTTTCTGATAAAGCATCGATGGCTAACATCGCTTGTTCTATTTTATTTGTTTCACGTGTTGATTCGTCAGATAGCTTAACGGTGTGCTCTGTTTCTTTTAATGCCTTTTGCATCAACTGATTCGCTTGCTCAGTATTATGCTGAATTTTAGCAACCATATTTCGAACTTCTTGTGTTGATTTACTTGTGCGTGCAGCTAAGTTTCGAACCTCATCAGCTACCACTGCAAACCCTCTTCCTTGCTCGCCTGCTCGGGCTGCTTCAATGGCGGCATTAAGAGCCAATAAGTTAGTTTGTTCGGCAATACTATTAATGACCTCAATCACAGAACCTATTGCGTCGCTATCTTGCTTGAGCAAAACAATTTGTTGGCTTGTTTGATTAATATTATCGGCGAGTTTTAATAAACTTGATTGACTCTTATCAGTGTCTAAACGGGTTTGTTTTACGGAATTCGTGGCATTTGAAACCGCGTGATAAATTTGCTCTAAACTTCGATCGAGCTCTCTTGATACGTCAATGGTACGCTTTATTGTTATGGCGAGATCGACACCGTGAGCATCTTGAATCGTGGCTTTTTGGGTCATAGAGGCATAAGTGTCTCTTAGTGCATCCGCCATAGGGAGCAATCGCGCAGAAGAAAAATAAATCTCTCCGAGCAAGTGCTCTACTGTGGTTAAACTTTCATTTAATGCATGGCATGCTTGCGGTAAATTAGGGTTATTTTCATCAAAACGAAAGGAGAAGTTAATACCTTGCTCTGCGGTCATATTCGTCGCAAAGTCATTTAAGAAGTCCAGCTGCTGCTTGTCTGTCGAATAGAGACTATAAATCATTACTGCCCACGGTCCACAGATAAAGAGACTGAGTATAAGTAGAGCCGAAGTAGAGAAATCAAACACAGCAAAACTAGCAATACACCCCAGTAAGCTTGTTAAAAACAGAGCGATTGCTATTTTAATGCGCGTCATTGAGTGTTCCTAAGCATTTCATCTCATTATTTATAGAACAGCTTTCAATGAAATTCCATTTATATTATGAACTTATATTAACCTGAAATAACACTTACCCACGTGGCTAAGTGACAGTGGTTGTTATCAGTGATAGATATTTCTTATTTAGAACAACAAAATAACACAAGAGTAGGCAGGGGTATTACTTGCTTCAAATAGAGTATTGAATGCAGCGAATGGGTATCAAAGGGGCTTCTTTTGGGCAAAAAAAATGCCTGTTTAATACAGGCATTTACTTAAAATATTCAAATGTGATTATTGACGTTTCATTGAATCGAAAAACTCGTCATTGGTTTTGCTCATTGACAGTTTATCAATTAAAAATTCCATCGCATCAATTTCTGACATGTCATGTACGATCTTACGTAAGATCCACATTTTTTGTAGCTCATCAGGTTTAGTCAGCAACTCTTCGCGACGTGTACCAGAGCGGTTAAAGTCAATGGCAGGGAATACACGTCTTTCAGCAATCTTACGATTTAAGTGTAATTCCATATTACCAGTGCCCTTAAACTCTTCGTAGATAACTTCGTCCATTTTCGAACCAGTATCAATAAGCGCTGTCGCGATGATTGTCAGGCTTCCGCCTTCTTCAACGTTACGTGCCGCACCGAAGAAACGCTTAGGCTTATGTAATGCGTTTGCATCAACACCACCGGTTAGTACTTTACCCGATGAAGGAATTACCGTGTTGTATGCACGAGCAAGACGTGTAATTGAGTCAAGTAAGATAACCACGTCTTTTTTGTGCTCTACAAGGCGTTTTGCTTTCTCGATTACCATTTCAGCAACCTGAACGTGACGGCTTGCAGGCTCATCGAATGTTGAAGCAATCACTTCACCTTTTACAAGGCGCTGCATTTCGGTTACTTCTTCAGGACGCTCATCGATAAGTAATACCATCAGCTCACAGTCTGGTTGGTTATAACTGATCGATTGGGCGATATTTTGCAGAAGCATCGTTTTACCTGCTTTCGGCGGTGCAACGATAAGTGCGCGCTGACCTTTACCAATTGGCGAGGCTAAATCGAGTACACGCGCTGTGATGTCTTCTGTACTACCATTACCGCGCTCCATACGTAAACGTTCATTTGCGTGGAGTGGAGTAAGGTTTTCAAAAAGGATTTTAGTGCGTGAGTTTTCAGGTTTATCGAAGTTTACTTCATTTACTTTCAGTAAAGCGAAGTAACGTTCACCATCTTTCGGTGGACGAATCAAACCGGAAATAGAGTCACCAGTACGCATGCTGAATCGACGGATTTGACTCGGAGATACATAAATATCGTCAGGACCGGCTAGGTAAGATGCTTCAGATGATCTCAAGAAACCAAAACCATCTTGTAAGATTTCTAATACACCGCCGCCATAAATGTTCTCACCGCTTTTTGCGTGTGCTTTAAGAATGGCGAAAATAATGTCTTGTTTTCTTAAACGGGCTACGTTTTCGAGCCCCATGGACTCAGCTAAGTTTACAAGCTCTTTGATAGACTTGTCTTTTAATTCGCGTAAATGCATATTGGTGGGTTCTTTATTACAATTGTCATACTCAAAATCGTCGTTTGATACATGAGTGAGGTTTGTTGGTATAACTAAGGATTAGTTGGCTTTATAAACTAGCAGGTCACTAGCAAGGCGTCCAGTCTTTAAACAAAATAAAGCTAAAAAAAGGGCAAAAAGCCCTTTTTTTATTATTTCATTAGATGTTGTTTTCTAAAAACTCAACTAATTGAGTCTTAGAAAGGGCACCTACTTTAGTGGCTGCAACTTGACCATCTTTGAAAAGAAGAAGTGTAGGGATACCACGAATACCAAATTTAGGTGGTGTGCCTGCATTTTGGTCAATATTCAGTTTTGCAACGGTAACACGACCATCAAAATCGCCTGCTACTTCGTCAAGAATTGGGGCGATCATCTTACAAGGTCCGCACCATTCTGCCCAAAAATCAACAAGTACAGGTTTGTCTGATTGAAGTACGTCAGCTTCAAAGCTATCGTCAGTTAATTGAATAATTTTCTCGCTCATTGCGATCTCCGATAAGTTAGGCGAAATATTTAATGCGTATTTAAACACTCTTGTTTCTTATTGCAAGTTTAAACGTTATGCTTAAACGCTATGACTAAGACACATTTGACCGATAAAAAGTTTTCAGACTTTGCTATCGCACCGGAAGTGGTTGCCGGTTTAACCGAAAATGGGTTTGAATATTGCACACCCATACAAGCTAAATGCCTACCTTTTATTTGTGAGGGCCGTGATATTGCGGGTCAAGCACAAACAGGTACGGGCAAAACGTTGGCGTTTTTAACGGCCACGTGCCATCGGTTATTACAATCTAGCAAAGCACCTAGTAAACATCCAAGAGCCCTGATCATGGCCCCTACGCGGGAGCTGGCGATTCAGATACACAAAGATGCAAAAATTTTAGCGCCACATTGTAATCTTAACTTAGGATTAGTATATGGTGGCGAAGATTATGAAAAACAACGTGCACAACTAGAAAAAGGCGTTGATATTTTAATTGGGACGACTGGACGCCTTATCGACCTTTATAAGCAGGGCTGTTATACCCTGAACGAAATTGAGGTTGTTGTGCTTGATGAAGCGGATCGCATGTTTGATTTAGGCTTCATTAAAGACATTCGTTATATGTTCAGACGTATGCCGGAAGCATCTGAGCGTTTAAATTTATTGTTTTCAGCGACCTTATCGTATCGTGTACAGGAATTAGCATTTGAACATATGACTAATCCTGAGCATGTACAAATTGAACCTGATGTGAAAACAGGTAAGCGCATTCAGGAAGAGCTCTTTCATCCATCACAAGATGATAAAATTAAGTTGTTGTTAACCTTAATTGAAGAAGAATGGCCTGAAAAAGCCATTGTGTTTGCAAATACCAAACACAGTTGTGAAAACGTGTATGCGTGGATGAAGGCGGATGGGCATCGCGTTGGGTTATTGACTGGTGATGTTAACCAGAAAAAACGTCAGTCAATTCTGGCGCAATTTACCAAAGGTGATTTAGACTTTTTAGTTGCGACCGATGTTGCAGCTCGTGGTTTACATATTCCAGAAGTAAGTCACGTATTTAATTTTGATTTGCCAGATGATTGTGAAGACTATGTACACCGAATTGGACGTACAGGACGTGCTGGCGCATCAGGCCATGCAATCAGCTTTGCCTGCGAACAGTATGCTTATAATCTTCACGAAATCGAAGAATACATAGAGCACAGCATTCCATTATCACATTATGATAAAAGTGCATTGCTTGATGATTTAACAAAGCCTACTATTCAGAAAAAGCGGAACTATTCAACAGGCCCACGTAATCGTAATAACAACGGACGTCGACCAAATAATAGTTACCAAAAATCACGGTCATCATAACTGGCCGTTGTTTAAGACGTAGTAGTAACTAGAGGTTTTTGAACGGTGGGGCAACTTCAACCGCAAAAAAATGTGTATGCAGTTATCGATTTAGGATCAAACAGCTTCCATATGCTGATTGCCAAATCGATGGCTGGCGGCCTACAAACTATTGGCCGAGTCAAACGCAAAGTAAGGCTAGCAGCAGGACTTGATGAAAACAATGTTCTAAGTACTGAAGCCATGCAACGAGGCTGGGAATGCCTCGCCTTGTTCGCTGAACGTTTACAAGATATACCAAAGAAAAATATCACCATTGTTGCAACCGCAACACTGCGCCTTGCTATTAATGCCGATGTATTTCAACAAAAAGCTGAGAAAATCCTTGGCCATAAAATCAATGTTATAAGTGGCGAGTTAGAAGCAAAGACTATCTATAAAGGGGTTGCTCATACATCTTCATGTGGTGGTCGACAGCTGGTTATTGATATTGGTGGAGCAAGCACTGAGGTTGTCATTGGAAAAGGTTTTGACGCGTTGCATTATAAGAGCCTCAACATGGGGTGTGTCACTTTCCTTGAGCGCTATTTCAAAGATCAAAAGCTTAGTAACAAAAATTTCAATACCGCTATTAAAGCAGCGCGAGATGTTGTTGAAGATATTGTACCTGAATATAAAGCTGCTGGATGGGAGATTGCCAGTGGTGCATCCGGTACAGTTCAAGCCATTCAAGAGATTATGGTTGCGCAAAACCAGGATGAGTTACTAACGCTAGATAAACTGTTAGCAATTAAAGAACAGTCAGTCACGTTTGACACCATTGCTGATCTTGAATTACCTGGTCTTAGTGAAGAGCGTCGTTTAGTGTTTGTATCTGGACTTGCAATTCTTATTGCTTTATTTGAATCGTTAGAAATAAAGCAAATGGGGCTTGCGCGCGGTGCATTGCGTGAAGGTGTGTTATATAGCATGGTGCCTGAGCTACATAATCATGATATTCGCAAACGCACCGTTGATGGTTTAATGAATCGTTACCATGTTGATCAGAAACAAGCGTGCCGAGTAGCGCAACTTGCGGAACAACTGGCAATAAGTGTAATGAACCAATGGCAATCAATGGATAGTAATGCGATTGCACTGTTAAAGACTGTGGCAAAATTGCATGAGATTGGTTTGCTAATCGAATATAAGCTTTACCATAAACATACGGCCTATATATTAGAAAACACAGACATGCCTGGCTTTTCACAGTCAGAGCATAAACTTATTACAGCAGTAGCGAATGGGCACCGGGCTGATCTTGCAAAAAATAGCTTTGCATATCTAGGGTGTAATGAGCAATTAGCTGAATGCCTAACACGTATCATTCGGATCGCAGTGATCTTATCGATGCGTCGCCAAGACGATGTATTACCAGCGCTAGGTCTAAGTGTAGATAAAAATGCGCTTATACTGACATTTGATAGTGATTGGTTAAAATATCACCCACTAATGGCAAGTGAGCTACAACTAGAGTCCAAGTTACAAGCGAAAGTTGGTTGGAAGCTCATAATCAAATAACTAAAAAAGGCCCTTCAGGGCCTTTTTTAGTATTGTTTTTACCCGTTTCGTTCGTATTTTGCACGAACAGTCATTTTTTTCATAAAAACATAAAAAAACAGTTGATCTGAATTCGGATCTCCCTATAATGCGACCCCACTGAGACGGCAGACTGCAACGCTTAGCGAGGCAAGAGCAACTCAGGGTGTTAAGTAAAACTTAGTTTCGAAAAATTAAATTTTCTCAAAATTAAGTATTGACAAAAAAATAGGAAAGCGTAATATACGCAGCCCTAGCGAGTTAAAGTGAAACGCTTTAATCGCAACGTTCTTTAACAATATAAAGCAATCATCTGTGTGGGCACTCGTACAGATTGAGTTCTAACAGTCGAGCTACTTAGGTAGTAAGACAAACAAATTTAGAGTCTCAATTTAAACTGAGTGACCAACGGAAATAAGTTTACTTATTTCAGCACAGTCAATTCAACATCGAAAGATGTTAAATAAATTCAGAATTCATTGAGCATGTCCGCTCCCTTATGGGAAGGACAGAAAAAACTTTTAATTGAAGAGTTTGATCATGGCTCAGATTGAACGCTGGCGGCAGGCCTAACACATGCAAGTCGAGCGGTAACAGAGAGTAGCTTGCTACTCTGCTGACGAGCGGCGGACGGGTGAGTAATGCTTGGGAATGTACCTTATGGTGGGGGACAAC
>NZ_JAJJZF010000044.1:0-17339 GCF_020966275.1 Pseudoalteromonas sp. MB41 | reverse complement strand
TCGCTTACAACTTAATACGCATAATCATGCTTGATGCAACTAAAGAAGAAGATATCTTGCCTACTCAATTAAGCTTTAGCCAATCTATGCGGCAGGTAATCGCTTTCTTCATGTTTACGCCAATACATAGTGCAAGTAAGTTACCTGTTCATTATGATGAGTTACTGAAAACACTTAGGTTGTTTATCTTACCCGATAGGCTACCAGACAGGCATTATCCAAGGGTGATAAGAAGGAAACCAAATAAGTATCCTTACAAAAGAAAATGCCAGTCAGCTCTTAACTGACTGGCATTACGCATATGCGGGCTTTTTGCTTTAGGTTGTTTACCAACCGCACTCACGGTCTTTATTTTGTTCATCAAGGTATTTTTGTAATGGTGCAAAGTAATCTAAGATTGCAGTGGCATCCATTTGTTCTTTACCGGTAATGGTGGCAAGTGCTTCTTGCCATGGACGACTCGAGCCCATTTCAAGCATTGCATTTAGTTTCTCTCCAGCCTCTTTAGAGTTATACACAGAACAGCGATGGATGGCTTCTTCGTTGCCTGCAATTTCACAAAGGCTTCTGTGGAAATCAAACTGTAAAATATGGGCTAAGAAATAACGTGTATAAGGCACATTACCTGGAACATGGTATTTTGCACCGGGATCAAAGTCTGATTCACTTCGAGCGATTGGCGCTTGCACACCTTGATATTTCTCACGTAACTCCCACCATGCTTTATTATAGTTTTCAGGTGTTACTTCGCCAGAGAATACCTTCCAGCGCCATTGGTCGACAAGCAGGCCGAATGGAATGAAGGCGACTTTCTCAAGAGCCATTTTCATTAATAGCCCAATATCTTTAGACTCATCAGGCACTTCATTTAACAGGCCTATTTCTTTCAAGTAACCCGGCGTTACCGAGAGGGCAATGGTGTCGCCAATTGCTTCATGGAAACCATCGTTCGCACTTTCTTGATAATAAACCGGTTGAGTGTTGTAGGCACGTTGATAAAAGTTATGCCCTAACTCGTGGTGAATAGTTGAGAATTCTTCGCCTGTGCGTTGAATACACATTTTAATTCGTAAATCGTCTTTACTATCGATGTTCCATGCAGAGGCATGACACAACACATCACGATCACGAGGCTTTATAAATAATGAACGTTCATAGAACGTGTCAGGAAGTGGTGCGAATCCCATTGATGTAAAGAATTTTTCTGCACCGCGAACCATTTTCAGTTCATCGTAATCGTGTTCAGCAAGCAATGCTGTCACATCGTAACCAGGATCTGCGTTTTCAGGCGCAACAACATCATAGATATTGCCCCACGTTTGTGCCCACATGTTACCTAATAGGTGTGCTGGGATTGGTTGGTCTTGGGGTACTTTATCTTCACCATATTGTTCACCCAGTTTTGCACGAACGTGACAATGAAGCGATTCGTAAAGTGGTTTAACTTGACCCCAAATACGGTCGAGTTCTTTGGCAAAATCATCAGCAGGCATATCGTACTTGCTTCGCCACATTGCACCTGTATCTGCGTAACCTAGCTCTTTAGCGCCTTCATTGGTTAGCACAACCTGTTGTTCATACAACGGGCGCATAGGTTTTGATACTTGTCGCCAACCTTGCCATAAATCGAGTAGTTCGTTGTAGTCTCGGCTAGTGGCCATTTTGGCGGTCATTTCACCTAGGCTTAAGCAATTTCCCTCTTCTTTACAATATTTCCCTTTACCATAAATACCGCCAAGTTCAGCCACAAGCTGTGATAACTTAGCAGTTTTTGCTGCATCTTGAGGTGCAGGCAATGTGAGAGCTAGCTTTAGTTTATCGAGTTTTCGGCGCGCATCGTAATCAAGCTCTATACTGTCAAACTTGGCTGCTTCGTTAGCGAGTCGCACAACCGATTCAGTCATTTTTCGATTAACTTCTGCTGATAACTCAGCACTGTCATGAGTAATGAAGTTTGCGTAAATCCATTCAGCACGGCTCGATTCTAAAAACAGTGCACTTAATTCTTTTTCTGTTTCTGCGATAAATTTATCTGCATCTTGTGCTGTTGCTTGGGGTGGTGTTTGCGTGGTCGTTGTTTTCGCAGTAGGCGCTTCGTCGTTACAGCCAGAAAGTGCCAACGCACTTGCGACCATTACAGCACTTACACTGAGCTTAAATGGAGTCTTCATAGTTTTTCCCTAAAGAATGTTATTGTTATCGAACTACTGGCTGAGCTCTGATGTGTCAGTAGTTTTAGTATGGTAGTGGCATAATAGCAGTGTCGAAAAAAAGAACAAGCGAAGAGCCGAATTGAGTCACCGTTACGATTTGACACGTTGTATTTATGGCACGATCAGTCATACTTGAGGCAGTTGATTAAAATAAAAGGATTGCACAATGACTACTGTAATTATTCTGTTACTGGTTGCTGTAATTGTGATTTTTGCTGTGAAAGATATTCGCATAAACCTGATCACGCGACCTACATTTAGTATGTTTAAAAGGGTATTACCGCCTTTATCTCAAACAGAGCGCGAAGCAATGGAAGCGGGTGATGTTTGGTGGGATGGTGAGTTATTTAGTGGTAACCCTGATTGGCAAAAGCTACATCGCTTTCCCAAGCCTGAGTTGAGCGAAAAAGAACGTACATTTTTAGCTGAGCAAGTAGAAACCTTGCTGGCAATGCTCGACGATTATCAAATTGTTCAAAAAGATAAAGACCTGCCTAAAGAAGTATGGGATTACCTGAAAAAAGAAGGTTTCTTTGCACTGATCATTCCAGAGAAGTTTGGTGGTCGTGAATTTTCGGCAATTGCTAACTCGACCATTGTGTCTAAAATTGCCACTAAGAGTCTAACAGCCGCTGTGACGGTTATGGTTCCTAATAGCTTAGGACCGGGAGAATTACTGCTTCATTACGGTACAAAAGAGCAGCAAGAGCGTTGGTTACCAAGCCTTGCAAAAGGTGATGATGTGCCATGCTTTGCATTAACAGGACCTGAGGCCGGCTCAGATGCAGGGAGTATTCCTGATACGGGTGTCGTGTGTAAAGGTGAGTTTAATGGCGAAGAAGTCATTGGTTTAAAACTTAACTGGTCGAAACGATACATTACGCTTGCACCGATTGCGACCGTGTTGGGGCTCGCGTTTAAAATGTATGACCCCGATGGTTTACTAGGTGATAAAAAAGAGCTGGGCATTACGTGTGCGTTAATTCCAACCGACCACGAAGGCGTGCAAACAGGTGAGCGCCACTATCCATTGAATATGGCGTTTATGAATGGCACCACGTATGGTAAAGATGTATTTATTCCGCTTGATTGGATTATTGGTGGAAAGCAGGGTGCAGGACGAGGTTGGCGTATGTTGGTTGAATGCTTAAGCGCAGGCCGCGGTATTTCGTTACCCGCCTTAAGCACAGCAACCGGGCATTTAGCTTCACGGATGACATCTGCCTATGCCACTGTTCGTCAACAGTTTGGTGTCTCTATTGGTCAATTTGAAGGAGTGCAAGAGGCTTTGGCACGCATCGGCGGGTTAACTTACACGCTTGAGTCTGCTCGACTCATGACCGCAGGAGCCATTGATTTAAAATTGAGCCCTTCGGTAGTCACTGCGATTGCCAAATACCATATGACAGAAATGGGTCGTACAGTAATGAACGACGCAATGGATATTCATTCAGGCAAGGGAATTCAAGTCGGGCCTAATAACTATCTAGCTCATGGTTATATGGGGATCCCAGTGTCTATTACGGTAGAAGGCGCTAATATTCTTACCCGTAATTTAATGATTTTTGGTCAGGGCGCAACCCGCTGCCATCCATTTGTACTTAAAGAAATGGAAGCTGCTGCAATGGAAGATCACGACTTAGCGTTAAAAGAGTTCGACGCGCTACTACTACAGCATATTTTGTTTGCTGGGAGTAATGCGGGGATGGCTTTTGTACACGGTTTAACGCGTAGTTATTTTGCCAAAGCGCCTGTGAGTGGTGCCACTTCTGTGTATTATAAGCAATTAGGGCGCATGAGCCGAGGCTTAGCGTTTTGCACCGATGTAGCGATGTTAGTTTTAGGCGGCGAGTTAAAGCGCAAAGAAATGATTTCAGCACGCTTAGGCGATGTTCTCAGCCACCTGTATTTAGCTTCTTGTGTACTTAAACGTTACGAAGATGAAGGGCGTCAACAGGCCGATTTACCGTTTGTTCAATACGCAGTAGAACATTCACTGTTTAGTATTGGCCAAGCATTTGATGGCTTTTTCAAAAACTTCTCAAACCCTGTAGTGAACTTTTTACTTAAACGTATTGTGTTTCCATTAGGCAACCATTATCACCGCCCAAGTGATGAGCTGGCGCAAACTATGTGTGAGCACATGAGTAAGCCTGGTGTGTTCAGAGATAGGTTAACACACTTGTGCTATGTAGATGAGAATGCTGGGACGGGTGTGATGGAAAATGCCTTTATGGCGATGATTGATACTCATGAAGACTTCAAGCAGCTGCGCAAGTGGCAAAAAGAGGGCACCATTGGCCGTAATTTAGAGCTTGAAGATGCGATAGCGGTAGCGGCAGAGAAAAACTTGATTAACGACACGGTTGTTGAGCGAATGAATGAAGCAAATGCGCTGCGAAAACGAGCCATTGCTGTTGATAACTTTACCCCCGGTGAGCTGTAGCTCATAGCATAAAAAAGCCTTGCAAGAGCAAGGCTTCTTTAAACGTTATTTATCGTGCAAATGGGTCTGGATTAATTTTTTCGATATACCAATTGCTCTTTTTACGTATCATTTGAACACTGCGCATATCATCTATTTTCTTACCATTAAAGTAGCCGGTAAATATTAGGTTTATATTCGCTTTATCACCGTACTGTTCGCGTAGACTCATATTTGTCATATCGACTTCAATCACGACTTCATCGTATTGCATATTAATAAGGTTACGCGCAAATTGGCTTGCTGTGCCGTAAGATTTCATAATGCGCGCCATTTTAGGGGTGGCATATTGCATTGCAAGATCGAAATCTTTTTGATTATAAAGGGCATCGAAATATAAGGTTGCCGTGTTTCCTGGTGTGTTCTTTTCACCTTTTGGAGAATCTTCAGAGCCGCAACCGAACAGCAGCACGCCACTTAATAGAGCACAAATAAAGAGTATTTTTTTCATTGTTATTGTTTGGCAGTTCAAGATAACTTTAAGTGTGTGACGAAATGGCAGTGATGTAAAGTTAACTCAGTAAATTTATTGGATAATATTGAATTTTATGTAATAAAAAAGGATGCACATGCATCCTTTTTTTTGATTTTGAGTGTGTGATTACTGTACTAATTCTTTGTCGCTAAATTCTTCTGCAAACAATGGGCTAGATAAGTAACGCTCTGTTGCACTTGGTAAAATAACGACAACATTTTTGCCTGCATTTTCTGGTTTTTCAGCTAAACGTTTAGCTGCAACAACCGCTGCACCAGAAGAAATCCCGACTAAAATCCCTTCGTTTTTCATCAATTCATGTGCCATTGCAATCGCATCTTCATTTGATACTTGCTCCGCTGAATCGACAACTTCTAAATCTAAGTTGCCCGGGATGAAGCCGGCTCCGATACCTTGAATTTTATGAGGACCTGGTTTGATTTCTTCACCAGCAAGCGTTTGGCTGATAACAGGTGAATTTGTTGGCTCAACAGCAACAGATTGCACATTTAGGCCTTTTTCAAGCTTAAGGTAACGACTCACGCCAGTGATTGTACCGCCCGTGCCTACACCAGCTACGAAGATATCGATTTTTCCATCCATTGCATCATAGATCTCAGGGCCCGTGGTTTCAAAGTGGATTTTAGGGTTGGCTGGATTTTCGAATTGTTGTAAAAGAATGTACTTTTCAGGCTCGCTCGCTTGAATTTCTTTCGCTTTTTCAATTGCGCCATTCATCCCCTTAGCACCATCGGTTAACACAAGGTTTGCACCCAATGCTTTTAATAGCTTACGACGTTCTAAGCTCATTGTATTTGGCATAGTCAGAGTTAATTTGTAACCACGAGAAGCGGCTACGAATGCTAATGCAATACCCGTATTACCAGATGTAGGTTCAATTAACTCTTTGTCTTTTGTTAAAACGCCAGACTTTTCAGCTTCCCAGATCATTGAAGCGCCGATACGGCATTTAACACTGAAGCTCGGGTTACGTGATTCTACTTTAGCAAACACATTACCTGTGGTAACGCGGTTAAGCTTTACAATTGGTGTGTTACCAATCGTTAATGAATTATCTTCAAAAATGTTAGACATAATGTTCCCTTGGAAGCAATTTATTCAATCGGGATCAAATAGCTTAGGCTATCGATCTGTAATAGTCACACTTTACTTCGCCTAATAAAAAACGAAAGTAAAGTTTGGCTATAACATATAGCGAATAGGCTTATAGCATTTAGGAATAAGCTTTAAAACTAAAGGAAAAAAGGGCACTTCGTTTGAGTGCCCTTAATGAGTCTACAATAACCAAGCGTAGCTGAACTTAGCAAATAAGGTTCGTTGTTCTTGGGTGATTGATGACAGTTCATCATCTTGGTAGCCATTATCAGAATAGCCAGCAAAAAAGACTGTTTGTGGGTTCAATTTGTATGAATACAGTAATTGTGTGGCGAGCTTTTTGTATTGGCTGTCTACGTCGTCTTGATAGTTAGCTTGATTGCGCTCTAGGTCTGTGTAAATTACAGCGAGACGTAAAAAGCTATTGACGTTAAATTGGTAAGTCAAACGTACATCGCTTAAATTAGCAGTGAAAACATCGCTACCATCAGCTTCTAGTTGTTCGTATGTATGACGTAATCGTACTTCAAAGTGCTTACCTAAGTTCATATTTAGAACAGGACGAATATGCAGCTTTTCACCAACACGGTTATTCGCTAAATCGACTGCATTTCCGGTATACATATATAGAGAGGCAAACAAACCTGCCTGTGGCTTAAAGTCACTGTAAAAGCCAATGCCGTTTTCGCTAAATAGATCCGTGTTGTCATCTATGTCTAGTCGTGACTTGTCATGACGAAGCCCTCTGCGGTTTCGATGTTCAACTGATAACTCAAAGAAGCTTTGTAATGGCCCACTGACTGAAAAACTTGACTGCGCTTCCTTCTCAAGTAGTTCGTTATTCTCGTTATGTGTAATATCCCAATCGGCATAAAGGTTAGCTCGATTCCACCAATTACCTTTATCGCCATACCAGCGGTATTCACCACCGGTGGTGAATTTTTTAAAATCAACTTGTGAGATAAAACCTAAATCAGCGCGTAAGTCGGCATCGCGGTAATTATAGTCTGCAAACGCACGCCAATATTTTTCGTCGTGTTGGTATTTTACAAAGTAACCGTTCCCTGATTGCTCCTGTTGGTTGAGTACCCGTAAAACTCCTTCGTTATAATCACAGTCGCGATTGATTTCACATGTCACTTGTTCTGGCTGTGTGCAGTTATTGCCATCGCAAAGCTCATCGATAAATGTTTGACTGTACTGAGTTTCCGACTTCAGGACTTGTACGAGAAACGTGTCGTTCACCGTTGGTTTATATTTGCTGTCGATGCTGTACACCGTGTTTTTGTAGTCATCACTTTGACGGTGTGTGGCTGTTGAGCCTAATGACAAACCTGATTCAAAATCGTATCGATAGCGCAAAGCACCGTTCTCACTTTTACTATCCAGAGAGACAAGTGACGAGCCCAAGTTGCCAGGGATCAGCACATTGGTTTGATTGTCGTTGGCTATAAAGCCTGCGAAAGTATGACCATTTTTGCTACCCGTTATTTTTGTGCCGTAATCAGGTTGAGCAATATTACGGGTGTGGATTAAATTGAGTGTTGAAGCAAAGTAGTCTGCATTATCAAGAAAAAATGCCCGCTTTTCAGGAAAGAACAAGCTAAAGTTGTTGTTAACACTTAACTGCGCTACATCGGCCTCAACTTGTGAAAAGTCAGGATTAATAGTGGCATTTAATGTGATATCGGGTGTTATACCCCATTTCAAATCTAAGCTTGCTTCGGTGGTGTTTTCACTTTCCCATTCATCAATATGAGCATTCTCTATCTCTCGGGTTTCATTTTTGCCTAATACAATAGAGGGGATCACGGCCACGTTATTCCCTTGTTTGGCTTCTTCAAAACCTTGATAGCTTGGCATTTGGCAAATCCAGCAGTTATTGCCGTGGTCAATTTTCATATTAGAAATACGCAAACGTTCGCTGCGTGGTAAGAACCTGACAAACTCCATAGCCATGGTTTTGGTTTTAATGCTGTCATCGAAGTTAAGTACGCGAAGTGGAATAGCCACTTCAACGGTATAACCACGGTCATGAATAACGCCTTCGCTATCCCAAATACCATCCCATGAAGAGCTTTCATGTTTCGTGAGCTCATTTTCAATGGAGTCTTGTTGCACACCTAATGGATTAATAAAAAATTGATAAGCAAGCTGCGAATTATTATATGAATCTATTTTTAGGCCGACTAGGTCATCATTCCATGCAGCATCACGGTCACGGTAAAAAGCGCGAATAAGTTCAGGGTTCGGATCGTTTGCTTCAAAACCTATGTATAAAGTTTCGCCATCTTCATAAACATAGGCAAAGGTAGTGACTGGGCTCTTAGCATTCTCGTAAGGCCAAGTGACATTATCGATTACTATTTTTCTGGCTTGCTGCCAACTAGGTTCATCCAGTTGACCATCAACTGTTGCGGATTCAGCAATAAACGGAAGTTGAATGGGTAGGCTAGTCGCCAAGCTTGTAAAAGGCGCACACAAAAGGGCCACACTTAAAATTGATTTATACATAAGTACTATTTTTGGTATTCAAAACTGCGCGCATGTTATTAATTTACGAGTTTGTTAACAAATGCAACGCGATAGGGTGCATATATTCACGTTCAAATTAGATTCAGGATAATCGTGGTGGTAAATTAGGCAATCAAACACAAATTTGGCTGTTTTATAACAAAAGTAAATCAAAACGTGGTAAAAGGTTACCACCAAAAAAAAGAAGTGATCGTTATGAAGTTAATTCTTAAATTAATTGCCGGTATTGTTGCCGGTATTTTAGTGGGCTTGTATGTGCCACTAACGGGTGTTGAACTCCTTTATACAGCAAAAGAAATTATTGGTCAGTTGATCACCTTTACGATTCCGCTGATTATTTTATTTTTTATTGCATCAGGTATTGCTGGTTTGCCAAAAGGCTCGGGCCACTTACTTGGCAAAACAGTTGGCTTTGCCTATGGCTCTACCATCATTGCTGGCACATTGGCATTTTTACTCGTGAGTGCCATGATCCCATTATTTGATGGTGGCTTAACATTTGAAGCTGAAGTTGCCACAGAAGTGGGTAGCTTTATTGATCTAGAAATTCCGCCGTTAATGGGTGTGATGACCGCGCTTGCAACCGCATTTGTGTTTGGTATTGGTATGAGCCAGTTGCAGCTAGATACTTTAAAGAAAGTGTCAGATCAAGGTCGCGATGTTATTGATGGCTTGTTGGCGAAAGTAATTATTCCAGCATTACCATTTTATATTGCTGGTGTGTTTGCTGAAATGACAGTGGCTGGTACCGTCGTTGATACCCTTCAAACCTTCGGTATTGTGTTACTTGCCGCACTTATAATGCATTGGTTATGGCTAACCGTTTTATATGTAACAACTGGTTTATTATTAAAGCGTAACCCATTAGAGCTTGTAAAAAATATGCTGCCAGCTTATTTTACTGCTTTAGGTACAATGTCGAGCGCGGCGACGATTCCAGTTTCGTTACGCTCAAGTAAAGCAAACAATGTGAAAGAAGATGTTGCAAACTTTACTGTGCCTCTATGTGCAACCATTCATTTATCAGGTTCGACGATTACAATCGTTACCTGTGCGATGGCTGTCATGTTTTTATCACCTAATATGGATGTGCCGTCATTGTTTGGTATGTTGCCATTTATTATGATGTTAGGCGTTGTAATGATTGCAGCACCGGGTGCACCAGGCGGTGCAGTGATGTCTGCGTTAGGCTTGTTAACAAGTATGCTCGGTTTTAATGAAGGTGCAGTGGCATTAATGATTGCCCTTTATTTAGCGCAAGACAGTTTTGGTACTGCCTGTAATGTAACAGGCGATGGTATCATTGCGTTGTGGGTTGATCGCTTTAGCGAGAAAGCCGCTGCGTAAAATTAACGAGTGAAACGATATTTTGATTTATCGTTTCACTTCTTCTGTGCTAATGTGGCACATTAAATAGTGCAAAAGCATATATTTGGGTTATTTGAGGGTGTTCCATTGATTAATGTACTTTTAGTTGATGACCATGAGCTTGTACGGACAGGGATCAGACGTATACTTGATGATGTTCGTGGTTTTAAAGTGGTGGGTGAAGCTAAAACCGGTGAAGAAGCGGTGCAATTTTGCCGTCAAAACTCACCTGATATCGTGTTAATGGACATGAATATGCCAGGTATTGGCGGCTTAGAAGCGACGAAGAAAATTTGTCGTTACTGCCCTGATGTGAAAATTATTGTGCTTACTGTACATTGTGAAGATCCATTCCCAAGTAAAGTAATGCAAATTGGTGCCCATGGTTATCTAACCAAAGGGGCTGGGTCTGATGAAATGGTGAATGCCATTCGTGCTGTTAATGCGGGTCAGCGTTATATTGCGCCTGAAATTGCCCAGCAGATTGCTCTTGCGCAAGTTAGCGGTCGTACTGATGAAAACCCTTTCCAAAGTTTATCTGAGCGTGAACTGCAAATTATGCTTATGATCACCAAAGGTGAAAAAGCACAAGATATCGCAGAGCGTTTAAACCTCAGCTCTAAAACAGTCAATAGCTATCGCTATCGTATGTTTGAAAAGCTAAATGTGGGTGGCGATGTTGAGTTAACCCATTTGGCGATACGTCATAAAATGATCGACATTGATAGCTCGCATTAATTTGCTCAATGTCTGATTTCGATTCCGCCCGTTTTCTTAAAACACTATCAAGCGAACCCGGTGTATACCGAATGCTTGATAGTGAAGGGCAAGTTATTTATGTCGGTAAGGCAAAGAACCTCAAAAAGCGTGTTACAAGTTATTTTCGCAGCAATGTAACAGACAGTAAAACGCGTGTATTAGTTAGCAATATCTGTGGCATTGAAGTTACCCTGACGAATACAGAAACTGAGGCTCTTCTTCTCGAAAACAACCTTATAAAAAAATATCAGCCTCGCTATAATATTTTACTGCGAGATGACAAATCGTATCCGTATATTTTACTGACAAATCATAAACATCCCCGTTTGGCGTTTCATCGTGGTAGTCGCAAAATTAAAGGTGAGTACTTCGGTCCTTTTCCAAGTGCGGGTGCGGTATCAGAAAGCTTACGGCTAATGCAAAAAATCTTTCCTGTTCGTCAATGTGAAGATGCCTATTATCGTGCACGAAGTCGCCCATGCCTTCAGTATCAGTTAAAACGCTGTTCTGCACCTTGTGTCAACAAAGTATCTGATGAAGAGTACAGTCAAGAAGTCGACTTTGTTCGTAAGTTTCTACTTGGCAAGTCACATGAAGTTATTGCCGATTTAATTACAAAAATGGAACAGGCCAGTAAAGCACTAAAGTTTGAACTGGCTGCTAAAGTACGTGACCAAATTTTGTTGCTTAGAAAAATGCAAGAGCAACAATCTATTTCAGGTAATCATGCTGAAATGGATGTGGTGGGCTTTGCACATTTAAACGGTTTAAATGCCGTACATTTATTAATGATCCGCGATCATAAAGTATTAGGCAGTAAGACTTATTTTCCGAAAGTCCCTAAGGATTCAGGGCAAGAAGAAATTCTCACCTCCTTCTTAGGGCAATACTATTTAGCACCGGGTGCAACAGGGCGAATTGCAAAAGAAATCATTTTGCCGTTTGCTATTGAAGAAAGTGAGCCATTGAGTAATGCGCTTACCACAATTTCAGAACGTAAAGTCAGCTTGAAAGTAGCGAATCGAGGTGAGAGAGCGCAATACTTAAAGCTTGCAAATAAGAATGCGCTTAACAGCATAAGTGTAAAACAAAGCACGCAAGACTCAATTAACAAGCGTTATGCGCAATTAAAAGAAACACTTCGGCTTGACGACATTAATCGCATGGAGTGTTTTGATATCAGCCATACAATGGGTGAAAACACAGTAGCAAGTTGTGTCGTGTTTGACTCACAAGGGCCAAATAATAAAGAGTATCGTCGCTTTAATGTGACGGGTATTACTGGCGGTGATGACTATGCCGCCATGGAGTTTGCGTTAAACAAGCGTTATAACAAAGTTGTTGATGAAGACAAGATCCCAGATGTTATCTTTATTGATGGTGGTAAGGGACAATTATCACGTGCTGAGCAATATTTTGAAAATTGGCCCCATAGCAAAATGCCACTGTTAGTTGGCGTAGCAAAAGGCACGAGCCGTAAGCCCGGTTTAGAAACCTTATTGATTGACGGCGGTAGGAAGACTATTCCGCTTGATTCAGATGCGCCGGCACTTCATTTGATCCAACATATTCGCGATGAATCACACCGTTTCGCAATTGCAGGACATCGTAATAAGCGTCAGAAACAACGGTCTCAATCATTACTTGAAGAAATAAATGGTGTAGGGCAAAAGCGCCGACAATCATTATTAAAATATTTAGGGGGCATGCAAGGGGTAAAAGCTGCTAATATAGAACAACTAAAACAAGTTCCTGGGATCAGCCCTGAAATGGCTGAAAAGATATTTAATCATTTGCATGACAAGGCGTAGCCTTCATGCGAATATAGAAAAAAAGACATCTCCAAGTAGTTATGTGGAATATTCCAAACACACTCACAACCTTTAGACTTTTTCTTATCCCCATTTTTTTGGTGATATTTTATTTACCTTATTCATGGGCGTTTTTCGCGGCCGCGTTTGTTTTTTGGCTTGCATCAATTACTGATATTCTTGATGGCTATTTAGCACGCCGTTTAAATCAGTCTACACCTTTTGGTGCATTCTTAGACCCTGTTGCCGATAAAGTAATGGTCTGTGCTGCATTAGTGGCATTATCTAGTCATTATCAGAATTTATATATGACGATTCCCGCACTTGTTATCATTAGCCGTGAAATAGTTATTTCTGCCTTACGCGAATGGATGGCAGAGCAGGGCAAACGAGATAACGTTGCTGTATCTAATATGGGCAAGTTCAAAACAGCTGCACAAATGTTGGCGATAATCGGACTTATTTGGCAGTTTGATACCTGGATGATTTATTTAAGTTATGGACTTTTATATATTGCCACGTTCTTAACATTGAGTTCGATGCTGCAATATTTGTTTGCTGCTTGGTCAGAATTGACCAAAAATTGATCCTAAACGTATAATTACACACCATTTTAGATAAAAAATAAGCAAACAGTTTAAAACTCGCATTTTTTATATTGACGCGTTTAATAATCTCTGTAGAATGCGTCCGTGTTGAGAGGGCATAGCCCACAAGATAAAGAAAAGCGGCACTAGCTCAGTTGGTAGAGCGCAACCTTGCCAAGGTTGAGGTCACGAGTTCGAGCCTCGTGTGCCGCTCCAATTATCTAATTTGGCGGAATGGCAGAGTGGCCATGCAGCGGATTGCAAATCCGTCCACCTCGGTTCGACTCCGGGTTCCGCCTCCATTCAACACTCCACACGCTCTTTGAGCAACCCGATGCCCGGGTGGTGGAATTGGTAGACACAAGGGATTTAAAATCCCTCGTTCGTAAGGACGTGCCGGTTCAAGTCCGGCCCCGGGCACCATTTGTGGTTAACTACAATACCAAATGTAGTTTTAAAATAGTTTAACTTTAGAGTTAATATGATGCGGCACTAGCTCAGTTGGTAGAGCGCAACCTTGCCAAGGTTGAGGTCACGAGTTCGAGCCTCGTGTGCCGCTCCATATTAGCTTTATCCACTTGCTTTAAATAGCAAACCCGATGCCCGGGTGGTGGAATTGGTAGACACAAGGGATTTAAAATCCCTCGTTCGTAAGGACGTGCCGGTTCAAGTCCGGCCCCGGGCACCATTTAAACTTTATTTAGTTTAAACTGTATGGATAAAACACTAAATTTGCGGCACTAGCTCAGTTGGTAGAGCGCAACCTTGCCAAGGTTGAGGTCACGAGTTCGAGCCTCGTGTGCCGCTCCAATTATTTGGAAGCGATAAGGCGGAATGGCAGAGTGGCCATGCAGCGGATTGCAAATCCGTCTACCTCGGTTCGACTCCGGGTTCCGCCTCCATTTAATACTCCACATGCTCTTTGAGCGACCCGATGCCCGGGTGGTGGAATTGGTAGACACAAGGGATTTAAAATCCCTCGTTCGTAAGGACGTGCCGGTTCAAGTCCGGCCCCGGGCACCATTTATACTTCAAAGTTTATATCTACTCTATTTCATATTTATTTCTATTTCCTTATTTACTCTAATTAGTTTTGTTATTTCCAAAATAGCTTTATAGTTTGTTTATGGCTACTTGACTAATGTATGCGTTAAATTTCCTTACATTATCAGTGGTATTATTCATAAAGTATCAAGGACAGATAATGGAACAATTTAAACGTGGTTTAAATCAGTTTTGGGTAGGCGCAGTGTTTGGTGTATGTTTCGCCATTGCGCTTGTTCTTATTCCGGTTGCGATTATCATGTCTAACATCAATGACGTACTGAAGATTCATGAAGTCAGTGTGTTAGTCAAAAAAGTCTCAACGGCATTTGATAAAACAGAACAAGCTCTCGAAAAAGCGAAAACAGCACTTGTTGATTTTGACAATGAAGTGGTGATGGAAGTGCTCACGGCAGTGCAATCTTACCAACAACAAACTCAGCCGCTATTTTCGGCAGAACAAAAGCAAGCCCTTAAAACAAAAGTCAAAGCTCAGTTAACAGAAAAGCTAAAAGTAACGTTAACCGAACAGCAAGTTACATTCTTACTCACGGTTTTTGAAAAGCTTGCAGAATCAAAAAAGGGAGCTGAACAGCTCCCTGAAAATACGACACTAAATTAAGCAAACACCTATCAAGCTTACTTACGCCAAGCACCTTTTGGTATTGTTTGATTTAATTTTTCGTTTTGTGACGGATCAAACGTGGGTAGCTTGCCCGCTTTACGTTGGGTGTTGTAGTCTTTAGCAAGCCAAATTACGACACCTGACAACATAAATAACGCAATAACGTTGACGATAGCCATAAGGCCCATGGATATATCAGCGAGAGTCCAGACAATAGGTAACTCACCAAGTGCGCCAAACATTACCATACCCAGCACTAATAATCTGAAGATCACCATACCTGCAGCGTGGTTATGTTCTAGAAATAATAGATTTGTTTCAGCGTATGAGTAATTGGCAACTATCGATGTGAATGCAAAGAATAAAATCGCAATTGCAACAAAGGTTGCGCCCCAACTTCCAACATGCTCCTCAAGTGCTGCTTGTGTCAGTGCAATACCCGTAACCCCTGATTCTGGGATTAATTGTTGAGATAATAAAATAAGAGCCGCTGTGGCTGTACATATAATAATGGTATCAACAAAGACGCCAAGCATTTGTACATAACCTTGTGAAGCTGGGTGTGGCGGATTAGGTGTTGCTGTTGCAGCAGCATTCGCGGCGCTACCCATACCTGCTTCATTTGAGAACAAACCACGTTTTATACCTTGGATCATTGCTTGCATCACGCCATAACCAATAGCACCTGCACCTGCTTGTTCAAGTCCAAATGCACTATTAATTACATGCATAAACACATTAGGTAATAATTCATAGTTGATTGCACAGACATAAAGTGCGACGAGTAAGTAGGCAAGCGCCATAAAGGGAACAACCATCTCTGCGAATCGAGAAATTGTCTTTAAACCACCAAAAATAATAATGCCTGAACCAAGCACAAGCGTAATACCGACAATATACTTTGGAATACCAAACGCGACATCAAACGCTGCAGCGATAGAGTTAGATTGTACAGCATTAAATACAAGGCCGAAGGCAAGGATCAAACACAGCGAAAAGATCACGCCCATCCAACGTTTACCTAAACCGTATTCCATATAATAAGCAGGACCACCTCGAAAGTTACCGTCTTCATCGACCGTTTTATAAGCTTGCGCAAGTGTACTTTCAGCAAAACTGGTTGCCATACCAATTAAAGCAATCAACCACATCCAAAAAATAGCACCTGCGCCCCCTAAATAAAGTGCAACTGCTACACCCGCCATATTACCTGTACCAACGCGAGCTGCTAAAGAAGTACAAAAAGCTTGAAAAGAGGAGATGCCTTCTCCTGAACCTTGGCGGCTATGAAACATAACCTTGATCATATGGGGAAATTGGGTGAATTGAATGAAACCGAGTCGAAGAGTAAAAAATAGCCCCGCAGCTATTAATAGGTAAACCAGAATGTGACCCCAAAGTAGGCCACTTATACTATTTATAATATCTGTCATTTTACATGCCTTGTGAGCGAGTGGAAAATCTGCGGCGCAACTTACCACAACATAGAGTGATAGTTTAGTAATTCTGTTAAAAAACCAGAGTTATCCACAGGGTTTTGTGGGTAAGATGTTGGTACTTAGTGGGTATCTAACGTATTTAAAAATAATTAAAAAATAGTAAGAAAAGTGCTTGCGTAAAAAATCCATCTCCCTATAATGCGACCTCACTGACACGGCGGGCAGCAACGAAAGACGCTGAGCAACGTAGCAGAGAGTTAAGTAAAACTTCGGTTTTAAATCTTCAAAAGAAAGTTTAAAATTAAGTGTTGACTCGAAAAATTAAGGATGTATTATACGCATCCCTCGAGACGCGAAAGCAACTCGAAACGTTCTTTAACAATATAAAGCAATCATCTGTGTGGGCACTCGTACAGATTGAGTTCTAACAGTCGAGCTACTTAGGTAGTAAGACAAGCAAATTTAGAGTCTCAATGTTTTTTCCTTTAATGGAAAGTGAGTGACCAACGGAAATAAGTTTACTTATTTCAGCACAGTCAATTCAACATCGAAAGATGTTAAATAAATTCAGAATTCATTGAGCATGTCCACTCCCTTAATGGGAAGGGCAGAAAAAACTTTTAATTGAAGAGTTTGATCATGGCTCAGATTGAACGCTGGCGGCAGGCCTAACACATGCAAGTCGAGCGGTAACAGAGAGTAGCTTGCTACTCTGCTGACGAGCGGCGGACGGGTGAGTAATGCTTGGGAATGTACCTTATGGTGGGGGACAACAGTTGGAAACGACTGCTAATACCGCATAATGTCTTCGGACCAAAGCGGGGGACCTTCGGGCCTCGCGCCATAAGATCAGCCCAAGTGGGATTAGCTAGTTGGTGAGGT
>NZ_JAJJZF010000043.1:0-19274 GCF_020966275.1 Pseudoalteromonas sp. MB41 | reverse complement strand
GTATTAGCAGTCGTTTCCAACTGTTGTCCCCCACCATAAGGTACATTCCCAAGCATTACTCACCCGTCCGCCGCTCGTCAGCAGAGTAGCAAGCTACTCTCTGTTACCGCTCGACTTGCATGTGTTAGGCCTGCCGCCAGCGTTCAATCTGAGCCATGATCAAACTCTTCAATTAAAAGTTTTTTCTGTCCTTCCCATAAGGGAGCGGACATGCTCAATGAATTCTGAATTTATTTAACATCTTTCGATGTTGAATTGACTGTGCTGAAATAAGTAAACTTATTTCCGTTGGTCACTCAGTTCAATTGAGACTCTAAATTTGTTTGCGTTACTACCTAAGTAGCTTCGCTGTTAGAACTCAATCTGTACGAGTGCCCACACAGATGATTGCTTTATATTGTTAAAGAACGTTGCGATTAAAGCGTTTCACTTTAACTCGCTAGGACTGCGCATATTACGCTTTCCTATTTTTTTGTCAACACTTAATTTTGAGAAAATTTAATTTTTCGAAACTAAGTTTTACTTAACACCCTGAGTTGCTCTTGCCTCGCTAAGCGTTGCTATCTGCCGTCTCAGTGGGGTCGCATTATAGGGAGATGGATTTTTTACGCAAGCACTTTTTTCTAAAAACTTTAAAAAAAAGGGCTTTTTCACCAATTCTTATCTAAACAGCACAAAAGTGAAACTTTATTAACGCTTAAATAACCTTTTTCCTTGTTTAAGGCCCACTAAATCAAAACAAAAAGCCCAGCTAATGTAGCTGGGCTTTTTAAAATTGACAAATCAATTAACTAATTATGCAATGCCGTATTGGTCACGATACGCTTTAACCGCGGCTAAATGCTCATCCATTGTGCCTTTTGCTTCTAGGTAACTAATTAAGTCTGCTAGTTTCACAATAGAGATAACTTTTGTTCCAAAGTCACGTTCAACTTCTTGAATCGCAGAAAGCTCAGCTTTGCCTTTTTCTTGACGGTCTAGAGCAATAAGCACACCACTTAAATCTGCACCATTATCTGCAATGATTTCCATTGATTCACGAATGGCTGTGCCAGCGGTGATCACGTCATCAACTAACATGATTTTACCTTTAAGCTCAGAACCGACTAATGTGCCCCCTTCACCGTGTGCTTTTTTCTCTTTACGATTAAAGCAATAAGGTACATCTTTATCGTGGTGATCCGCTAATGCAACCGCGGTAGTTGTTGCAATTGGAATACCTTTATAGGCTGGACCAAATAAAACATCGTATTCGATGCCTGCATCTTCCAGTGCCGCAGCATAAAAACGTCCCAAGCGAGCAAGATCACGACCGGTGTTAAACAAACCTGCATTAAAGAAGTAAGGGCTAGTACGGCCTGACTTTAAAGTAAACTCACCAAATTTAAGCACCTGCTTTTCAAGTGCGAATTCAATAAACTCTTTTTGATAATCTTTCATTACTAAATTAACCTACTTCTAAATTATGCTAAAGCTTGCTTTTGAGCATCGATAATTTCACGGATAGAATGCTTAGCCAGTGAAAGTAGCTCATCTAATTCATCAAACGAGAAAGGTTCACCCTCGGCAGTCCCTTGGATTTCGATGATTTTGCCGGTTTCAGTCAAAATAACATTCATATCGGTTTCTGCTTCAGAGTCTTCTAGGTATTCAAGGTCTGTAATTGGTTGACCTTTATATACACCCACAGAAATAGCTGCAATCATATGTTTAAGTGGATTAGAGTTGATCATGCCTTTGCTGCGCATGTACGTCAGCGCATCAACAAGCGCAACACATGCGCCGCTGATTGATGCAGTACGAGTTCCGCCATCAGCTTGAATTACGTCACAATCAATTGTAATGGTGTTTTCGCCTAACGCTTTTAAATCAACCGCAGCACGTAATGCGCGTGCGATTAAGCGTTGAATTTCCATTGTACGACCGCCTTGCTTCCCGCGAGCTGCTTCGCGACCATTACGGGTATGTGTTGAACGTGGCAACATACCGTATTCAGCCGTAACCCAACCTTTACCTTGGCCTTTCATAAAGCGTGGTACACCTGCTTCAACAGTTGCAGTACACAATACTTTCGTATTTCCGAACTCTACTAATACTGAACCTTCAGCATGCATAGTGTAATTACGTGTAAATGTAACCGGTCTAATTTGGTTAGGTGTTCTTTCGCTTGGACGCATTAACGATCCCCTTAAATCTGAATTTGCCACATTATAAGTATATATACGTGTAGATGCCATGTTGATTTACATAATTAAATGAATGTGAAATATGCAGCTGAAAAAATTTCCGCTAGAGGTTAAAGGCTGATACGGTATAATCAACCAAATTTGTAAATAAATAACACTAGGAAATCATCCATGATCCACAGCATGACAGCTTATGCGCGTCGCGAAATTAAAGGCGAATGGGGCACTGGCACTTGGGAAATTCGTTCAGTTAACCAACGTTACCTTGAAACTTTTATCCGCGCACCAGAGCAATTTCGTGGGATGGAACCTGTTATCCGTGAACGTTTACGCAAACACCTACAGCGCGGAAAAGTAGAAGTTTTCCTAAAATTTGCAGCAAACCCAGCACATGTTGGTGAGCTAACAATTAATGAATCTCTGGCTGAGCAGCTTATTAAAAGCGCGCAATGGGTGCAGCAACAAAGCAATGGCGACATCAACCCTGTTGATATTTTACGTTGGCCAGGTGTGATGGAAGCTGAAGAGTTAGACATGGATAGTGTGAATACTGCACTGATCGCAGGCTTTGATGAAGTAATCGAAGACTTTAAACAAGCACGAGGCGATGAAGGCGCTAACCTTCACGAAATGATTGCAACCCGTTTAGATGCAATTTTAGAGCAAGTAGTCATTGTTGAGAGCCACTTACCAGAAATAGCTAAATGGCAACGCGACAAACTAAATCAAAAACTAGAAGAGTTAAAAACGGATATCGACGAATCACGTCTTGAGCAAGAACTTATTTACCTTGCTCAAAAACAAGATGTGGCCGAAGAACTAGACCGCTTAAAATCGCATGTTAAAGAAACTAAAAAAATCTTAACGAAAGGTGGCGCTTGCGGTCGTCGTTTAGACTTTATGATGCAAGAGTTTAACCGCGAAGCGAATACGCTTGCGTCTAAGTCAATTAACAGCGACATCACAAACGCAGCTGTCGAACTTAAAGTGTTAATTGAACAAATGCGCGAACAGATCCAAAACATAGAATAATTCTGTTGTTATTTTAAAATAAGAAAGACCCAGCTGTTGCTGGGTCTTTTGTTTAAAAACCACTCTACAGGGGAATAAAGTGGTATTAGCATCGGTGAAGGGAGGCTAATTATTGTAAAAACGTGTTGCAGCTACAGCGTAGTCAGCACGCGTTACCGATTCATCACCATTGAAGTGTACGGTTACTTTTGGCTCTAAGTCGAAGCGGCCTTGGTGTACATCAAAGTACGCATTCAAAATGCCAAGGTCTAGCGCCAGCTGTACATACCCTTTAAGGTGGTCAGGAATGGTATGTTGATCTTCCAGTGCATATCGCTCATCGTTGTAAACCACTGTAATATCTCCGCTAAACGTAGCTGCTGTTTCTTGCAGTGCTAATGATTGCACGAGCGAGTAAGCAAGTTCACTTCGACTCACCTGCTCTGTTGGTGAAAACATCGTTGTATCAGTCAACATTACAGGCGCTTGATCTTGTGCTGTATTACGAAGCGCAGCCCCTTTTTGTGTTACTGCATTAATTGCTGCGCTATACGAAGCATCAACATCGGTATAGCTTACTTGTGTCGCTTTGTTTGATTGTCTCACTCCTGCACCGAGTGTTAAAAAGTCGGCTAATTCTTGGCGAAGTAAAAAGTCATCGGGTTTAAATCCATTCTCTGTTGCATCGACTAACTGCTCACTCACTGCCATTTCAATAAACGCTTTTGCAGGGTGATCAGCGGCTACATCATCAAGTCCAGTGTAACCATCTGTTTTAACTATTTTTACTTTAACAGGAATCGAGCCTGGCACAGCATAACCATTGGTTACACCGAGGGGGTCAACATCTACCCCAGACAAACCACCAATACCACTGGCTTTTAGCACCCATTCGCCGGCTTCTGCAGGGGCTGTTACAGCAATATTTTGGCCCAGTACTGGCAACGCAATACTCGAGCCATAACGTTTACCCGAAGGACTGGTGAGTGACAACCCAATGGTGTTGTCAGAAACATTGGCACTCACCATCAACATTGACGCATCTGGGCTAACATTAATAAGGGTGCCTGAATTATCACCCACGGGGCTAAAATCAACGGTGTCATTGTACTCAGCCTGCACTGATGTTTGCGCTTGAGCATTAAAGTTACGGTTAAGTTTAGTCGTGGTACCAAACGTGCGTTGTTGATCAACGACTGACTGTACTGCGGCATAAGCATTTGCATAACCTGCCCCAACTTCCCAATCTTCAAGTCCGGGCATATTTGTCGCGGTTTCTTGCAAAATGGTTTTCACTTCACGCCATGTCAGGTTTGGATTCGCCTCTAACATCAGCGCGACAATACCTGAAATATGTGGTGCAGCCATTGAGGTGCCGCTCATTGATGTGTAATACGGCACATGATTAATATCCATAATTTCACTATCATCAGCTAGACTCAAGGTGCTCAAGCTTGAAAGTGAAGCTCTTGCTGAAATAACATCAACACCTGGCGCCGTAATTGTTGGTCTATCTTGCCATTCGAGCTGTTCACCATTAATGCTAACAACGCCACCTTTACCTTTCACACCGCGAGAACTAAAGCTGGCCAAATTACCGGTTTTATCACCGGCTGCCACAGTAATAACCCAAGGTGCTTTTTTGAAGTTGCCTGTAATCGTACCTTCACCGCTTCCTGAGTTACCCGCTGAGAAAACAACAATTACCCCATTGTCTGCCAGCTTTTTGGTTGCGATATTTGTTGGATCATCTGGGTTAAAATCTGTGCCTGTGTCGCTTGTATTACCAAACGAGTTTGAAATAACACGAATGTTATAATCGAATTGATGTGTTAAAGCGTAATCAAAACCACCCAGTGTATCTAGAATAAATAAGCCCGCACCCGACCCATAACCGATAATTTTTGCACCCGGCGCGACCCCTTGATACTTACCACTCGACATTGCACCATTACCACCAATAATGCCCGCTACATGTGAACCATGACCGCCCGCAATATCAGTGTTATCAACGTCTTCTTGGTAAGTAATGGGTAATACACTCGACAACGAGTTTAAGTTTGTTTGTGCCAGCACGTTTTGTACTACGTGGTTAGGGTATTTGATGTCGCCATGCGTTCCATCCACCCCTGAATCATTAACGACAACACCAATGCCGCGACCAGAATACGGCATGCCTTTATGTCGTAAAGAGCTATCGGCACGTAATCGGTCAACACCAGTAATTTGAGTTGAACCATCATTTTCTAGTGATAGTGGCGCGTTGTACCAAATTGAACGAACTTTGTCTGATGCGTAGATAGCCTCGATTTGAGCTTTAGTTGCCGTAATACCGACCATAGGCAGGCTTTTTAAACTCACACCGCCTAACACACCTGCCGACTGAATGATGCTCATCAGTTCAGAGTCGACCGCTTTATTACCTTCAAACGTAACAATAACTTCGAACACATCTTGTTCTGTTGCTTGGGTCAGTAACTGACTAATTTCTGGCCCCAAAGATTTAGCTGATAAATTCAGTGACATTAAGCTTAGTCCTGCGCCAACAAGACCCGCGAGTAGTTTTTGTGATTTTAATTGAGTGTTAAGCATGAGAGTAAACCTTAATTTGTTTTGACTCTCTCAGCATGGCAAACACGCAGGCTTTTAAAAATGGGGGAAAACCCCTAGAGCAAGAAGGTTAAAACACCTTTATATGAGTAAATTATATTTTGCAGCGTAACGGACCAGTTCAGCCGCATTGGCGACTTGTAACTTATCAAGCACTTTACCACGATGATTTTCAGCCGTTTTTACACTGATATCTAATGAGCGAGCAATGTCTTTGGTGGTTTTACCTTCGATAATAAGATGAAAAACTTCACGCTCACGACTGGTTAAATTACGATAAGGGTCATCCCAGGTTTCAGCCGGTTTTAATGACATGGTTGCTAATACACTGGCAGCGTATTGGCTAAAATAGGTTTTCCCTTTAGCAAGTGCTTTTACAGCATCTATAAGCTCATCACTGGCGCTGTCTTTTAACAAGTAACCAGATGCACCAGCCCGCACCATATGTATTACGTATTCTTGCTCTTCATGCATGGTTAGCACCAGTACTTTAGCTTCTGGTAACTGCTCATGAAGTCGTTTAACCGCTTCCATGCCGTTTAATTCTGGCATGCTAATATCAATAACAATCACCATTGGCTTTAATTCAAGTGCTTTTTGTACGGCAGATAAACCATCTGCCGCTTCAGCAAGTACTCGAATATCAGGGTCATTGCTCAGTAAACTCACCAGACCTTGGCGCAAAATAGTGTGGTCATCAGCAATCAGTACGCTAATCATATTAATTATTTCCTGTTACTAGCACTTTAATTTCGCAGCCCTGCTGTGGCGCAGTCGTGACCGTTAGCTGACCACCGTATGCCATAACTCGGTCTCGCATTGCCCCTAAGCCAAAGCCTGTTGTTAGATCATCAGGTTGTAGTTCCATACCTTGACCATTATCTTTTACTTTGACCATTAACAAGCTTTTTGTTGCTATCACATTAATGGTAATTAGGCTTGCCTTCGCATGTTTAATGGCGTTGGTCAGCGCTTCTTGTACCACTCTAAATACCAAGGTTTGTATATCACTGGCTAGGTTATTATCAACTTGGTGATGTAAGTTAATAGTAAACGCCTGCTGTTCAGACATCACTCTCACCAACCACTCAAGTGCAGGCACAAGGCCTAAATCGTCTAATATGCGCGGTCGCATAAGCCGTGATATAACCCGAGTATCTGATAATGCTTGGCGAGCTAATTCAATACTCTCATTGAGAGCATGGCTGGGAGCTTCATTTTTTGCTTGCTGTAATTGATTTATTAAAGCGGTGAGTAGCTGCCCAACCCCATCATGCAGCTCTTGTGCTATTTGCTTTCGCTCATTCTCTTGCACCTGCCAAACACGCTTTGCTAAACCACGCATTTGCTCATTAGAGTTTGAAAGTTGCTGCGAAATTTGCTGCTGCTTTTGATTAAGCTCTGCCACCAGCGAGGTGATATCCTTATCATTATTCATAACCAGCCAAATCCTGTAACGAATCATCAAGTTGAAAATAACTTTGATAGTTTAAAAATTCAGCCTTTCTGTCTTTAGGAAGATTGGCCAATAAAGTGTTTAACTCTGAATTAAGCTTTGCTTTTAAGCTACTGGGTGCTTGCTCATTGTGATAAGCAAACTGCACTCTTAATCGATCAAATTGAAAACTCCGCCAGTACCCTCCCATCTTACGAAGCAGAATATCAGCCTGTTTTAGCGTTGCCTGAAAATCAGGCCATTGCTGTTGCATAAACTGCTGTACAGCAAGCAGCTCTAAATACTCAAGATAGGCGTATTGATATAAGGTAAAATCAACATTACCCAGCGCCGCTAAATGAGCACTAATATCTTGCTGTTGACGCAGTGCTTCACGAGCCGCATAAATGAGCTTGGCAATATAAATAGCGCCCTGACTATGATCTTTGCTCATGGGCTCACTCATTTGTTGTTGAGTGATCATCTCACCCGTTATGAGCTCACTGTAAAATGCAAGTCGGCTAACATACTCACGGTTGCCCTTATCGGCGATATCTTGTTTTAAGCTCGCGATTGTTGATGCTGCGCCGGTGATATCACCTAATTGATACGACCAATCAACAAGCCACAAGCCAAATTCACTCATCGCGCGAATATCTTGCAATGACTTTGCTTGCTCATAAATGGCGCTTAACTCAGTGATGCTATTTGCAAAATTTCCTTGCAAAAAGGTCAATTTAGATAAGTAACTACGCGATACCCATTGCTCAAACGTGCTATTGAGTTGTTTAGCATCTGCCAGTGTATTATTGAAAAGATGGTACGCGTTTCGCCAATTTCCCTGTGCTAATTCAATTTGCCCTAAATTCTGCCTTACATGGATGATACCCAAGGGGTATTGAATACCTTGATACAGTTGCTCAGCCTGACGCCAATAAACCAACGCATGCTTTTTATTTAACAGCATAAAATACATGAAACCGATGTTATTCATACTCTCGGCTTGCAGCATTTGGTTGCCAAGCGTCATGCGTATGTCGAGGCCTTGCTGATAATATTCAAGTGCTTTTTGATACAAAGCCTGCTCTTCTTCAAGCACCCCTAACTCGTTAAAGGTATGCGATAGTCCTTCTTGATCGCCTAGTTGCTCGTACAATGAAATGCTCTGTTGTAAATAGCGTTCTGCTTCTGTGTACTGTGCTTTAGCAAGGTGCAATGAAGACAGGTTACCCATGGTGGTTGCCATTCCAGCAATGTCGTCAATGTTTTCGCGGATAGCGAGTGCTTGACGGTAGTAATCAAAGGCTAAATCAATCTCCCCGAGTTGATTGTAAACAACACCAAACGCATTCAGCGCTTCGCCTTCTTGATACGCATTTTTCGATTTTTTGGCAGTTACTAAGGCTTTAACAAAATACTCATCAACCGCTTTTTGATACTGCCCTTGTAAAAATGCAGCTCGGCCAAGCATAAACCATGCATCGGGATGATAAGGGTCAAGGTTAACGACCTCAAGCAACAGCGCTTCCATTTTTTGATGTTGCTCTGTCAGAAAATAAAACTCTGCAAGGGCTATTTTTAATTCCACATCATAAGGAAATGCCTTTACAAGGGCTGCATAGTCAGCTTGAGCTTGCTCTGCTTTACCGGCGAGATCATTAAGCCTCGCACTGGCAAATTTTGCTGTGTAGGTTTTATCTTCAGCAAACTTAAGGGCCTGATTGTAAGCATTCTCAGCATCAAAAAATTGCTGGGTGGCAAGCAATAATTCACCTTGCAGTAACCACCCTAGTCCTGAATTTGGGTGCTTGGCTAAAAACTGCGATAACGATGTTTGCGCTTTTTCAAACTCACCTTTTTGCAGGAACGACTTCACAATAAACAACTCACCTGCAGGTTGAGGGTCAACTTGTAATGCCTTCACTTCAGTTGATAATTGCAATTGCTGTGAAAAACGCTCGGTAAAACTCGACACGCTTTGTTGCCAATTAGCTTGGTTAAAATCGCTCGTTAAGAGTGTATTTTTCTGTAATGTGTGTCCTTCAAGCTGATAAACATTAAATTTAATATCGTGTTGCTCTGAACCACTTGGGTATAGTTGCGGAGCAATCAGGTAGCTTACATTTAATAAGTCAGCCACCAGCGCTAGCTTTTGCTCATCTAACGGCATTGTAATTCCAAGTTGAGAGAGCAACTGACTTAACCTGCCTTGCTCTACTACTCGTAAATGACCTAATTCATGCAGTTGATAGTTAATATATTCAGCAAGCCCTTGTGCAACGCTATCGTCGCTACTTTGTAAAGGTAAAACAGCCACTGCATAGTATTCTTTCTCAGGCTGTTGGGGAGTATCGTGTGGCATGCTTAAAAATACCGCAGCCATAATAAACAAGCCTATAACCACCACGACAGCCATCAACATAGAGTGTTTTTTAATGTTGTGCGGTTTTTCTTTAATTTGTTTTAAAAATGCCGTTTGTGCCTCAGTGGCATTTTTAAAACGTGCGTTAACTTGAGAATGAATAAGTTTGTTGATAAATGGCGCAATAAAAGCCAGTTGTTTATGCTTTACGCGACATTTTGCTTTATTAAGCTGCTTTGCCGTTAATACCTCATCAAGGCTTTGTCCAGTAAAGGGAAGTTCACCACAACACAGCTGATACAACACCACGCCAACCGCATATAAATCAGTAGTCGAATTTACAGCCCCAAACTGCAAATACTCTGGAGGGGCATAATGAACCGTCCCCACAATATCGCCCACATCTGCGCTGCCTTCTAACACCGATAAACCAAAGTCTGAAATATACAGTCGTCCCTTTTTATCGAGCATAATATTGGCGGGTTTAATATCTCGGTGAACAACATTGGCTTGCTCCACAAAAACCAATGCCTCTAATAACTGGCTGACAAATGTAATAAGCTCTTCACGACTCTGAAAAGTCAGGCTAGCCTCTTCTAGCGATTGGCCATCAATCCAATCCATCGTTATAAAATGTAGATTTTGCCAATGATAATATTCATGAACACGTAAAATAGTCGGGTGGCTTAATTGACGTAAATGCAGTAATTCTTGTTTGAACTTTGCAATCGCATCTGATTGCTGACTAATTGATTGATTAAGTACTTTAATGGCAATGTGTGTATCAAGCTGTTTGTCGTAGGCGCGGTAAACACACCCATACTGACCTTGACCACACATGGCTTCAATCTCAAAACGGCCAAGTAAACATTCGCCAGGCTTAAGATAAGTCGGTGAGCTAATTACCTGAGTTTCATGCAATTCATCACTGCTATTTTTAGAAACGTCGTTATTGCTCATATCACCTATTTAACAGGGGTTAATGACATAAATTAAATAAAGTATAGCCAGTATTTTCGTTAACGTGCTTATCTGTAACCACTTTTTGTAAGTTATCAATAGATTGTTGCAACAGTAAGGCTTGCACTGCGGCCTCAATTTGAAGTCCCATGCTGTGGAAAATTTCGATGTCTAAATCAGTCAGTACTTTTCCCGCTAATTGGCTGTCGGTATACACAACCCCAACAACTCGACCGTCAAATAGTAACGGGATACACGCTAGCGAGGATATTTTTTTCAACTGAATACTGTCGCGGTGTTTGAGTAAGTCATGTACCGACACATCCATAGCCACCACGGGTTCTGCTTTTTCAAAGCAACGAGAGATTGCACCAACACTGCCTTCAAAGCGTTTCAATTTAAAATCACCCGTTTTGAAACCTTGTGCGATACATACTTGTAATGAATCTAATTGTTCGCCTAATAGCAACACACCACGCTGCGTGCCTGTTAACGTAATTAGGTTATGTAATTGGGCAATTAGGCTTTCTTTTAAATAGTCTGTATTAGAAGACGGTGAGGCTAACTTACTTTGTGTTAATCGCCAGGTGTTATGCTCATTAATGGCCGCTATTTGCGACATTGACTTTGCTTCAAACAAGCAATCTAACTCACCAATCGAAATGATTGCATCATCAGCAAGGGTTGAGTGAGTGACAACGGCACCGTTTACTTTCGTGCCGTTTAAACTTCGTTGATCATTAAGTTGCCATGCATCATTACTGTGCGACACACGAGCATGCTGACGTGACACCGTTGGGTGTTCCAAAATTAACTGACACTCTTTCGCACGTCCTATGAGGTATCCACTCTGTTCGTATAAATAGCTTTCCATCGCAGGCTGATCAGTATAACAAACCGTAATTCTAGCGGGCATACACAACTACTCTACAAACCTTATTATTCTTAATTGGCAAGTCTCAAACTAAAGCGTAACGTATTTGCATAAGCTATCAGCTCACCCATCACGTTATCGACATCTCGGCTTGAGCGCCACACATCTGGAATTGCTTGGCCTCGATTAGCTTTCACATTATTAATAAACTGGCTAACTTTGCTACTCGCTGAGCTGTAATCAAGCGTCATGATTGCTTGATTAATATCGGCGACGTCTTGCAATAGTGTTGAATAAACAACACTGTCAATCTGGCTAGAAAAAGCATTTAACGCCGTTTGTAAGTCGTTAAACTTTGTATTGATCACAACGGTTGCAGGGCGTAAATCAGCGACAATTATAAACTGTGAAAAGCGGCCTGTTGAACCGCGAGCACGGTAACTCCCCGCCCCCATTGTTGTGGTAATATCTTTAAACTCACCACCCAAAGGTGCTTTAAAAAAGCGTAGCGGCGTACCCGCTGTGTACTCTAAATTGTGCGTATGAATGTCAACACTCGCGACTCCCGAAAACGAAAAACCGCCACTGGTATCAGGCTCAATAGTAATCATCATTGGAAAAAGCGCTTGCAAAGAAATATTGCTACTGTTTGGTAGTCGCTGCAAAAGATTAAGCGACGTGATATCAATAATTTCGGCTGTAATACCTATGTTATCAGCGGTAAGGCCTACTGCATTTTCAAATTCAAGGGTGATATCTGCTGAAATATTTGCAGGGAGGTTAATCACGGCCTCAACAGTATTACCTTGAACATTGACACTAACTAATTCTGTGCTGTGTGATACGGGGCTTGAAAGCATCATTATTAAAGCAAATGCAATGATGTAAAACGTCTTGAACTGGCTCATATTCTCAACTCTCTCGTGACGACGGCAAGCCGAAGTAACACGTTTATTTAACAAACTACAACATTAAACTTACTTTCGACTGGGGTATTTCGCAAGTTTTTAATGAAAAATAACGAATAAAAACCAACCATTTTTCAGGTTGGTTTTTATTCATCAAGGACTTAACTATCTTAAATATTGATTGAACACTCGACCAATAATCACCGCGTAATCACCCCGGCTTACTACGGTGTCTGGTTCAAAGTAAGCAACAAGCGTCGGTGTTAAATCATAGCGACCCTGTTCAAGCTCAAAACGGACACCTAACAGCGACATATCAACAGCCAATTGCACATACCCTTTTAATTCGCTAGGTATCGCATTGCTATCACGAAGCGGGATTTGTTCGCCGTTGTAAGCAACCGTGATATCGCCCGTGTGATTGCCAGCCTGCGATTGTAAGCCAAGTGCTTGCACTAATGAGTACGCTAAATCGGTTTTGCTAACTGTGCCCGTCGGATTAAATGACTGACCCGATACTAACATTACTGGATTTTGCTCTTGTTTACGGTCTTTTAACGCTGAGCCTACTGACGTAACGGCATCGACAAACGCATCGCTACCAGACATAACATCCACAAAGGCCGGTTTTTGTGTCGCCAGAATGTCACGTTGTTGTCTGATTGCCATTCCCATCACAAGATACTGAGCAAGCTCTGCACGTGATAGGTTTACATCAGGGCGGTAGTAGCCATCATCGTGACCATCAACGAGTCGTTCACTAACCGCAAACTCAATCGCTTTTCGAGCTGGGTGAACAAAAATATCATTAAGCCCTTGGTATCCACCTGACTTCAAAATACTAATTTCACCACTAATAAACTCAGGTAAGCCTGGGCCATTTGTGACACCTGTAGGATCGGCTTCTACACCTGATAACGAGGTCAAACCAAATGCAGATAACTTCCACTCTCCGGCTTGTGCTGGCGCTGAAACACGCATTGAAGTATCAAGTACTGGCAAGGTTAAGTTGCCAAAATAAACCGTGCCATCGGGTGCTTCAAGTTTGAGTTTAGTGGTGTTCGCCAGCACATCTGCAGCCACATTGATAAACGCAGCATCACTGCCAACAGTAAAGGTAAATTCCTCTGGTTCACCCACTGGTGAGTAGAACACTTCAAATGGGGTGGGTGAGCTGTCATCCACAATAATGGCATTCGCATTAAAGTCGTTTAAGTTATTTACTGTGACACTATTTTCAGCGTTATAACCCAATGCGCCAGCTACAGCGGCATACGCATTGACATAACCAGCGCCCACTTCCCATGCCTGATAGCCCGGCATGTTTGTCGCTGTTTCTTGCATAATTTGTTTAATTTGCAGCGGTGTTAAGTCGGGGTTTGCTTCCAGCATCAGCGCAGCCACACCCGCAACATGGGGGGTGGCCATTGACGTGCCTGAAATCATTGTGTAATAAGGTAAGTATTCAGCTTCAATTGCGTCAATGTCATCTGCACCGCCGTTCGATACGATGTTCGTTTTTGCGCGTGTCGAAATAATATCCACTCCCGGTGCGACTATTGTTATTTCATTTTTATACTGCCACTCACTGCCGTCTGGCATAGTAAAGGTGCCTTGTTCACCACTTTTACCCCGTGATGAAAAATCAATTAAATCACCTTGCTTGGTGCCTGCACCCACCGACATTCCCCATGGAATTTGTGCATATGGGTTGTGAGTATCTTCGCCTGAACCTGAATTACCCGCAGCAAACACTGATAACATACCCAACTTGTAAGCTTTGTAAGATGCCAATGAAATAGGATCATGGCTTTCGAACTTACCACTGCTTCCCCATGAGTTACTCATGATACGAATCGGCGAGTTAAAATCCCAAATATGGGTAATGGCATAGTCATAACCACCCAGAGCATCCAAAATAGAAATACCTGCGCCAGAACCATAACCAATTAAATCAGCACCCGGTGCTGCACCTTGGTACTTACCATCAGAATGACTTCCCCAACCAGCCACAGTGCCCGCACAGTGTGTGCCATGACCTACATTTAAATCGGTGTTAAGTTGGCCTTCAATCCACACACCACTTGCACCAGTAATTGAAATAGCACTGGCATGAGTAATCCCTTGCACGTTTTCAATGACTTTAGCGCCATACTCTAAATCAGCGAGTGACGCATCAATACCAGAATCATTGACAAGAACGGTGACGCCTTTACCTGTGAACGTCATCCCATTATTAGCCGTGAATTCGTCTGATTGAAGCTTTTCGACCCCCGTAATTTCTCGCGCTTCTAGGTTGTAATAAGTTAAAGGTCTATTTGCAAAAATAGAGCGAACCCCTTCCATTGCTGCTAACTTTTTAATTTGTGTAGGTGATGCAACAACACCAATCATTGGTAATGACTTAAATTGCACACTTTGTGTGATACCTAGATTAATTAACTTACTTATTTGTGTGGCTTTAAGTGCTTCCATTTGCTCGTAACTTACAACCACCATCGCTTTGTCTGTGAGCGACATAGTTTTAAGCTGTTGCTCTAATTGAGAGCCTATCACTGCGGCTGCCGCTGCGTTTAAACTGAATCCTGCAAGCGTTAAACCAACCGCCATATTTTTCATTAATAGTTTCATCTGACACCTACCTTGCGTGAATTGACGCCTAAAATGGTTAATGTTTTATTTACATTTCTAATTAAATAGCCGAATGAAGTTGGCAGCTATCAGGATCAATCCCTACATGGCATGAGGGAAATCCCCTATTAGGTAAGGTATTAAATGAATTTTTACGGGCACTACCTAGTAAAGGTTAAGCGTTTTCTATCCCCTTTGAGGAATATCTTTCGTCCTATGTTTCAACTAGATTGATTAAACCATTCGTCATTTAAAAGTAAGGATTGAGAATGTCTGCTCGTACAGAAACATCAAATGATATAGCGAGCGAAAGCGCTAATGCTATTGACCTTGTCAATGAAGATAACTCAACCACCAAGCAACACACTCATATTGGACAAGCTATTTCTGGCAGTAACATAAACTGGGAGGCGCAATCGCCCATTAAGCTCATTGCGCATATCATCGATAATTTTCATGAAAAGCACAGAATGCAATTTCAACAATTGATCCAATTAACCAAAGCAGTGAAATTAAAAAATACTGATCATGCTGACTACCCTCATCATCTGGAATCTCATTTATCGCAAATGAAATATGAACTTGAAGAACATATGATGAAAGAAGAGGCCATTTTATTCCCAATGATCATGAAAGGTTATTATCCATCGGGTCCTATTAGTGTGATGGAAGCAGAGCACTTAGAGCACGAGAAGGCACTCGAAAAATTAACCACACTCACCAATAAGTTTACTCCTCCGCACGATGCTGATGAAGACTGGCAGCGTCTTTATGCCAAAATACATGAGCTCTACAACGATTTAAACGAGCACATTCATTTAGAAAATAATATTCTTTTTATGCAAGGTTAAGGCAAAAGGGGCAATAGACGCCCCTTTACATTGTTAGGCTAACGCTGATTGTTGTACTTTTGTGCATTGGTAATGTCGCAATTTGTGCTCTTTGCGTCGGCCATGACTAAATGACGACACTCTTTTTAAGTAGCCAATCACGCGTGTGCCATAATCAATATCTGTTGAACCACACTGTGAGCATGATTGCCTTGAGCGCTTATCGATATACTCACAGTGATTACAAATGGTGATCCTCACATTAATGCAAAAATAATTGCACCCCGTTCGCGCTGCCACATTAAATAACTGCATATATTGCTCAGTGTCTAAATGCTCTTCTAAGTTCAAATGCAGTGCTGAGCCACCATCTAAAAACTCTGTCATCGATTTACCATGCAATATAAACTTATCAAGGTGATTTAGTGTTGTGTCTTCTACTAAATAGAAATAACTGTTGTAGCATTCTCTTGGCGTGAAGTAGCCATCTTCGCTATCCCATTTGGCATTTTTTATCCCTAAATTTTCAGCAGGAACAAACTCAGTGTTAAATAAAAAGCCGGTCTCTTTTGTTGCTAAGCGATTCTCTTTATAAATCACTTCTAACTGACTTTTCACCCATTCTTTATACGCATCATTAACCCCCACTTGAATACCTAAATACTCTGCGGCTTCAACCATGCCATTAATACCAATGGTTAAAAATTGCTTGTTAAAGGAAATAAACCCTGCGTCGTACACCGGTAGCATGCCCGCTTGCTGGTACTCTTCCATTAAGGTGCGATACGCGATTTGATAAGCATGTATTTTTCTTATTTCTGTTGCTAGGTCTCTGCCATCTTGCACCAATCGATTCATATTGAGTGTAATAACATTGATAGAGCCCGTCGAAACGCCCCCCGCGCCTAAACTATACGAAAAACTATGATCGCTAATTTCATTACGAAGTCGACAGCATGAGGCTAATGAATCAGCATCGGTTGATTGATAAACAAAAAATGAGCCGCCCTGACTTAAGTTTTCGGCACACATCAATGCAAATTCTTTATCTTTAGGTTCATTGTCTTCTACTAGCATGGCAGCGGTGACAACAGGGAATGTTAAAACAGCTTTGTTTCGCTCTTGGTTAAACCAATTTAAAAACATGTCTTGCAGTGCCTTTAAAGACGACCAATCTGGAGCCGTCATATCAGGAAACACAAAATGACCAAACATAGCCTCAAAGTATGCACTATCGTACAACGAGATATTCCAAAATACGCTTTGATAACCTCGTGCAGCAGCGGGTTGATTTAAAGCGTACACGACGTGCTGTAAGTGATTTTCTATCTGTTTATAGTGAGTAACTAAATAATCATCGCCGTAATCCTTACGCGCAAAGTAATCAAAATACATTAAAAATTCGACCGTCGCGACAGCCCCTGCAAACTGCGCGCTAATTGCAAAAACAAGATTCACAAAACTGCCGCAGAACGATTCTAAATGCTTGGGTGCCTTAGACTCTCCCCCTAATTTGGTTAGCCCATCCAATAAAAATGGATACATGGTGATAGAAGTACAGTAAGGCTTTAAACTCGTTTCATCATGCACATAAATTTCATGATTCTCAATTTGTCGAAGGTACTCTTTGCCCAATGACTCGCCGAAAAGCGCGGTTATTTTATTACTAACCTGAGTGCGATTAACGTGAATGAAAAAGTCTTTCATTATTTCTGATTCTAGCGTCGCTATATTTTTTAATGTCACATTTGCATTCGCATCCACTTTAGAACCATCGGCCGCATTCTTGGCCTGTGTATAGTTTTCGATGAAACGCATTTTTTCTTTTAATTGTTCACAATTCAGCATAGACATTTTTGTTATCCTTTTAAAAATAATGAGTTAAGTACCTTACCCGAAGCAATTTCAATAAATCGTTGATTAGTTAAATGGCTCGCCAGGCCACCTAATTCAGCGACATAACGGCCCGTTTTTACATAAGTCAGCTGTGCTTTTAATTGCTCCGACACATCCTCAAGCCCGGTATACAAACACGTTGCTAAGCCTTGCTGCGTTGCTAACTTTAAAAAATAAACTAAATCACCTTCCTGCCATTCTCCGCCAAAAAACACCACACAAGTTATCAAGTGCTTATAGCGCTCAAGTAACCCTAGAAAGCGTTGCGATGTTAACCGCTCACCATGCTTTGGATCCCATGTATCAACGCTATGACACCCAGGACAGCGCAAGGGGCACCCCGTGCACACAAAGCCTAACGCAATGTGTCCGGGGACTTCTTGAAAGCACACTTGGGGTTCTAATACATTAAACATAAACCACTACATATTGTGTTTTAAATTTCAATATGATCAATATATAGTATCAACACCGTTTTAAGCCAGTTTGAAACTTGATCTAGATCAAAGCAGCTTAGTTCTGCCAAAAGAACAAAATGGGTAGCCAATCAAAACCCCCTCCTGTCAAAAATAAAATGCAGCGAAACGGAGCGCCCCCCAAACACCTCTACCTACTTTGGAGGAGTTACCTTTACCCATCACTTTGCTAGAGTGCGAATAAATGAATTGTAAAGAGATGAAAATGACTGCGAAAATTGGAATTTTGACTGTTAGTGATCGCGCAAGCCGAGGCCAGTACGATGACTTATCGGGACCCGCTATCACCGATACATTAAATGACTATTTAAGTTCGCCATGGCAGGCATGCTATCGATTAGTCGAAGACGAGCAACATTTAATTGAAGCGGCATTATGCGAGCTTGCCGATCAAGAACAATGCGCTTTAATCATTACCACAGGTGGAACGGGTCCCGCCAAACGAGACATAACCCCCGAAGCCACAGAAGCGGTGTGTGACAAAATGATGCCAGGATTTGGTGAGTTAATGCGTACTGAAAGCTTAAAATACGTGCCAACGGCTATACTCTCTCGACAAACAGCGGGGATAAGAGACCGCTCATTAATTATTAACTTACCGGGCAAACCCAAAGCGATTCGTCAATGTCTTGATGCCGTATTTCCTGCGGTGCCTTATTGTATTGATTTACTTGAAGGGCCTTACTTAGAATGTGATGAATCTGTGGTTCAAGTATTTAGACCTAAGTCATAAATAAGGTTTGTCATAACGTTAAAACATCCCCTTAGTTAATAACGAAAAAAGCCAGCTTAAGCTTAATGCAGATCAGTTAAGCATATTTTTATGATCACTTGACTGATCTTTTCATAGCTTCACAATCCGATATTAGAAATAGTATCGGATTTTTTTATGTCTCTAATTCAACACTTCGATGATATGTCCTCCTTTTTAGATGATGTACATACACTCGACAAACTTAAGCAGGTTCTTGACCCTGATATTCTTGAACAAGCATTTGAACATGCGGGAGTTGCCACTGTTCGCAGAAGGCGGTTACCGCTAGAAGCTATTATGTGGTCTGTAATTGGAATGAGTTTATTCCGAAACGAAACTGT
>NZ_JAJJZF010000042.1:0-20219 GCF_020966275.1 Pseudoalteromonas sp. MB41 | reverse complement strand
AACATCTATGAACTCTGAGACGAATTGACCGAAAAACTGCCAATTCCGCATCGTTCAGAGAAAAGTACAGACGTTGTTCTTCGATTGAAAAAATGGGTGGGGAATAAAGATTTGCCTGTTCTGCTCTCGTGAGAATAGTAATTTCGTTTTTGATGGCCATATCAGGGCTGTTCCGTATTAAATGTACGATATTTACCTAATTTGCCACACTTATAAGTAGTAACCCACCTCCGCAGCCATTTATTGGTGTGGTCTACAGAGAATTATGTCTTTTTAGAGGGGAAAATCCCTAGAACCCCTATAAGGCACTAGCAATGATTTAACAGAGCGTAGCAATGCTCGTTGCTACTCAGTTTCTTTAAAAGGCTGCAATAGCAAGGCACGAATTGAAGCGTTCTCTTTTATCGCAGGCACATCCCGCTGGCCAATCGAAAGTGTTTCGTCGCTTTGCTTAGCTCTGGGGGTAAAGCTTTTAAAAAGCCTGTCCCACCAAGATACGCTGAAACCATAATTAGAGTTTGATTCTCTTTTAGCTTGGCTATGATGTATGCGATGCAAGCGTTGGGTAATAAGTACCAGTCCCACTCTGTCATCCCACTTTTGAGGTAATCGAATGTTAGCGTGGTTAAATAGCGCAAACCCGTTAAGTGCCACTTCAAAAATAACAACAGCTATGGCTGGTATGCCTAGTATTGCCACTGCCAAAGCTTTAACGCCCAGACTAATAGCAATTTCAACGGGATGAAACCTAAGCCCTGTAGTGGTGTCGACATGGCTGTCGGCATGATGCATTTTGTGAAAACGCCATAAAAAAGGCATCGTGTGAAACAATCGATGCTGCCAGTAAATAAGCATATCCAGCAGCAGTACACTTATTACCACTATACCGACAACCAGAGCGTTGCCGTATTGGGTATTATTTATTTGTTCAGTGGACTGCAAAGTACCGACGGTTTTAGCTGTTACTAGATTAAACAGCCCAACGCCCTCTTGCTGGGCCCATATCGATACGCCAACTAATGTTGCGGGAAGTAAAACTCTAGAGACAAGGGCCCCCAACACCACCATGGAAAGGTTACCGACCCAGCGTGTTTTCCTATTCAGCACGGCATTACGCGCTGGAAACAAGGCTTCCAGAACTGCCATAAAGACAAAAACACCAAGAAATACACTTAGGCGAATAGCTGACGCATTATCCACTACGGTTCTCTTTTCGATTCAATTTCATGTCTACTTCTTAACGACTAATTACGGTTTGTGTAAAGAAAAGGCGCAGCTGTGATGCCTATGCCTAATCAGTTTTGCCGCCTTGAACCTTATCAGTCGTCAAACACTGACTTTGTTTTTCTACTTTATTCAAGGTACTAAACCCACCTGCGATTCGAGTGACGACAGTTACTGCACAAGCAGCGGCAAAAATATAAGCAAGTGCCGCGAAATGTTGGGGCCAGATGCAAAAAGCAAGAAACACAACGATGGTTTCTGTACCCTCGGTTAGCCCTTGCATATAGTAAAAGCTCTTGTTAGCGAACTGTGGTCTGTCGATATGAAATTTTTCAGCTGCAATGGCAAAAGCCAAAAAGCTACTGCCCGTGCCGATAAATGTGGCAAGTAGCACCATTGCTGGTACGCCCCAGTTAATAGGGTCAGCGATGCCAAATGCTAACGGAATAGATGCATAAAACAAAAAGTCTAGGCATATATCAAGAAACCCACCTGCACTGCTGCTACTTTGTTGGTAGCGTGCTAACTCACCGTCAATACCATCAAACACTCTATTGAGTATAATGCAGCTAAGTGCCATTCCCCACCAGTTAAGAATAATAAAGGGGACGGCAAGAATACCTAAAACAAAGCCTGCCACGGTAACTTGATTCGGGCTGATGCCTTTTGCATTCAGTGCTGTGATCAAAGGCTTCAATAGCGGTTTAATAAAAGGGGTGATTTTCGCGTCTAGCATGATGATAACTCTATTATTTGACCGCCAGCAGCGAGGGCGTCCTCTTTATCGTGTGTTACAAGTACTGCGGGAATGTTTCTCGTTTTAAGCTGCTTAAATGTCCAGCTTCGAATTTGCTCACGAAGGACAAGATCTAGCTTACTAAATGGCTCGTCTAACAATACGACGTCAGGTTGCGAAGCTAGCGTTCTTAGTAGAGAAACACGGGATTGTTGCCCGCCTGATAATGAAGTGACTGCGCGCTCCCCTATGCCTGCTAGGTCGACAGCGCTAAGCATTTCTTCGATAGCTTCCATTTTAGCTTTTCGATTTGAATGGCTGTTTTTAGGCATGGCGAAGGCAATATTTTCTGCAACCGTCATGTGCTCAAAGAGCAAGGCGTCTTGAAACATAATGCCTACTTTACGCAAATGAGCTGCTATATCGTTTACTACAACACCGTTAATTTTAATGATACCGCTAAAGCTAAACGGCCCATAAAGTTGGCCGGTAATTGCCTGCAGCAAAGTAGACTTTCCAGACCCACTTGGCCCCATTACCGTTAAAATTTCTCCGTCTTTCACACATATATTCACTTTTAATAATGTGTTTTGTGCATGAGAAACCACTAGGTTTTCTAAACTAAGCGCCATGTAATACTGCTCTATTCTTTTTATCTAAAGTACGAATCTTGCTACCGGTTTTTACTAATGCGGCGGGTAAATACCACGCTATTGCAAAGCCAACTAAAGGCATAATTGCTTGGATAATAACGAATACAGCCGTTAAGCGCGTACTGCTTCCCGACACTGAAGCCACAGCTTCTGTTGTTATGGTGGCAATAGTGCCCCCCGAGGCCAATAGCGTAGGCAAGTACTGGCTGAAGCTTATAGCAAGCCCCAGCGCCCACGCCACCATGATAGCTGAAACCAGGGATGGCAATTTAATATAATAGAACACTTGCCAGGGCGTTTTACCTAAGCTTTGCGCAACCATTGCGTATCGTATGTCGAATTTCCGATAGGCTACCGCCATGGACAAAAATACATAGGGCACGACGTAAACCATATGAGCAATGTAGGTATGAAACCAAACAGCGTCTTGCAGCACGAGTTGCTGGAACCAAACTAGGCCATATAAAAAAGCCACACCAGGCACCAATAACGGCAAAAACAACGAAATTGAAAACGCCCTTTTGGCATTTGTACCTGCGGGTTTAAGCAGCTCACTTTCAAGTGTAAATAGAACTAACCCCAATGCTGAGGTACTTACCAAAATTCCTAGCAATAAACTGTTAGAAAATGGCTGAGCAAGAGTTTCAAAAGCAGTTCGCCAATGCAATAGAGTGGCACCTTCTGGAAATAAATCAGGGTAGTACCACTGCTTAGCGATTGAGTACATAAGTACCGAATAAACCACTGCGCCAATCAAAGCAATGTAGAGCGCTACAGTACTATAAGCGGCGCCTTGCACAAAGCTATCAAAAAAGCGCCTATTCCCTTTCGCAAGCCTTTTCCTTCCCGCATATATCACTATACGCTCGACACATAACAACAGAACTAACGCCAAACCGCTAACGGCAACCTGAAGCACCGCCGCACTGCTTGCCAATAGGCGCATAGATAAATCGATATGATTAAACCAATGCATAATGGCCACGGCCAAAGTGCTGGGGTTGTTGCCCCCTAATATGAGCGGAATTTCCACGTTAGAGGTGGCGAAGACCAACACTGCTAATATTGGTAACTTGATTTGTGCGAACACAGTGGGCATTACCAGCTTAAAAAAGGTTGCCACGGGCGAATAGCCAAGCGCTGTCCCCACCTTGATATAGCCAGAAAGTTTACTTTTCACCAATGGCTGGGACATTACGCTTAACGCCATCAAAAGAATGAACGGCAGTTCTTTTAAACTTAACGCCAGTAGTACGCTTAGCCCCCCAGGATCATAGGGAAAAAAAGAGTCATATGGGAAAAGCGCCTCGCCACTACCAGGAATAACCGTACCCGTTCCTACCGCGGTTATTCGAACAAATATGCCTGACGGGCTGAATACAAATAGTAAGGCAATGGCTGCAGCCGCGTGTGGAAAAACAAGAAACGGGCTTAATAAGCCTTGAATTTTGTTTAGCCAAGTCGATTGATAAAATGACGCTAGTAATAAAAACGCGCCACCAATCGCCAGCAATGTAGACCCCAACCCAGTAAAAAGTGACAGCCACACCATCTGCCAAATATCATCAATAGCAAATAGCGTTTTAAAAACGTTTAGAGAAAAGCTGTTTGCGCCTATTGCAGGAAAATAGCCTAACGCCGGAAACGCTACGCCAACCAACCCTGCCAAAACAGGGATGCACAGCAAAAGTAATAAGCACCAGCGTGCAACACGTGTAAATTGAGCGAACATCAATAGCGTGCTCCATAGCGTTGGTACCATGCCTCTCGCAACACATCGGTCCAGCTTGAATGCGGCTCAGCGAGCAGCATCGTCGCTCGCGATTTATCTAACGCCGATGGGTGACTATTATCTTCAACAAACAGCGCTTGGTCTGACGCTGAAAGGCTTTCAATATCAAGCACTGTGTCGTCGCCCCACACCTCTACCGCCTGTTTTTTAGCTTGTGCCTGTGGAGAAAGCAGGAAGTTAACCACCGTTTTGGCTGCCGCTTTGTTTTTTGAGTTGTAAGTAAGACCTACAAAATGGACATTTGCTAGGCTACCGTCTTGCATAACATAGGTGCGAACATCGTCAGGTAAATCAAAACGAGTGACCGCCGACGGAATTTCTGAAGCGGTGAAAGAGAAAGCCATTGAAAGCTCTCCGGTTCCCACCAAGCGTTGTAATTGGGAAGCTTGGCGCAACATGTGTTTACCCTGCTGCCACATAGTAGGATGCAGCGCGTCAAGATACGCCCACAAACTCGGTAAAACCGCATCAAGCGATTTATCAGTCACTGGCTGATAAAAAAGGCTTCGCTTATCTTTGTTAAGTGCAAGCGCTGCATACTTGATAAAACTAATACCTAAATAATCGCTAGGTACTGGGTAGGTAAATCTACCTGGTGATTTTTGGCTAAATCGTAGAAGCTCTTCAATGGTTTTCGGGGCCATAAGTCCTAGCGTATTTAAGTGTGCGCTACGGTAATAAAAAACCATAGACGCTTTACCCCAAGGCGCCTCCATTCCTAAAGTAGGCTCACCGAAGTCTGTTGTTACAGCGGGGTTTTGACCCGGGTTAGTTAGGCTAAAGTTGTCAAGTTCTCCTACCCACGAAGCACTTAGCAGGTCGTGCTTTTTCATCGCAGCGAAGTTTTCGCCGTTTATCCATATAAGGTCAACACTCCCGTTTTTGTGGTTTCCTGCCGCCTTTTCAGCAAGTACCCGAGAAACCGCATCACTAGTGTCGGCCAGCTTCACATGTTGAAGTTCTATGTTAAAACGTGTTTTAACTTGCTCGGCTACCCACTGAAGGTAACCATTGACTTGGGCACTACCACCCCAAGCATGAAATCGAACAAGAGGCGGTTTTTCGCTGGATGCTTCATCGCTGGTTTGGCCCAACGCAGGCTGGGCTACAACAAATACCAAAAAAATGACCATACAGGTAAAAAAGAGTACCTGCATGGGGGTAAACAACGGGATATTTGTACTTAACTGTCCCGCAGCTTGCCACTCTGAATGCATTTGGGAAGCATTCAGAGTACTAGCGTTAGCGCTACTGTGCCGCATTAAGCGCCCAGTCATAGTTTAGGTATTCAATATCCGCAGTGTCATTTTTTAACGCAGAAACTTGTGTTTCAGTTAATTGCATTGCGTCTTTATACAGCAAGATAAACTCATTTAGCGTCGACGTATCGCGCCACTCGCCGTTTTTACCTTCAAAATCCTCACTGTACCAATCAAATATTTTTGATAGATAGAGTGTGTTATCGCTCATTTTGTTGCGAGAGGTGTCAGCCAAAAATCGCTTAGTTTGTGCCTCTAACTGCGAGTCTAGTTTGTCTCCCGTGTAGGCTTCTTCACGAAGCGCAGGGCAACCTATGCTGGCGCAATTCACCGCAAAATGAATGCGAGGCTCGTTATAGCTTTTTGTGGCTTGGTTTGTACCGCGAATAAGTTCGTGTTCAATTTCATCTAATGTGCGAGTTTCACCAAGCAGCGGTGCTATCTCCTTTTTCCAAGGCGAAGAAAAGAAACTTCCTAAATCACGAATGGAGTCGATATCTGGGTACTCAGTTAAGACAAGCTCAATGGTATAGGCGTTGTAAGCATTAATAAGAAAAGCGAGCTGTTTATCTTTATCCCATGAGTCGAATGTACTTTGCTCAACCTTTGATAAGCGCGCTAAATACTCATTAAGCGTATTTCGCTCTTTTTTAAAGCCATCGTAATTTACCTGCGTGCTTGCGCCGTTGGAAATCGGCGTGACGTATTTACCTAACAATTTATCAAACGTGCTATGTAGGCCCGCTTCAGCACTAGCATAGAAACTTACGCTTGCAGCAAACAGCACTAAGCTGCCTACTGCCACACTACGTGATACTGCACTTAAACGCGACAATAGGGCGATTTTGCGCATAAAAGACGATTGAGTAGTTTTCACTTCTATTACCCTCTCCGCCATGTGTGAAATTTCTCAACGTAGCTTAAAAGTTTTTCAGGGGCATTAGCGCGCTTCCAATTTCCCGCTGCGTATTTCGCTCCTTCTGCCCACGTAGGGTAAGCGTGGATAGTGCCAAGAATTTTGTTAAGACCTAAATCGTGTTTCATGGCAATAACAAATTCAGAAAGTAAATCACCAGCGTGCTCAGAGACAATGGTTACACCCAATATTTTGTCTTTCCCCGGCGGCGTAAGCACCTTTATGAACCCCTTACGCGCACTCTCGGCCACGGCTCGATCGAGTTCGGCGAATTCGTACCGAGTTACTTCCACATCAATGTCTTGTTCTGCAGCATCTCGCTCACTAAGACCTACCCTCGCCACCTCAGGGTCGATAAAGGTAGTCCAAGGGATAACGCTATAATCCACCTTAAACTTCTTAAATGTGCCGAAAAGTGCGTTAACCGCCGCATACCACGCCTGATGGGCAGCTACGTGGGTAAACTGATAAGGGCCTACCACATCACCAGCAGCAAAGATGTTTGGCATCAGGGTTTGCAAGTATTCATCGGTCTCAATAGTTCTATCAAACTGAATTCCCAAATCTTCAAGACCAAACCCACTAAGGCGCGCTTTTCGACCAACTGCCACAATCACTTCGTCATAGGCTATAGTAGACTCAACACCTTCTTTAGCAACCACTAATACTTTTTCACCGTCTTTCGTCTCAAAGCGCAATGCATCATGAGATGTCAAAACATTCACTCCGCTTTCTCGAAGTACAGATTCAGAATATTCAGCTACGTCAGCATCTTCCTTACCCATTAAACGTGGCGCACGTTCAACTTGCGTAACCTCGCTACCAAGGCGAGAAAATGCCTGTGCTAGCTCACAGCCAATAGGCCCACCACCCAATACGATCAAGCGCTTTGGCGCTTCTTCAAGGTCAGCAAATTTAGACCATAAGGTATCAGAAGTGACATAACCGCTTTGTTCGATACCGGGCAGGTCAGGAACAAAAGGCGCTGCCCCCGTGGCAACAACAATGTTCTTTGTTGTTAGCGTTTGGGTGCCGCCATCATTCTTTTTGATTTCTACTGTCCAGGGGTCGATGATCTTTGCATAGCCTTTTACAACGTCAACACCCAAACTGGTGTAACGCTCTACGCTGTCGTTGGGCGCAATCGCCGCAATGACTTCATGCACACGGGCCATCACTTTTTTAAACGACATGGCAGGTGTTACCGGCTCCAAACCATAGTTGTCGGCATGACGCATTTGGTTAGCTACTTTCGCCGTTTTAATGATGGCTTTACTGGGTACGCAGCCGTAGTTAAGGCAGTCGCCCCCCATTTCCCCTGCTTCTACCAGCGTTACTTTTGCTTTCACTGCTGCCGCAATATAGCTGGTGACTAATCCGCCAGCACCGGCGCCGATCACTACTAGGTTACGGTCAAATTTCTTTGGTTTGTTGTAGCCTTTGTAGACGCGGCGGCGATTTACTATTGCCACAATGCCTTTAGCAATCCACGGGAATATACCTAGCAATACAAATGAGAAGATAAGCCCTGGCGATACTATGCCTGACAGACTGTCAATTTGCGCCAACTGCGTACCAGCATTTACATAAACAGCGGTGCCAGCAAGCATGCCTATTTGGCTTACCCAGTAAAACGTCCAGGTTTTAAGTGACGTCAGCCCCATTAACAGATTTATTAAGAAAAACGGAAATACTGGTACTAAGCGCAAAGTAAATAAGTAGAACGCACCTTGTTTTTCAATGCCTTCATCAATTTTCTTAAGCTTTTCTTTGAACTTGTTTCGTACGGTATCACGCAGGATGAAGCGCGCGACTAAAAAAGCTAACGTAGCGCCCACACTTGATGCGAACGACACAATAATTAAGCCCTGCGCCAGCCCAAATAGTGCGCCTGCCGCTAGGGTCAAAATTGCCGCACCTGGGAGCGATAGTGCGGTAACCGCCACATAGATAGCGAAGAACACCCCTATGCTTAATACAGGGTTTTCTTCTATTTGCGCTTGAAACGTATCGAGTGAGTCCTTCATGCCCTGAAGAGTTAGATAGCTATTCAAATCAAAATAGAAAAAACTAAATATAGCGGCGGCGATAATCCCTAAAAGCGCTATTTTCTTAAACATAAAAATCCTTAGCGCTTAAAACGCGTATTGCATGGTAACTTGAGCGTGACGAGGTACGTTTGGCATGACAAGAGTCGCGCCGAAATATCCACCTTCAAACAGCGGCTGCCAATTTTTCTCATCGGTCACATTAATGATATCTAAACGCAATCGAAGGTCATCTGTCACTTGATAGTCTGCATTTACGTCAACCGTATATTGGTCACGAATATGCACGGTTTGCAGGAAGTCTAGTGGGAATGACTTGGTATATAGGGCACTTGCTCCCACTTGCAAGTCGTCGGTAACTTGCCAGCCAGCGTTAATAGAAGCAATTTGCGGCGGGATCCCCTGAACACGACTGTCTGATGCAGGGAACGCGGCAAAAGAGGGTGATCCTACTCCTGTACCTTCAATAATATCAGGGCGACTATTATCAAACGCATCTATCACCTGAGCCGTGCCTTGAAACGCTGCAGAGTCATCGAAGCGAGCGTCTAAATAACTGTAGGCAGCATTGACCCATACATCGTCGCCTTGGTAAAACATTTGCAACTCAACCCCTTTGGTTTTCACGCCGCTGTTGCTGCCATCGCGATTGCGTAAGCTACGGGTTTGCTCAAACACTGCAGCTTCAGCATACCATTTGCTGTTTGGCGCGTATTTTACCCCTGCTTCATACAGAGTATTTTCGGTAGCAAAATTAAGCGGGTTAATTTCATTATTACCGCCCAATACTGTGCCACCCGCCATACTGTTTGATGTAGCATCGTTTTCTGAAAACGCCGCGTATACGTTGATGTCACCGGTGAGTTTATAAACCGCGCTTAACTGATAGCTAGTTAACGTATCGCTGTACGAATCTGAGGCTGCTTCAACACCATTAGGCGCTAGAGGGTCTCGGGCATCAACATCGTAATAATCAACTCGAACGCCAGCAATGGTTGAGAACGTGTCTGTCCAACTAGAGCGTTGCTGGAGCGCCAACCCAGTTTGCCACGACGTGGAATCAGTGGTGTCTGACAAGTTAAAATCGCCGTTGCCATCGCCGTCTAAATCATACTGAGCCCCCGGAGACACGAATACACCTGGACGTAACTCGACTAAACGTGCTTTTTGCGCGTCGGTAAGCGGGATCACGCGGTTAGAAATAGGCCCGGTTAAATCAATCGGATTGTCGGCTTCAGTAGTAAACTGGCTATAGCCCAGCACGTCGTTATAGCGAATCGCCAAGCCTACAGTAGTAAGTTGGCTATCGTTCCACTGATAATCCACTTCAGTGCGGTTTTCAAACGTGTCAGCGCCGTCAATAATCTCTACAAAGCTATTTTGCGCAATTTCTTCCCGTTCAAGATATTGGTAATACGTAATATTGCGAAGCGCCACGTTATCAGCCATTTTGTATTCTACATTGCTGCGAATAACGGTGGTTTCAGCACCATTGATGTCATCAGGATTAGTAAATACGCGATTGCGGGGAATAACCACTTCACCGGTAGGTGAAATAATGGCTCCAGCCCCCGGAACTGAACTGCCATTAGGCTGAGTGCCTTGCCCAGTAATATAAACACCATTGTCGATAAGGTCTTGGGTTGGGCGGTTTATACCCGCATTGTCTGGATAGTCTGTGTCATAATATTCAGCGCTAATATCCCAAGTTAGTGCGTCGCTCGGTGTGTAGCGATAAGCAACAAATAGGTTTGTACTATCGCGCTCAGCGAAGTCGTAGAAGCTGCCGTGATCTAGGTATTCAGCACTAAAGCGAATGCCGCTTTTCCCTTCTTCTATCACTGTGCCGTAGTCCACTTGTGCTGAATACTGATCCCAGCGCCCGGCGCGAAGGGTAACCTTACCGCTACTGTCGCTAGTAGGCGCAACCTTAGTTTGAAGGTTTACGAAGCCACCATTACGCTGCGTACTTCCAAACAAAACTGGCGACGGCCCTTTCACTACGTCAATTTGCTCAACGCTATTAAAAGACAATGGCAACCCAAAACCATTATTGCCAGCCTGGCGTCGCACGCCGTCTTGAAAAAGCTCGCCTAACTGACCGCGAATACTTGGCAAACTAGGTGTACCGAAACCGCTTGAAGCGTAGGCATTTGGAGCTGCTTTTACAATGTCGTGAAGATCATTAATGTTAAGCGCTTCAATCGCTTCTGCCGACAATGACGTTACCGCACGAGGGGTTTCTGCTGCGCTTAAACCACTACCAAATATACCTTTTAGCGTATTGTCGCCGGGGTTTAGTGTGTTTAAGTTTTCTTGATTGCCTGTTACTTCTACTACTTCTATATCTGCCACTTGTTGGGCAGCTAGAGAATGACTGATGGCAAGTGCGAGTGTGCTAACGGCAAGGCCGATTACTTTTTTCATTAACGATTCCGTATTTTTATTTATTATTCGACTAGACCGATACGTGTCACAAAAAATTTCAGTACATTTAATTTTCGAAAAAACATTATAAAACACAAAATTAATTGAAATTTTTATTTTGAACGGTCGTTCTTGTATGCTTGCACTATTATACTTTTGGAGCATATATGCAAAACAACACTGATATTCAAAACCGACTGGAGTGGTCGTTACTTTCGCTTCGCGTAACTATTTTTATTGTTATGTTTGTTTGGACCCTAGATAAGTTTGTCAATCCTGCCCACGGCATGGCAATTTTTGAAAAATTCTACGGCATAGGCGGCGTACCTGAAATGGCCGTGTACATCATGGGCGCATTACAGCTCGCATTGGTATTAGCGTTTTTAGCGGGCCTTGTGAAAAAATACACCTACGGCCTCATCTTTATCCTTCACGGTGGCTCCACTCTTTCGTCTTTCCCGCAATATCTAGACGCCTTTAATCACCTGCTCTTTTTTGCCGCATGGCCTATGTGGGGAGCATGCTTTGCACTATTCCTATTGCGCGATGCCGACACTAAATTTGCCTTTGGCTAGTAGTACACATGTGTTGGGGCAACTGCACTAAATCGTGATAGCCAGTTGCCCTTACTAAGGCTCACCTCATAGCGCCAATACGGCGCTTTTTAACCTCTGGCAGCCACATACAGTTGTTGCCATTCGCCCTCTTGTACCGGCATTATTGATAACCTTCCGCCTTTTTTAACCAAAGGTAGCTCAGTAATACCTTCCATACTCTTAATAACAGAAAGTGGAAGTACGCTGGAAAACTTTTCTATAAACTTCACATCTACACGATACCAACGAGGATTTTCTTCGCTGGATTTAGGATCGTAGTATTTTGACTCAGGGTTGAACTGTGTGGTGTCTGGGTACCCGTCTTTCACCACTTCTGCAACGCCTGCAATACCGACCAGTTTACAGCTGGAGTGATAAATAAACACTTTATCGCCTAGCTTTACGCCATCACGTAAAAAGTTACGGGCTTGATAATTTCTTACGCCATCCCACGGTTCAGTCTGGTCAGGACGGCTTGCCAAGTCATCGATAGAAAATGCATCAGGTTCTGTTTTAAATAGCCAATACGCCATGTTTTTATTCATTCTCTTAATCTTCGAACACTTACTGAAGCGTAGGTAAATAAACATACGCTGTATGCGCTCTTTTAATACCAGGCCGCATAGATAACTCAGCCATTTAAGGAAACTGCGAATAAGTCCTGCAATTTAGTTCTTGAACCAGCCTTTGCACTTACCGTCTAATTTTTGAACGCTAAAATTTCAATTTCGGCAAATATACTGCCGTTTTAGGCCTGATTTCGGCCTTATTCCGGGTTATTCCCGGATTTCAGATAGATCTTGGCTGTCGCCTTAACATCTGGTCTACTTTAAACAGGTTCGCTAAGGTGAATAACATGGCTAACTGTGAGTCATTTTTCATCAGCCCTTTATAACGTGCTTTGATAAAGCCAAACTGACATTTGATGATCCGAAACGGATGCTCCACTTTTGCTCTGATGCTGGCTTTTAAGTATTCGATGTTAATGGCCGTTTTGTTTTTGCGAGGATGCTTTTTCAGTGCCCGGACTTTTCCGGGGCGTTCAGCAATCAGCCATTCCACATTCGTATCTTGCAACTCTTCCCGCATCGAAGCGCCCTGATAACCGGCATCGCCGGAAACGAATTCTTCTTCGCCATGCAACAGGTTCTTCAACTGGTTCAGGTCATGCTCGTTTGCGGCGGTGGTCACCAGCGTATGGGTGAGGCCACTCTTGGCATCCACACCAATATGGGCTTTCATACCGAAGTGCCATTCATTGCCTTTCTTGGTCTGATGCATATCAGGGTCTCGTTCATTCTTTTTGTTTTTAGTGGAGCTGGGTGCTTCAATAATCGTCGCATCCACCAGTGTACCCTGCGTCATCATCACACCGCAGTCAGACAGCCATTGGTTGACCGTTTTGAATAATTTGCGAGTCAGCTTGTGCTTTTCCAGCAAGTGCCGAAAGTTCATAATGGTAGTGCGGTCTGGAATGGCTTTATCCAATGACAGTTGCACAAACTGACGCATCGAGGCAATTTCATATAACGCATCTTCCATGGCTTCATCACCGAGGCTATACCATTGCTGCATACAATGAATGCGAAACATGGTCTCAAGCGCGTACGGACGTCTACCATTGCCAGCTTTAGGATAAAAGGGTTCAATCACTTCCAGCAGTTGAGGCCACGGCAGCAGTTTATCCATTCTGGATAAGAATATCTCTTTACGAGTCTGGCGGCGCTTGCTGGAAAACTCACTATCGGCAAAAGTTAACTGTTGGCTCATGGGCGGTAATGGCTGTGATTTACTATGCAGCTATGATCTCACATCGGGGACTTATTCGCATCTTCCCTAGGTCAAAGCTGCATTATCGTCAAATTAATAACTTCATTTATATATCCTGACTTCAATACTCTGAAATTGAAAGTTAGCCTCCGCAGGTATCGGTTTTGAGTCGCCAGCAGCAGAATAAACTCAGCTTAATCTTGATTTAGATCAATTGCTCATAGACCATCCAACTGCCGCAGGTGTTGTCATACGTTCAATGTTCAATGTTCAATGTTCAACGTTTAAGTAACTATGAGCTTTAAGCCAATGCATGATGGACACCTGCGCACGATTTGTCCCGGACATTAATGTCTATTCAATTGATGAGTGTTTTTTGTATTACGGCAAACAATCCTCAGCACCTCAAGAAGGGTGGGAAGCAGTCGGGATGCAGGTAAGAAAAGCCGTTGGGCGAGAGGTAAGATTACCCAACTGCGTAGGCATCGGCCCAACACCAACTTTGGCCAAGGTCGCAAATCATGCAGCAAAGAAAATCAAGGGTTTTAACGGCGTGGCTGTTCTTGATATCAAGGAAATACGAAACGCAGTATTATCAAAGCTGGCTGTCACTGATGTCTGTGGTATCGGTAATCGCCTAGGAAGACGCTTAAATGCGTTAGGTATTAATACAGCTTGGGAATTGGCCAATAGAGACCCTACGCAAGTCAGAAAAGAGTTCTCAATTTTAGTTGAAAACACGGTGCAAGAGTTAAACGGCGAAGTCCGACACTCTTGGGATACAGTGCGTGGCGCGAAAAAAGAAATATATAATACTCGTAGTTTTGGAGGCCGAATTACCGTTTTTGAAGAGCTGCGCAGTGCTTTAGCCAGCCATGCTGAAGTAGTGGCAGCTAAGCTACGCAAACAGAAAAGTTTAACTAGCAGTATGACACTATTTGCAACCAGCTCACCGCACGACACTGAAGGCTATTTCAGGAAGTCGTACTTTCATCATTTTGCTGTACCCACTAGTGACACTCGTAATATTTTTAAAGTCATTGGAGGTGCTATGCCGCAGTTTTACAAGCCTAACGTGCGATATTAGAGGTGCGGGTTGGGTTTGATGGGGTTACACATTGAAGCGGTGTCTCAATACGATTTGTTTACACCCCCAAATGACAACAATAAACTCATGTCTTGCATGGACAGAATCAATGCGAAATATGGACGTTCAACGGTGCACATCGCAGCTAAAGGGTTTGAGCAAAAGTTTGCCATGCGGCGATCTTTCTTATCGCCACAATACACAGCAAAGTGGAGCGATATACCAAAGATAATTTGTTAGCAGTTGAGCATACATTTTTCTACTGTCGCATAAATGGTGACCGTCGGTTTTGAGCGCAGGCTGTGTGAAAACCTAAAACGAAGACCAATCTATCGTTATTCAGATATTTTTACGCAGATTTAAACCCATATTTAAGTCATTAGGCTATCTAGCAGTAATGTAAATATTATCAGTCACGGTTCTAAAAAGGATGGCAAATTAGCTTGTATACTGCGCAATAGAGAGGATTTTGCTAACAACTCGCCATCATTCCTGCATGGCGGTAATGAGTGTGTGTATTCCAACAATCGACATCATTCGTTTTAGATTGTAGGCCAGTACATGGAGGCTCATTTCCGTACTGACGTTTTTCTTGCGTGTCATCAAGAAGTGCGTTGCCCCCATCCACATTTTGATGGTGCCAAACGGGTGTTCGACGGTTTGTTTTCTAATGACCGTCGTTTCAGGTGCAGCATCTAACCTTGTTTGCATTACGTCAATTTCAGCCTCATGTATCCAACGCCGCATTTTCCTCGGTTCTGTTTTTGATTGGGTACATTGAGCACGAATTTTACAGTCCCTGCATGCGATATGATTGACATACACCTTCTGCTCTAAGCCACTCTCATACACGTTTCGCCGATGTGGTAGCTCCTCTCCAGCTGGGCAAACATAAATATCTTTGTCTTGGTCATACTTGAACAATGATTTATTAAATATGCCTTTCTTTTTAGAACCCGATGTATCGATTTGGGGGACTAAAGCTGTCGCGCCTAAATCCTGAGCTGCTTTAATATCATTACGACTGAAATAACCTTTGTCGGCGATAACGGTGATATCTTTTCTATCTAGAGCCTCTTGCACTAGCGTTGTAACGGGCGTTAGTTGGCCTCGGTCTGTCGACATCGTGATGTCATGACTGACAATAAGATGATGTTTTGTATCAACTGCGCTTTGCACGTTATAGCAGACCTTGCGATTCATGTTATCGGTTTTCATTAAACGCGCATCGGGGTCATTTAACGATAACTGCTTGTCTGGGTGAGCATTAACGGCTTCTTCAATTTCTTGTAACTCAACAAGGCGATTCTTGAGCCAGGCTAATTTATCTTGCATCAACCCCACATCTTTATCACTTTTATCGTTAGCGTCTGCACTATCTAACTTCAATAAATAGTCGCTGATACTCGTTTCAATTAATGCAATATGGTCCTTGGCTTTTTGGGGAGTGAAGTTATTCTTTTTGGCATTTACAGCTTTAAATTTGCTGCCATCAATGGCGAATACCGCATCGCTGAACATGTTCATTTGACGGCACAGTTGAACGAACTGGCGGCAAGCATTCTTGATGCCTTTGCCGTTGTCTTTTCTAAAGTCAGCAATGGTTTTGAAATCAGGTTGCAAACGTTCGACTAACCACATCAGTTCAACGTTGCGATGCGTCTCTTTTTCCAAACGGCGTGATGATTGAATACGGTTTAGATAACCGTAAATATATAACTTGAGCAGTGTTGCTGGGTGATAACAAGGACGGCCTGTTTGTTTTGCCTGCACCCGATTAAAACCTAATGATTCAAGATTTATTTCATTCACAAAAACATCAATGACTCGAACGGGATTATCTTCAGTGACAAAATCATCTAGCACTTCTGGTAGCAGTGTAGTTTGTGTTCTTGATTGACCTTTAATATGGTGAGACATCACAGATTCTCTCTGGTTTGGCTGACCATTTAATTATACTAAAAACGGAGATTAGATAGGTGATTACATTAAGACTGATTGATCATATAAACACCGTGCTTAGTCCAAAAGGTGATCAATAGTTTTCACACAGCCTGAGCGAAAAGCGGTCATTGGTTTATGTTTACCTACCGTATCAAAAGCTGAGTTAGGAGACCTTCAGAAAGCATAAAATAGATTAATCATTCATCCAATTTTCTTCTTAGTTTCTTTGTTAACAGACTTTAACCAGTCGTCCTTATCTATTGGTTTTGAAAATAAATATCCCTAATAATGATTACGCCTCTTTTTCTTTAAATAGGCAAATTGCTTATCAGTCTCGACTCCCTCTGCAACACTCTTCACAACAAATGCGCGAGCCATTTCAATAATCGTGTCAACAATAGCGTAAGATTTTTCAGGCTGATTAATTTCAATGTCGTCAACAAAATACTTGTCGATTTTTAATTCCGAAATAGGCAATTCCTTTAAATAAGCAAGGCTTGAATAACCCGTATCAGAATCATCTATGGAAAACTTAAACCCTTGCTTACAAATTCACTCATCGTAGTTTTTACAATTGCCATATCAATAACTCTTGCGCACGTGTAGCAATAATAAAATAGTGGTGTGAGGCAATGATTACTGAAGAATTTACAACCGCGTTACAAAGTAATAATATAAAAAAATTGCTGAGTGTCAATAAGTGGGTAGTTGCCTCTTAGGCGTTATAACGAACAGACGCGTAATGGCATTGCGCTTATGATTGATGCTGTAAAAGGACAAATATGATTGATCTAAACGTACTCAAGGCAGCTGTTATGAACTCTCGTGACGGCATAACGATCTCGGACCCTACACTGCCAGATAATCCGCTGATATTTGTTAACTCGGCTTTTGAGAGGATGACTGGCTATAGCCTTGAAGAGATTATTGGTAAAAACTGTCGTTATCTACAGGGAGATGATAAAGATCAAGAAGATCAATTAACTATCATTCGTGAAACTATCAAGAAACAACAAACCTGCCTAGTAACGCTCAGAAACTATCGAAAAGATGGCTCGATGTTTTGGAATGAACTCAGCATGTCGCCAATTTTTGATAATCAAGGAAAGCTAATACATTATTTAGGCATTCAAAAAGATGTCACCAGACTTAAAATTCAAAGCAAGGAACTTAACGAGACAAACGATTTAATGTGCGCAGTGAATGAGTCAAACCGAGATATACAGTTCGTACTCGACAGTGATGGCGTTATAGTCAAATATAATGTGAATGATAGTAAAGATTTATATCTGACACCCGATGAATTAATTGGGAAAAAGATGCTTGATTTACTTCCAATACAAGTATCTGAGCAGTTTAAAAATGCATTTGATGAGGCAATTGAAACTAACTCGTTAGTGTCATTCGACTACATGCTGTCGATGCCATCGGGCGATAGTACTTATAGCGCACATATTATCTCGCTTGAGGATAAAAGGATAGTTGTCACTGCCCGCGACATAACCGCTGAAAAAGAGAAGGAACTCGCTCTAATCCAAGCGACCAAAGCGACCCAAGAGTTGAATAGAGAGTTAATCTCTCAAAAGGGTGCAATAGACGAACACGCCATTGTGAGCATCGCTGATGTTGCTGGCCGCATTACCTATGTCAATGACAAGTTCTGCGCCATCAGCGGTTATGACCGTGAAGAGCTACTGGGCCATAACCACAAAATCGTTAAGTCCGATGAACACCCAGACGAGTTTTTCGTGGATTTATGGAAGACCATTTCTAGTGGTCAGGTGTGGCATGGTGAGATTAAGAATACCAATAAGACTGGCAGCGACTATTGGGTTAAAACGACTATTGTTCCGACCCTAGATGATAAAGGTAAGCCCTTTCAGTATGTAGGCATTCGGACAGAAATCACTGACTGTAAACAAGCCGAAGAAAAGCTGAAACTCGTTGCTCATTACGATGCATTAACCAACCTCCCCAACCGTGTACTACTGGCTGACCGATTGAACCATGACATGGTGCAGTGTCAACGCCGCAATAATTCATTAGCCGTTGCGTTTATGGACTTAGATGGCTTCAAAGCCGTCAATGACCTCTACGGCCATTATGTGGGGGATGAACTACTCGTTGAAGTGGCACAGCGCATGAAAGAGGCGTTACGAGAAGGTGATACGCTGGCACGTATTGGCGGCGATGAATTTATTGCTGTCATGGTTGATTTGGAAAATATTGAAGATAGTGAGTCTGTATTAAAACGACTACTAAAGGCCGCTGCTGCTCCTGTTACTTTGGGTGATGCTGTAATGCAAATCTCAGCGAGTATTGGTGTCAGCTTTTATCCACAAGACGAAGCAGATGCAGACCTGCTCATGCGTCACGCCGACCAAGCCATGTATTTTGCTAAGCAAGCAGGTAAAAACCGTTATCAATTTTTTGATACCACACAAGATAATGCGATGAAGATTCGGCAGCAAAGTATAGGCGATGTTTGCTCAGCTTTGGGTAGACGTGAGTTTGTGTTGCATTATCAACCCAAGGTGAATATGCGCACAGGTGATGTGATAGGTGTCGAAGCATTAATCCGATGGCAGCATCCTACTCGCGGTATAGTCCCACCTTTAGATTTCTTACCAGCGATAGAAGGTCATGCCATTAGTCTGGAGCTAAGTGAATGGGTCATAGACACTGCACTAATTCAAATAAGCCAATGGCGAAGCATGGGCTTAGACCTATCTGTCAGTGTCAACATTAGCGCCTATCAATTACAACAAGGTAACTTCACCACTCGCATAACAGCGTTGTTAGAAGCGCATCCCGAAGTTGACCCTCACTATTTAGAATTGGAAGTATTGGAATCCAGTGAGTTAAGTGACATCAGCCAATTGCTTAACACCATGAGTGCTTGCCATGAACTAGGCGTATGCTTTGCCTTGGATGACTTTGGTACAGGGTATTCATCGCTTACCCATATCAAACGTCTACCAGCCTACTTGATTAAAATCGACCAGAGCTTTGTGCGTGACATGCTGGAAGATGTCGACGATTTAGCGATTGTTGAAAGCGTCATAGGTTTAGCTAAAACATTCAAGCGCGAAGTCATTGCCGAGGGAGTAGAAACCATCGAACACGGAGCAGCACTATTACGACTGGGTTGTGAGTTGGCGCAGGGTTATGGCATTGCTCGGCCCATGACTGCCGGTGATATTCCTGAGTGGGTATCTAACTGGAAAACATATGATTCTTGGCAGACTTATAAAGGCTAACTGACTTGGCCACTGAGACTACCCAGAAGCGACCTTACAGAGCAGTCGGGTACGGCAGCTTTTGGCACTCAGACGACTTCAAGTCGTTCACCATACGTTCCAAAATGGAACGTATGGTGATCTAAGGTTTGTATTGTTGATAGTTTTAGCCTTGTTAATATTCGCTATCTGGGGTTCTAGGGATTTTCCCCTCTAAAAAGACATAATCCTCTGTAGACCACACCAATAAATGGCTGCGGAGGTGGGTTACTACTTATAAGTGTGGCAAATTAGGTAAATATCGTACATTTAATACGGAACAGCCCTGATATGGCCATCAAAAACGAAATTACTATTCTCACGAGAGCAGAACAGGCAAATCTTTATTCCCCACCCATTTTTTCAATCGAAGAACAACGTCTGTACTTTTCTCTGAACGATGCGGAATTGGCAGTTTTTCGGTCAATTCGTCTCAGAGTTCATAGATGTTACTTTGTCGCGATTTTGGGATACTTCAAATCAAAGCCC
>NZ_JAJJZF010000041.1:0-20533 GCF_020966275.1 Pseudoalteromonas sp. MB41 | reverse complement strand
CGCTTGATTTTTTGTGCGGGGCTTTCTTTGGCTTTAGGTGATTTAGGCATAGTCATCTTAGGTGATTGAGTCCAATCCATCTTACCGTGTTTTCTCAACCAAGTAAGCACAGTTGAGCGACCTTGTATGCCATAAATTTTTTGGGCTTGTTTATAAGTCATATCGCCTTTTTCTACAGCGTCGACAACTTGTAATTTAAAGCCTAATGAATAATCTCGTTGTGTTCGTTTGATCGGTGTATTATTTGACTTGGTCATAATAAGTCCTAAATGTGTAAACACATTTCAGGACGAGACAGATGAAGGCTCTATTGGTGGGACGGTGATTGTTCGTACCCGTAAGCCTCTTGATCTTGAAGCAAATAGAATCGCAGGTTCGATTTTAATGCAACACAGTGAAATTTCGGGTGAAACAGACCCACAATTAGCAGGCCTTTATAGTTGGAAAAATGATAACGAAACTCTCGGTGCGCTTGTTTCTGTATTTAAACAAAAACGTAACCTGCGCCGCGATGGTATTGAAGCATGGAGCTGGACGCATCGTGATATTACTCTGGAAGATGGCACTGAGATTGAAAATGTATACACACCTGGTGGTGGCGGTTCTGCCATGTTTACTCAAGAGCGTATTAGAGCGGGTTTCAACTTAACTTTACAGTATCGCCCTACCGACAATATTGACATTACATTCAACGCGCTAGACTCAACAATGAAAGCCAATAATGCTAACCAAAACTTCCTTTGGTTACCTGGTTATGGCGGCTCGCACTATACTTCTTTAGATATTGTAGCGCATGATAAAGTGGGACGTTTTGCCCAAGCGGGCACGCTTGGTTTATCACTAACAGGTAATAACATCCTAGATGAAACAAAAGTACGTAACTCAGAACTTAAAACGAATTCGTATGATTTAAAACTGACCCATGAAGGTGAAACGTGGAAATCGTCTTATCATGTTGGTGTGACCGAAGGCTCTGGCGGTACACAAACTGACCGAAGTGTCGGCTGGGAAGGAAATGCTGTGCATAGTTACAATGCGGCGAATGTTGAAAGTATAGAAACTAGTTATGCAAAAGACCCAGCCGATGGCGATGCGTGGAACCTAGGGTTTTTACGCTATGATTCAAATGATGCGCTAGATAAAGAATATTATGCTCAAACAGATTTTGAGCGTGCTATTGATGTCGCTGTCTTCAGTAAAATTAAATTTGGTCTAAAGTACCGTGATCATAAACGTGAGAATGTGCGCTTACAATCACAAACACGCACTGATTTAAACTGGAGCTTGGCCGATTACTCAAACCCAGCACCCCGTGATTTTTTATCGGGTATTGGATCGAGTAGCACACTTCGTAACTACGCGATGACTGACTTAGCTAAAGTACGTCGTGATGGTGATGCACTTGATTGGCAATATAATTTATTATTTGATAGTAACTTTGCAATCGAAGAAAACATTTTCGCAGGCTATGTAAAAGCAGATATCGACGTTGAAGGCATGCGCGGTAATGTCGGAGTTCGTTTAGTGGAAACAAAACAGACAACAGGCGCATACGTTGGCCCTGCAGATGCAAAAACATGGCAAGAAGAAGAGACCAGCTACTTTGATATTCTTCCTAGTTTAAATCTCGCTATAGACTTAAACGACGACATGTTACTGCGTATTGGTGCAGCCCGAGTGATGACCCGCCCTGATTATGCGGCAATGACCAATGCAACCACCTACAATACCGAAACACGTGTAGGCACGGGTGGTAATTCAAATATCGACCCGTATCGTGCCACTCAGTTTGACGTAGGTTATGAATGGTATTTTGCTGATGCAGGCATTTTTTCGGCTGCACTATTCTATAAAGACTTACAATCAACATTGGGCAATAACACACAAACCGAAGTATTCAATGGTGTCGAAATTGAAATCAGCCGCCCTATTAATGGCCCATCAGGCACATTAAAAGGATTAGAGCTTGGTTTACAAACGGAGATAGTTGAAGGATTTGGTGTTGCAGCTAATTACACCTTTGTCGATGGTGAGTCTAAAGACTTAGATGGCAATGACGTACTAATCCCAGGTATTTCAAAGCATACTTATAACATCAGTACCTATTATGAAACTGAGCGTTTTGGTGGTCGTCTGTCTTATAACTATCGCACAGGATACGACACAGGTCGTGCTTGGCCAGGGTATCAAGATGCCTATGGCCAAGTTGATGCGACATTCAACTTTAATGTCACTGAGAACATTACCGCTGTTTTTGAAGCGACTAACTTAACTGATGAGCATACATTCAGCTACCAAGAGGAAGGTGTTAAGCAGGCACTAACGGGTGTGTATGCCGATGGACGACGCTTTTCTGCAGGTATTCGTTTTAACTTCTAGTCGACACACTTGCTAACACAGGTACACGACTATTGCCATGGAAGGCAAGCCTCATCGCCCTGAGGTGTTTTAAGCGGTGAACCTACTTTCACCGCTTTTTTTCAACTAGCAATCATGCTTAAAACAAGTACAATCAAATGCTAAACGGTTTAAAAATCTTAAAATATAAAATTCGTGTCGGCTAATACCACCCACTACAAATTATACAAAAGCGTTATTAAATCCTTGCAGGCAATAGCCTGTTTATTTGTGTGCGTGTTGTATTCTACCACCAGCCATGCTGACCTCTTAAGTGCGACACTTGATTATCACAAGGGTAATTACAATGAAGCACAGCAGCAGTTTTATGAGTTAGCGCAATTAGGAAATGTCGATGCAATTTATAATATTGGGGTCATGTATTTACATGGCCAAGGGCGAGAAAAAAACCGTGCCAAAGCGTATGCATGGTTTAATTTAGCCGCCGACTTTGGTCTCGTCGAAGCACGCGATACCGCCAGGCTGATTGCAGAGCAAAGTGAACAGCAACAACAAGCACTTGAAGATGCCTATGCCGCGTTGTTAACGCATATAAGTTTTGAAAAATACGACAAAGAATTGCGCCCTGAGCTCACAGCCTCCCCTGTTCATACCCTAAATATAAACCGCAGTTACACCGTAGAACCACTCTACCCCGAACATGCTTACAACAATGGCCTTGAAGGCTGGGTATGGCTTGAATTTGATATCGATAAAAATGGCGCGGTGGGGGATATTACTTTAGTCGATTCTTACCCAGAAAAAACCTTTGATAAAGCACTTATAAATGCTGTTAAACGTTGGCAATACAAGGCCGACGATAATGCTTTACCCCATTATAATCGTTCTTTGCTATACCATTTTACTACTTTTAAAGGGGAGCAGTATCAGCACAGTTTCCAACGCCAAAAAAAGAGTTATCAAAACGAAATAAGTGAACTCATCGATGCCGCAGAACAAGGCAATGCAGTCGTGCAATATTACATTGCTAATTGGTTAAGTTCAGATAAATACAATGCCAGTAAACTTTTGAAATATCACTGGCAAAAAAACACCGCGAGTAGTGAGTTATTACTTACCTCTGCACGCAATGGTTACGCTAATTCTCAATATAGAATTGGGGCTAATTTACTGCGTGGGGATTATGGTCAGGTAGACAGGCAAAAAGGCCTAAATTGGATTTTGCTTGCTGCACAAAATGGCTTTGCCAATGCGCAATATCGCCTTGGTCGCGAATTATTAAACCAACGCTATGTTGATTATGCCCCGAATAAAGCGCAAAAGTGGTTAACTGCCGCGGCCAAACAAGGGCATTTTAGAGCCAAACGAGATTTAGCACAGTTATTGTTTGAGTTAAACCAACCTACTACAGCTATTCAAACCGCGCTAAACGATGCCCTTAATCATGATAATAATCATCCCCAACTCTTGCTGCTACAAGCAAAGCTACAGCTACAACAGAAGCAGCTACAACTCGCCAAAGAATCTGCTCAAGCAGCTTTCAAAGAAGCCCAAGACAGGAACTGGAATACCCAGTCTATTTCTGCGTTTTTAACGACACTTAATTAATCACTTGATGAACTAAAATATCGGTTTCAATCCCCTCAACCTGACTAAATACTAATTGTGTTCCATCCACTGAGCTGCTCATTGTTAATTCAACTCCGATGTCTAAACCATACACACTCAGTGGTTTTATAAATAAATTCTCTTTAGAAGCAATTAAGTAACAATATAAAGATAACTGACGACCTTCACGCAACACGTAATACATGCCTCCTTCAAAGAAGGCAGGCTTGTACAACGCCATAGACGGCAGTAATTGTGACAAAGGAATATGCTGCTCAAGTGCAGCCGATAAATAAAACCGCAATGTTTGTTCATAATCTGAATACGAGGGGTTCAATTGCCAAAGTGGTTGCTCTGCTGACAACCTGAACAGTGACACATTATTCGCAAGTAATGAGTTACTGCTCTGTTGTAAATCATAACGCCAGTCTTGCCACTCATCTTGAGCCGATTTTGCTTGATACAACACGCTTTGGCTATCGGCTGACCAGCGAACCGCATTTAATTGCTCAAAACCTGAAATAATGGGCACTAAGCGCCGTGAAAACGTGTTAATCAAGTACACTTTTTGCGTTTCATCCATAAGCAATAAAGTGTCGCCATTTGGTGAAAATTGCAGATATTTTGGCATTATATTGCTTGGAAGATGAGCCACTAGATTAGCTGATTTTCTACGTTGATGCTTAACCCACACCTCAGCGCGCGAAAACGCTGTAACACTCGGGCGCTGCATAGAAATAAACGCAACCTGCTTACCATCATGTGACAATGTCGGCATAAAATCCATTTGAGTTGACGAGGCAAGTTGTGCAACGTTATCAACCAAAATCCCTTGAGGTGATTTACTTAATCTTAACTGATAAGCGTTGATTTGTGCCGCCCCTTCAGCATGGGCTATATCACCCGTAGCGGGGTTAACAGCAAGGCTGGCAATAACCCCCCTCGATTTATGTAAGGTATAGGGCTCGCCTTCTAATGAGCTGCGTTTAAGATCTTCTTCAACATACAAAATATGCTGACCTGTTTGATCATACATAACAGGATGTTGCTTATATAACTGGCGGCTAATAACACGCCGCGTTGATAAATCATGCAGGCTGACTTCAAAAAGACTGTACCAAATGCCCTGCTTTTCAAGAATAAGCATATTACCGTCATGATTAATATCAAAAGCGAGCGGCTTGAACTCGCCGACAAGTGTTGTATCGAGAACTTTAACAAGGCCGTCAGTACTGAGTGTGTACTTTATTAAGCGAGGTTGATTATCATGCCAAGTTATCCCAAACAGTGCGTTAGGCTGATACCACTTTAGACGCGTAGGTGCACTGTAAGGGTTGCATTTGGTAAGCGTATATTCAGGGCTCAATCGCCATGTTTCAATCGCGTTATTAACGCCAATCATGCGTATGTCACAACGTAGAGGGTCATAACGATAATACGCTAACCATTTACCATCAGGTGACCAAACAGGGGCTTCTTCAGAATAGCCCGAGCTTTTGACACTGTGTACGGTTTTACTTTGTTGATCAAACACAGCAAGATCAAACTGGTTTTGCATTTCATCTGACTGACTAAAAGCTAAATAACGTCCGTCGGGTGAGTAACGTAAAAACGACTCAGTACCAGGCGCAGAAGTTACACGAGTACGATAATTAAACTCGACTGCTTTAGTATCAACCGCAAAAAAGTATTGTAAAAACAGGGTTGAAAATACACCAATCAGCCCTCCTGCAAGACCCCAAAACACCATTTTTTTAGAGTTACTCGGCGCTACTTGCTCCAGTAATGTCGGGGGCTCACTAACTTGAGCGATTAATTGATATCCAATACGCGGGACGGTTCGAATAATCTGTTGTGGTGTTTTTGTATCATGCAGACTTTTGCGCAGTTGAGTGACTAACTGGCTTACCGAGTTGTCACTCACAATCACCTCGCCCCAAACAGCATCCATTATCTGTTCTCGCGATACAGCCTTTCCTTGGTTTTCTAATAATAAGGAAAGCAACAGTAACTGTTTTGACTCCACATCAACCCAGGTGCCCTGCACTTTTGCTTTTAAGCTTATAAAGTCAACGATGACATCGTTAAGCATTACTTTTTGTTGGGTTGACATCGACATTTGTTTAATTGTTACACGCGTTAATATATGGTTAAATAATTCAAGAGAGCGTAAAGTATAAATTGGGCACAAACAACAGCCCCAAGCGCTTGATCACATTGTTAGGCAGCGAGTCTTTGAACACATTAACCGCTTAGTTGGATTTAGCATGGCTTTTAAAACGCTCAATTTTATGACCCTATTTACCTATTCTAGTTTTATGTTATGTCTATCCGGCTCGAAGTTGGCTACTGCTCAATCAAACAATGATGCAACGAACGGATTAGAAACTATTCAAATTCGGGGCTTTCATGACAGCGCTGTCAAGTCACTCCATGATAAACGAAATAGTCACTCAATTATAGACACAATTAGTGCGCAAGATATCGGTAAATTTCCTGATAAAAATGTCGCTGAGGCACTCCAACGTGTGACCGGAATTTCACTTTCTCGGATCCAAGGAGAAGGTGAGCGAGTCGGCGTTCGCGGGACCACACCCGAGCAAAACCGCACTTACCTCAATGGACAATCTATCGCTTCTGCCGATTGGTGGATATCGTCTCAGCCAAACCGTGGGTTTAATTACACGCTACTACCAGCAGACTTAGTTGCCTCACTTGAAGTGTATAAAACCCCACAAGCAGATCATGATGAAGGATCGCTAGGTGGCGCCGTTAATATCAAAACAATGCGACCCTTACAAACGCCTAATAAACACTTTGTTATTAATTCTCAACTGCAATATAACGATCTTTCTGGCGAGTTCGACCCGCAGTTTGCTAGTTTTTATAATTGGAAAAACAAGTCTGAACAAAGTGGTTTATTACTCACTTTTACCCGCAATGACCGATTGCTGCGCCGCGATGGATTAGAGTCATGGGGGTGGCATGAACAACACTTTCAGAAGAATGACGACCTTAGTCTAAGCCCAAGCGATAAAATGGCCGATATCAATCATATTTGGACACCAGGCGGCGGCGGTTCAGCACTCTTTCAACAACGTCGTGTATTAACAACCGCAACATTTGCCTTTGAGCATCAAATGAATTTTGATTGGAATATTCAACTCAACGGGTTGTATTCTGTACTTGATGCCAATAACAGTAACCAAAACTTTTTATGGCAACCAAGCAGCGTATTCGCCAGAGGAGGACGCGTTTATAATGCTGACATTATCGACAACACCTTAGCCTTTGCTCGTTATTCAACAGTAACCGATGAGTCCAAGCCACACAGTACCGCGATGGAAGCCATCTGGCGCGAGTCACAAATTGATACCAGTAGTATGCAGTTGATTGTTTCACAGCAAGCCGATTTATGGCAAAACACCTACCAGATTGGTTTTACACATGGTGGCGGCGGTTCGAAACAAGATTACACATCACAGTTTTCAGCCAATACAGCCTACACGGTTGATACTCGACAACGTAAAAACATCATTGCTGAATACGCAACCTCCCCACTCGATGCTCAACAATGGCAATTGACAGAAGCAAGAAACGATAGCCAAGATTCAACCGATCAAGAGCTGTATCTGCAAGGCGACTTTGAACGTGCGATTGATCACTCAATTATTTCTTCGGTCAAGTTTGGCGTGAAATACCGTGACCATCAACGTGATTTTATTCGTCTGCGTTCTGTAAATGGCTCTTATGATGCGCTGACAGAGCAACTTGGGTGGACCTTAGCTGATTTTCCCGCAACCATACCTACTGACTTTTTAGCGGGGATTGGCGATCAACACACCTTAAAAAAATACAGCTATGCAGATATTGATTCTCTCGCCAAGCAATTCAATACGCTTGAATTCGAACAACAAGAAGAAAAAGCCAGTCGGTTTGATATCCAAGAAAGAACAACGGCGGGTTATGTTAAATTAAACTTATCGGGTGACTCTTATAGCGCAAACCTAGGACTTCGAGCAGTAAACACGCAGCAAGACGCTGCTGCCTATCAACGAATTGCATCGCCGATTGAACTCCCAGACAGCTATCAATGGCAAACACATCAAAAAAATTACACCGATCTATTACCCAGTGTAAATTTAAACATTAATATTAACGACGATATTGTCACCCGCTTTAGTGTTGCTAGAGTTATGTCACGCCCACAATATAATCACTTAATGCCTTCTACTAACTACAACGTAACACAAGCTCAAGGCCAAGGCGGTAACCCTAATCTAGACCCTTATAGAGCCAACCAATTTGATGCTAGCCTAGAATGGTACTTTGCAGATGCGGGGCTTTTATCAGCCGCACTATTTAATAAAGATGTTGAATCGTTTGTTGAGTTTAAAAGAAGCATTGAGGAGCATGAAAATATCGCCATGACCATTGATAGGCCCATAAATGGAAGCGGCGGCACGATTCGTGGACTTGAATTGGGTTATCAGCAAGAGCTGTTTTATGGGTTTGGTGTCATTGCTAATTACACCTTCGTAGATGGAGAGCGTAGTAAGCGCAATGCATCCAGCATTAATGCAATACCCGGTACTTCAAAACACACAATAAATTTAACTAGTTACTATGAGAATGAACTCATCAGTAGTCGCCTTGCCTATAACTACCGTACAGAATTCGCCACCGGCGTTGGCGAGACCATGATGGACAATTTTGGGCAACTCGATGGTAACTTAACTATTAAGCTGACAACACAGTTTGATATTATTTTTGATGCTATCAATCTCACCAATGAAACAACCTATACCTATGAGCGCAATCAGTATGCTCCAACAGGCATATACAAAAATGGTCGTCGCTTCTATTTAGGCATTCGGTATAGTCATTAACCGCATTCGTTACTAATCCTGTTTCATATTGCTATAATCGGTGACAATAATAAAACAAGCGAAGGAAAACACTATGCTAAAGTCAGTTTTAGCCTTAGCCGTTGGTTTGTCTAGCACATTTGCTGTAGCCAACGATACTATCACGATTGATGATATCCCATTGATTCAATCTGTCGTTCAAACCAGTGTCAGCCCAGATGGCGATAATGTTGCCTTTACACGCTCGGTCCCACGCACATTATATAAAGATAAAAATGGCCACAATTACAGTGAGCTTTTCATTGTTGACGACAAAGGCGTTGAACGTCCTTACATTACAGGTAAGGTCAATATCAAAAGCATTCAATGGTCTAACGACAGCAAAACGGTGTACTTTTTAGCTAAATTGAATGATGACGAATACACTTCACTGTACCAAATCCCTGTTGATGGTGGCCAAGCGCAAAAAGTGTTGTCGTTAAAAGGCACATCTATTTCAAGCTATAAATTAGGCCCAAATAACCAACATGTGGCTATTTTGGCATTACCAGCAAAAGATAAGTCTGAAAAAGAACTAAAAAAACTTGGTTTTATGGCTGAAGTTTATGAGTTAGGTCTGGATAATAAAGCGCTATTTATTGTCGATTTAGCGAACTCTAACACCCCATTAAAGCCTACAGCACTGAATGTAAATGACTACGTCAGTGATATGAATTGGTCTGCAAATGGTCAAAAACTACTTGTTAAAACCCAACCAACAGCGCTTATTGATGATAAATACACGAAATCAATGTGGCACTTGTATGATATTGCAAGCAATGAAGTCACTCTGTCTTTTAAAACAGAAGGCAAGCTAGGCGATGCTGAGCTGTCTGCCGATGGTAAATATATTGCTATTTTAGGGGCCGAAGACAAACACGACCCAGCCACAGGTCGCTTATTTATAGCCGACACTGATACAGCTGAAATCACTGAATGGCTGCCAAACTTTATGGGGCATGTTGTTGACTTTGAGTGGTCTCATAAACGCAATACGCTTAATTTCATAGCCAATGTGGGCACTGAAAGCTTTATTGCGAGTATTAAAACTGGTAGCAATAAGTACAAAAAGATTATCAAAGAAGGCAAATTTATTGCCACAAACCTAAGCGTATCTGACTCAGACAAAACACTTGCTGTTCGCGCTAATACGGCGCAGCACCCGAACGAAGTCTTTATTATTCGCGGTAATAAAGCCACCCGCTTAACCGATTCAAACAGCTGGTTAAGCGATAAACGCTTTGCAAAGCAAGAGACTATCTCGCTAAAAGCGCGCGACGGTGTAGACATTGAAGGGGTACTAATTTACCCACTAGATTACCAAGAAGGAACCCGTTACCCACTCATTATGTCGGTGCATGGTGGGCCTGAAAGTCATGACAAAAATGGCTGGTTAACCAATTACTCTCGCCCAGGGCAAATGGGTGCAGCACGCGGCTATGCAGTGTTTTATCCAAACTACCGCGGTTCAACAGGTAAAGGGGTTGACTACTCTAAGCTTGGCCAAAACGACTATGCAGGTAAAGAGTTTGATGACCTTGTCGACTTTAAAAACCATTTAGTTGAAATGGGATTAGTTGATAGCAAACGTGTGGGTATTACCGGTGGCTCGTACGGTGGTTATGCCTCTGCATGGGCTGCAACTAAGCTCACCGAGCACTTTGCTGCCAGCGTCATGTTTGTGGGTGTTTCAAATCAACTCTCTAAGTTTGGTACAACTGATATTTCGAATGAAATGAACCTTGTTCACGCGCGTTCTTACCCGTGGGATAAATGGCAGTGGTACTTAGAGCGCAGCCCAATATATTGGGCTGGTCAATCTAAAACACCGCTACTTATTATGCACGGTAAAGATGATCCTCGCGTACACCCTGCTCAATCAATGGAGCTATATCGCTACATGAAAGTACAAGGTAAAGATGTGCGTTTGGTGTATTACCCAGGCGAAGGCCACGGCAACCGAAAAGTGGCTGCTCAATACGATTACAGCTTACGATTAATGCGCTGGATGGATAACTATTTAATGAAGGGTAATAAAGACATGCCTGAATTTGAAATTGACCATGCTGCAAAATTAAAAGCACGTAAACAAGCAGCAGAATAAAGCACTTCCCTAAACGCCCTGTCCTTAAAAAGCAGGGCGTTTTTAATTTAATACTGTACTTTGATTATGCAGCTCAAACTGATATAACTCATTAATAGGTTTACTAAAAAAATAAAAAGGAATTGTTCAGTGATGCGCCTAATCTGGATTTTTATCAGTCTCGTTGCTGTGAAAGTGTTCGCAGAACCTGCGTGTATTAATTGTCATCAAAGTCAGGTCGAGGATTGGCAAACATCACACCATTTTCATGCAATGGAAAAAGCCACACCGGCCACAGTGCTTGGCAACTTTGATGATCAAACACTTGAATACCAAGATCAAAAAGCACGCTTTTATACACGCGACCAACAGCTATTTATTGCTATGCCAAACCTTAACGGCACCCTGACTGACTATCCCGTTTTATATACATTTGGCTACGAGCCACTGCAGCAATATATGTTTGATATGGGAGGGGGCCACATTCAGCTTTTTCCGTTTGCGTGGGATTCTCGTAGTAAGGAAAACGGCGGGCAGCGCTGGTTTGTGCTTCATCCTGAGCAAAAACAACATGATTTATTTCACTGGTCACAAAAAGGACAAAACTGGAATCACATGTGTGCCGATTGCCATTCAACTGAATTTAAAAAGCAATTCGATCTTAACACCAACCGCTTTAATTCAACCTACAGCGCTATCAACGTCAGCTGCAAAGCGTGCCATGGCGATACAACTGAACACTTAAAATGGGCAAATGGTGATAAAAAAAGAACAGATAAAGGCTTTGCTAACAATATAAACACGCAAACGCCGTTGTTCACTACACAAAAAGACGGCAGCATGAAAAGCGTGCAACCTCTCGTAAAAAGTGACCAAGTTCAAGTCTGTGCAACGTGTCATGCTCGTCGTTCGCAACTTAACGACCGAAGTGATCCCCATAGCTTTTTACAGGATTTTCGCGGATCGCTGCTTACGCCTGAGCTCTATCATGTTGATGGCCAAGTGTGGGATGAAAATTATGTGTGGGGCTCATTCTTACAAAGTAAAATGTTTAATGCAGGCGTAACCTGTAGTAATTGCCATAACCCGCATTCAGGAAAGCTAAAACTACCCGGCAACCAAACCTGTACACAGTGTCACAGCCAAGTCGATTTCGATACACCCGAGCACCACGGTCATAAACTCGAAAGTGAAGGTAGCCAATGTGTTGATTGTCATATGCCCGCCACTACGTACATGCAAGTTGATGCCAGACGCGATCATAGTTTTCGCGTACCTCGTCCAGACCTAACTCTTAAAACCAATGCACCCAATGCCTGTAATAGCTGCCATGATGATAAAACACCTCAGTGGGCAGAAAAGCAGATACGAAACTGGCACCCAAATTCGGCACATTTAGGCAAAGAGCACTTTTCAGAGGCGTTCCATGTCGCTGATAATGGGTTACCCAATGCATCAGCCATGCTGACAAAAATTGTGCAAGACAAATCATTTCCTGACATTATTCGCGCATCGGCACTGAGCCGTTTAGCAAGCAGCCCCGATAACAATGCCGTAGTTGCGATTGCGCGATCAGTAAAAGATCCTGAGCCGCTGAAACGCCAAGCAGCTATTGAAGCGGCAATGCCTTTTGACATCAACCAACGCTGGCGAATGCTCAATCCACTGCTTGATGACACGCACCTTCCCATAAGAGCAGAAGCAGCCCGCGACTTAGCGCCTATGCTAATGGAGGCTTTTCCAAGTGGATTGAATGAACCAGACTCTGAGCGCCTGAATAAAGCCCTTAATGAATATAAACAAACCCAGCTGTATCAAGCTGAGCGCGGGTACGCACATACCAACTTAGGTAATCTCGCCCTTACTCTACAAAAACCAGAGGAAGCCAAAGCACATTATCTGCAAGCAATCAGCATTGAGCCAATTTTTGCACCTGCCTATGTTAACTTAGCCGACTTATATCGGAATCAAGGAGATGAGGAGGCCGCCCAGAAAACCTTGAAACAAGGCTTAGCTGTAAATAATGAAAGTGCCGATTTGCATTATGCATTGGCAATGAGCTTAATTCGCACCAAGCAAAAAGAGGCTGCGTTAGGTCACTTAAAAAATGCCGCTAATTTTGCAAAAAACAATGCCAATTACTCTTTTACTTATGCGTTGTTGTTGCAAGACTTGGGTGACATGCCACATGCCATTTCAGCCCTTGAACATGCATTCACACTCGCACCAAATAACCCAGACATCAGTTACAGTTTAGCCCAGTGGTATGCTGGTGAAGAAAACTACGCTCAAGCACTCTTCTATGCACGAAACTTAGCGCGCCTTGTACCGGGCAATCAGCAAGTTCAACAGTTTATTCAACAACTAGAAATGATGAACAGTATTGGTAAATAAACACGCCATAAAAAGGGCCTAAAAAGGCCCTATTTATTACAGACTCTGTTTGGCTTTAGTGGCCATAATTTAATGACTTCGCTTTTTCTATTGCTTCGTTTACATTCAGTGAGGCTGCTTCTTGGCGAGGCGGGAACTCAACAAACGTTTTTACATGCTCATTTAACTTGGCAATAATAGGTTGCAATAACCAACTCTTACGCATGATTTGGTGAAAACCCGTTACCCCGTCGTAATGCTCTAAAGGGTCTTTACGTAAGTTAAATAGTTTGGGCATACTGTGAGTGATCATATCATCGTAGTAAATCCCGGTTGGCTTCGTTGCAAAGTGCATTTTCCAAGGGCCAAAACGAACAGCAGTTAACTGCGACTCATAGTAATAAAAGAAAAAGTTACGCGCAGATTTATCAGCCTTACCAGTCCAGTAATCAAGGTTATTTTCACCATCGATATAAACTTTATCTGATTTTTTCAGTTTCTCACGTAAGTTCTTCTCACCGAGCGCAGCGGCAATAGTCGGAAAAACATCTTCATGTGATGAAATACCGTTGAGCTTTAAGCCTTTCGGAATTTTGTTAGGCCAACGAACCAAAAATGGGACGCGAACACCCCCTTCCCAGGTTGTCATTTTTTCACCACGGAACGAGGTTGTGCCTGCATCAGGCCAACTTGATTGCTCTGGACCATTGTCACTGGTGTAAATAACAATGGTGTTATCTGCAATTTTTAGCTCATCCAGTTTGTCCAGCAGTTTGCCAACATGCCCATCATGCTCCATTAAACCACTACCAAAAATATCTTCTTCCGAACTAATATCGGTTGCTAAATGACGGCTTTCTGGTTTTAAGTGCGTATAAACATGCATGCGGCTAGTGGCATGCCAAATAAAGAATGGTTTTTTAGCTTTAACAGCGCGTTCCATAAAATTGAGCGAACGCTCTAACACTTCTTCATCAAACGTTTCCATTCGTTTACGCGTCAGTGGTCCTGTATCCGTAATTTTACCATTAGCATATGACTCAATAACCCCTCGTGGCCCAAACTGTTTTATAAACTTCGGATCTTTAGGGTAATCAGCTTGTTCTGGCTCTTCAGAAACATTTAAATGATACAAGTTACCGTAAAACTCATCAAAGCCATGCTTAGTTGGTAAGTGTTCATCCAAATCGCCTAAATGATTTTTACCATACTGAGCAGTCATGTAACCACGGTCTTTTAAGAATTCAGCCAATGTAGGATCGGCTTCTTTAATTCCTAACGGGTTACCGGGCTGGCCTACCGTTGTTAAACCTGTACGAATTGGTAACTGACCCATTAAAAATGCCGCTCGCCCTGCTGTACAACTGGGTTGCGCATAATGATCTGTGAAAAGCGCACCCTCATTAGCAATTCGGTCGATGTTTGGGGTCGGGTAAGTCATACCATGCGAATATGCACTAAGTGAAATTGGGGCAACGTCATCAACCATAATGGCCAACACGTTTGGTTTATCTGCAGCAAGGCTTACGGTGGACACCAAGCTGCAAATAGCCGCCGCGAGTAGTTTTTTCATAAATCATCCTTTTTCATTGTTAATAACATCATAGTCTCATGATGAATCAACAATCAGTATAGATGAAAAAGCCACTATTTCTAGTTTCTAAATTAGGCAAACACGATTTAAATCAACTTTTCTTTTACCCACACAGCCCTTATTAATAAGTTGATTTTATTAACTTTTAAATATTTAGAAATGCCTATTCAGCAACCAAATAAGCAATCAAGAATGAAATGAAGGACACAGCACAGTGGATATCGCTGCTAGCAGCCCTTATTTGTAAATTTATAAACGGCTAAACGTGCACTTAAGGCTCTGGTGTAGGCAGTGTGGTGAGGGGATTTTTTACTGGTTTTTTTACGCTCTTTACATGAATAAATTGCCCTAAATTGATCTACCCCATGCTTCGCTTGTAACCGACTAACTTTATCAGCTCGATTATTGAACTCATCGAGCAAATAGACTATAAGTACTTAAAGTACCTATTTTTTATCTCTATTTTGTGTAAGGACAACACATGAACTCACAGTACTTTTCTGTTCTTTTATGCTCATTGAGTGTGCCACTTAGCGTGGTTGCTGCTGAAGAAAAAGCAGTACAGGATATGTCGGATCCACTCGCTGTATATACGCAGGTGGGTATAGGTGCTACCAATAAAGGCCTCAACCTTAAAATTGGTCAAGCATACGACACCGGTATTGCAACTACCGCAGGAATGAATGTCATTGAAGTAAAAGGGATCTACGGAGATACATTAGGTTGGGACAGTGATAGCAAAACCACAGACTCAATCGATTCATTCCGTTTCCGTAATTTTTCTGTTGATTTAACCACCATGAGTGCCACTCAAATAGACGCAACCTATAATCTGAATGCGAATTTGGTTGCCGACGAAAGTATGGATGTATCTTACAGCTATATTAAGGCACTCAAACCTATGGGACGTTTCTCGTTTTATCCATTAGCTGGGGTTGGTGCGTCGTTGGGTGAAAATGCACGTGAGGACGATGGTTCTCGAGACAGTGGCTACTCAATTATGGGAGCGTATGGGTTAATAGGTATGTACGCGAAAGTTACTATCTCCGACAAAATCTGGCTGAACTACAACCCCTTCTGGTTAACAACCATTGGAGGAAGTGATACCTACAAAGACCATTATTATGGCCTTGATCAAAGTCATATCCTAACCCACGAATTTGCTGCAAGTTACCAAATTAATCCACGCATGAATCTGCGGTATTTTGCAAACTGGAATGAAAATGTCGATTTTATGGACGGTGACCATCGCTTGGAGTTTAACTACCAGCTATAAAAACATTGATAACCGAACGCCAAGGAAGCAAAACACAAAACTGAGGTAAAAAAGAAGTGAGAAACGTTGTACTAATAAATTTAGCGGCTGCATGGTTCGTGAGTACCCATAGTGTTGCTTCCAGCTATGATGACTACGCGATAAAGCCAGCAGAAACGCAATTAAGTAATCAGCAACAAAAAGTGGATGAACCGATTTCTTTTTTACCTATTCCAACCTTTATTACAGAGCCTGCCGTCGGGCCTGGGTTAGGTGTCGTTGGGCTATTTTTTCACGATAACGAAAAGAAGAGAAAAAAGCAGAAAAAAGAAGGGTCGACCTTGCCACAAAGCATCAGCTTAGTGGGTCTTATGGGCACAAAAAATGGCACCAAAGGAGCCGCTGTTGGGCATATTACCTTTTGGGATGAAGACCGTATTCGCTACCAAGGTATTATTGGTTGGGCGAGTATAAACCTCGACTTTTACACCTTTGATGAAATAAAACTACTCACACCACTTTCTCTCAATATTGAAGGCCCTGCCCTATTTCAAAATTTAAAACTTCGGTATCAAGACAGCAACTTTTTTTATGGCTTCAAACAAATTTACCGTCAGGTGGACATTAGCTTGGCAGAGAACCCCATTGAAGATTTTTTGCTTGAGAATGGCATCATCAAAGAACACCTTTCACTCGATGTAAATACTTCAGGTATTGGCCCCTTATTAGAGTACGATAGCCGAGATAACCCGCTTAACCCTGAGCGTGGTTTTAACTATAAAGCCGAGTACTTATATTTCGATGAGGCGATTGGCAGTAAAGTCGATTACACCAGTTTAAAACTAACCGCTCTTAATTACTGGCGTTATACCGATAAGTTTAACTTTGCATTACGTATGCAATACGATTCGGTTAATAACCGAGGCGACAAACGCTTACCCGTATATATTCCACCCAGTATTGGTTTGCGCGGTGTATCGGCTACGCGTTACCAAGGACTTAATGTATTTGTCACTGAAGCAGAAGCCAGTTATAAGGTCACTCATAAAATAAAATTAAATGCATTTACGGGTATGGGTTGGGCTGCCGACAATTTTTCTGACTTATCAAAAGCAGACACCGTAAATACAGTAGGCGCGGGCTTTCGTTACTTAATTGACGAGCATTATGGTATCAGTATTGGCTTAGATGTAGCGCATGGCCCAGAACAAAATGCTATCTATATTCAGGCGGGTTCAACATGGTAGTTATACCTAATATTTAAATCTAACGTTTTAAAATTGTGTAATCACAAAGGTTGAAGTTGGATAATTAACTGCTACTATCAATAAACTAATAATAAATCAGTATATTCGTGTTTCAGGGATTGAATTTATGCGCAGCACAGCCTCGACCAAACATTTTCCGTATAAAAACTTTAAACCTCATGGATTAGTTGAGTTTTATCAACATCAGCACACGCTCTTTGCAACAGCGACTGGACCGTTTAACGAAGAAATTATCGACGCGCATTCATTTATTCAACAAGCATACATTACTAAATTGATTGATACCTACGGAGGCTGGTATGAATTGGTTGAATTTGAAAACTCATGTATGGCAACACCGGGGGCACTTGAAAAACTGATGGTGTATTTATCAGAACTAAAACGTAAAGGTGTCGCCTCAAAAAAAACCGCGTTGGTGATTTCAGATGAACTTGAAGGCGCAAACCTGCTCCGAGAAACGTACCGCAACTTATATAAAAAAGCCGGAATGACAATGAACATATTCAAATCAAAAACGGCTGCCTTAAATTGGTTATCCGAAGAGCCAACACCCGAAGTGTCGTTCTAACTTAGGCGATTTAAAAAGTGTTGCTCTTCTTCACGTAAGGTCAACACCTCCACACCAGCAGATGTCACCGCCAAAGTATGCTCCCACTGTGCAGAAAGTTTTTTATCGCGAGTAACAACCGTCCACCCATCGGGTTTGGTTTTTATTTTAGCCGTTCCCTGATTTATCATAGGTTCGATGGTGAAGGTCATACCTTCTTTAAACACTAATCCGGTATTTTTTTTACCATAGTGGAGCACATCGGGTCCTTCATGCATTTCTTGCCCTATGCCATGTCCACAGTATTCTTTCACCACGCTATAGCCTTGTTGGTGAGCAAAATTTGCAATGGCGTTACCAATATCACCAAGCCGCACACCTGGTTTTACCATGTTGATTGCATGCCACAGCGCCTCTTGAGTCTTATTAACCAGACGCGTTGCCAGCGGTGAAACCGCCCCAATCATGTACATTTTACTGGAGTCTGCCAAAAAGCCATTTTTTTCAAGTGTGATATCTATATTGACGATATCTCCCTCTTTTAAAACGCACTTTTCATTAGGAAAACCATGACATACCACCTCGTTAACAGAGGCATTTAGCACATAAGGATAATCGTACTGGCCTTTGCTCGACGGCCTTGCCTGCAATTCATCAACAATATAGCGCTCAACAAGGTTATTAATTTGCATTGTAGTTACCCCCGCTTTGACATGAGGGTCTAAATACGCGAACACCTTGGCTAATAAGCGCCCCGATTCACGCATGAGCGCCAGCTCGTCCTGTGTTTTAATTACCACTTTTTTCATCGATTCCTTCCTTAACGGCAACATCCGCTAGCTGTAACTGTTCTTTAATAATGTCACTGTAGGTCATGGTTGGATTGAGCTCGGCTAACATACCTATTTTAATCCAGTACTCTGATTGCGAGTTTATTGAACGCACCATCGCCGTGCTTGCTTTACGGATTTCTTCATGCAGTTCATCACTAATTTTAACAATACCCATCACATCACCAATATATGAAACATATACGGATCGTATATTTAAAATATGAAATTGCAAGCGATATTTATTTCACCTTTAAATCAAACACACTCAAGTCGCTCGCCCTTTTACACAAACAGGCTATGAGTTAAAAAAATTCATCTATCAGGTTTATTTTAATCGTTTGTCGGTTTAGATGGATTACTCTAAAGTTAACTCATCAGCAAACGATGCTGCGATTAACGAGGAAACTAACCATGTTTAAACCACTTTTAAAACGACTTGCCCTTAGCTCATTACTTACTTGTTCAGCTTTCGCAATCGCTGATCAGAGTGACTATAAATTAATGGTTATCAATGACTCAGATTCATCGCAAGCCATTATGCAAGGCCAGTATGATGCTGTGTTAGCAAACACAACACAATCAACTGACTTAAATCGTCAATATGAACTTGCATTTAATCGTTGTGCAGCAAGCGTGAAGTCAAAGAACTTCAGTCACGCAGAATCACTTTGCACAGAAGCAATTGAGCTTCTTAACAAAAGCGAAGTACGCGGCTATAAGCGCCGTGAACTTACATCATTCGCTTTAAGTAACCGTGGTATTGCGCGCATTATGTCGAAAAACGACACGGCTGCTCTAGCAGATTTTTATGAAGCGGTGAAAATCTCAGGTAATGATTTAGTTAATCACAACCTAAACCGCGCTAAGCAAAACTTAGCTCTTTAACCGAATTGTTGTCACAAAAGCCTAGTTTGTGTGTTCTCTGGGCTTTTTATACCGAGTCAGTGCATACGCGGTGACTCAACCATATTGTTGTCAAAAGCTTAGCTTGTGTGTTCTCTAAGCTTTTTTATACCGAGTCAGTGCATACGCGGTGACTCAACCATATTGTTGTCGAAAGCTTAGCTTGTGTGTTCTCTAAGCTTTTTTATTCCGGGTGACTGCACACGTGGTCACTCAACCATATTGTTGTCAAAAGCTTAGCTTGTGTGTTCTCTAAGCTTTTTTATACCGAGTCAGTGCATACGCGGTGACTCAACCATATTGTTGTCGAAAGCTTAGCTTGTGTGTTCTCTAAGCTTTTTTATTCCGGGTGACTGCACACGTGGTCACTCAACCATATTGTTGTCGAAAGCTTAGCTTGTGTGTTCTCTAAGCTTTTTTATTGTGAGTGACTGCACACGTGGTCACTCAACCATATTGTTGTCAAAAGCCTAGCTTGTGTGTTCGCTGGGCTTTTTTATGTCAGCTGTCTCGTCCTGAAATGTGTTTACACATTTAGGACTTATTATGACCAAGTCAAATAATACACCGATCAAACGAACACAACGAGATTATTCATTAGGCTTTAAATTACAAGTTGTCGACGCTGTAGAAAAAGGCGATATGACTTATAAACAAGCCCAAAAAATTTATGGCATACAAGGTCGCTCAACTGTGCTTACTTGGTTGAGAAAACACGGTAAGATGGATTGGACTCAATCACCTAAGATGACTATGCCTAAATCACCTAAAGCCAAAGAAAGCCCCGCACAAAAAATCAAGCGT
>NZ_JAJJZF010000040.1:0-21836 GCF_020966275.1 Pseudoalteromonas sp. MB41 | reverse complement strand
AAACAAACAATATCAAAATCATCTCAAGGAAAAAGGGTTGCAACAAAGTATGTCTAGAAAAGGAAATTGTTTAGATAATGCGGTTGCTGAGAACTTCTTCGGCATATTGAAGAGTGAGATGTACCACAACGAAACGTTTAAAGACGTGAATGAGCTTATTGAAAACATCAAAGAATATATCCACTATTACAACAACGAGCGTATTAAGCTGAAACTAAAAGGCCTGAGTCCGATACAGTATCGAAATCAGGCCTTGGCAGCCGCTTAAAAATGAGTCCAACTTTATGGGGTCACTTCAAAATCTGTGGTTTTTTATTGTCCGTACCTCGTATTTCTAGGCTCGCTTCTCAAATCTCGATAGCCAGCACGTTCAAATCTGATATCTGACGACTGAAAACTAGCTTCTTCGAGGTGACAGCTTAAGGCTTGGAGCTAGGCTTTAGGCACAACTTTATAAATACCTACACCATCAACCCCAAGGTATAAATCTCCATTTGGATGGGTCGCAATACTGCGCACTCTGCCAACACCCTCAAATACTTTGCTGTGGCCAGTGACTTTATTACCATCGAGTTTAACAAGCACAAGGTGAGCAAACTTCATTGAGCCCACGGCTATTTGCCCTTGCCACTGCGGGTATTTATCGCTATTTATAAACGCCATACCAGAGGGCGCAATTGAAGGTACCCAGTACCAATCAGGTTGCTCCATGCCTTCGCGGCTTGTTTCATCCGTGATTTTTGTACCAATGTAATTAATGCCGTAGGTGATCTCAGGCCAACCATAATTAGCCCCAGCTTTAATAATATTAATTTCATCTCCCCCACGAGGGCCATGTTCATGACTCCAAATTACCCCAGTTTCTGGGTGCATAGCCATACCTTGAGGATTACGGTGACCATATGAGTAAATGCTTTTACGCGCGCTCTTATGGTTATAAAAAGGGTTTGATTCAGGAATAGAGCCATCACTGTTGATACGGTGAATTTTACCCGCATCGTAATCAAGGCTTTGTGGGTGAACATCTCTGTCGCCACGGTCGCCAATCGAAAAATACAAATAACCGTCTTTATCAAACTCAATACGCGAACCATAGTGTTTAGTTGTTGTGGTATTTGGTTCACCATTAAATAAGAGTTGCTGGTCTACAAGCGTCATGTCCTTTAAACGTGCACGCATTATTGAGGTGTTATAGCCTTCATCATCACCTTCATAACCTGAGTAAGAAAGGTAAATCCAGCCATTGTCGGCAAAATTTGGGTCGAGCTCTATATCAAGTAATCCCCCTTGGCCTTCTGCGTGAAGCTTAGGAGTTCCTTTGATTATTTGTTTATCAAGCTGACCATCGCGGATCAGCCTTAACTCACCACGCCTATCGGTCACTAATAAATCACGCTCGTTTAGCCACGCCATACCCCAAGGGATCTGAATCCCTTTACTCACTAATTCAAGCTCATACTTATTGGCACTGGCATCTAACGGAATTGTTTGCTCTGGCTGCGCACATGCCTGCAAGCTGGTTAAACTGATAGAAGCGACGACGAGGCTGCTAAATAAAGACTTTTTCATGGTTACTCCAAATTATTAAGCACAATACTATTAGCCTAGCTTGTTCGTAGGTAAATTGTTATTAACTTTCAGTAAAGTGCGACTATTGGTAGAAAAAGCGGGATAGAACAAAAGCGGTTGTAAGTTAGGGGTTAGAGGTTAGAGGTTAGAGGTTAGAGGTTAGAGGTTAGAGGTTAGGGGTTAGAGATTAGAGGTTAGGGGTTAGGGGTTAGAGATTAGAGGTGAAAGGTAGGAGTGGCTTCAGCCGTGAATTACGTGAGATTAGTACGCAGGGTAAACCCACTTCTCGCTTCTCATTACTCGAAGTTAGCGCAATCGACTCACAACTAACGACTGGAAACGAGTATCTTAACTTTCACATTTCACGGCTTCATGCGTTAATTGTTTAAGTGCGATAATTTGCCCTTGTTGATTTTGGTCAAGGGCCAACAGGTCGCCTTGGTGAATGTGGGTATCGAGTGTGCCGTGTTTTTGTAGCTCTTCAAGTAGTGACTGTTTTATTTGTACGAGTATATTTTGCTCGCAATCTGCGATATACCAATCGTTATCAACACTGACTAAGCGGCCTGTGAAGCGGGTACGGGTTTGATGAGCTGCAAGGGCGTGTTGGTAGTCAGCATCTAGGGTTTGTTTTTGTTGTTTTAGGTTGCTGACATAGCTGCCTTTTGCGTCAAGTTCATGAACTTCAAGCCAGTGGTAATCTGATAAATCTACAGCATATACATCGGTCAGTTCGCGGTTATTGTATTGCAACATAATAAAGCCCAAAATGGCCAGCGCAGCAAAAACACCTGTCATTTGCAGTCCTAAAAAGCGTTGCTGTTTTGAGCGAGCTTGTTGTGGCTTTTGCATTTGCGTCAGCTGCTCAGGGCTTAAAGTATGCTGTGCTTTGCGTTTTTGATAATGCGCTTTTAAATCGGCATCAAATTGCTCGTCGTTACGCTTCATGATTGCCTCCAAGTTGTTGTTTTAGGTTTTGACGGGCGTATCGCAGCCGAGTTTTTATGGTCTCATGGTTGCTTTGTGTAATGGCAACAATGTCATCGAGGCTAAAGCCTTCTTGCTGCAGGGTCAGTGCTTCTCGCTGTACAAAGCTAAGCGCCATTAGTGCTTTATCAAATGCGTCATAATCGTAGTGATAACTTGCATCGTGTGGCTCAGACACTAGCTGGTTGTCTTCTAGTTCAACAAATTTTTGTTGTTTTCGAAACTCATCAATTAGCACGTTACGCGCTAAACGAAATAGCCACGCTTTTGGGTTGTTTTGCGCGTGATAAAAGTCACGTTTATCAATGACTTTTAACCAGGTTTGCTGGCAAATATCGAATGCTAGATCTTTATCACTTTGTGTTACTAGGTAGTGATAAAGGTCGTTACCGTATTGAGCAACAAGTTGGTTGAGATAACGGTTGTCGCCTGTTTTGGCATACAGCGCCAAACAATCGCTGTTTGGCGTGTCAAATAACCATGTCTTGATGCTCATTAGCATAGGCCGTTATCCATCTATTTTAAAATCAAGTTGAACGCTTTGGTTTGTTTGTAATTGTGCCACACCTTCAACTACTTTGGGGCGGTATTTCCAACGTTTTATAGCGCGAATAGCTTCTCGATCAAATACTCGTTTTGGCTCAGCGTCAATAATGACTGGGTCGATAACTTCGCCGGTGGGTGAAATGCTGAAACTAATTTGCACCCATCCTTCAATACCATCACGTGCAGCAACAGGGGGATACTTAGGGTTAATACGCACGATAGGGGTCGCATCACCGGTTGGTTGATTAATTGCTTTACTGAGTGAGTCGCCAATGCCATCAAATGTTATAGTAGGTGTTGCATCGGAAATGATTATTGTATCTGGGTTTTCAGCAGCTGGCCGCGGGGGCGTTTTCGGTGGCACCTGAGTAACGGGTGGTGGCGGCAAAGTTTGCTTTACTTGCACTTTTGAGTCTTCGGGCACTTGGTAAATTTCAACGGTAATATCGGGGCCCATTTTTATATCTGCGCGTTGCTCTGCTGAAATTAGGTATTGCATAAAGGCAAATGCAGCAAAGGTCATTACCCCGCCACCTATAATTGCGACGGTTGTCTTTAAAGCGCCATTGCTGTTATTCAAGCTTGCTGAGTTTAGTGGTAAAGTATGCATAGCCGTTCCTTTTTGGATAATTGCTTTCATAGCTAAAACGGCTGGCAAATAAAAAAGGGGTGAAACTATTTTCACTTTTTATTTTTTCACTTTAATTAGTGTGATTCTTTAGGTAGTTATGAAACTCATTCAAATAGATAAAGCCCGTTACCGTAAGCATTTAAACCACGTTATTGTAGCGTGTGTTATTGCTTTAGCCGTTGGTAGTTTAGCCATTTCACAAACCTTGATTGCGTTATTCCCAGACCCAAGTGGGAGTCATTTTCACTGGAATCTATCGGGGGTTGTTGTGTGCAGTTTGCTGGTGGGCTTTGTACTCAATAAATACCGCAACCATGATTACATGACCGAGATTGTGTATGTGTGGGAGCTTAAAAAAGCGCTGAATAAGATTACCCGTAAAATGCCAAAGCTAAAAGCGGCTGGGCGTGAGGGCAATGCCGATGCTTTATTAGCGATTCATTACAGCTATGCTGGCTCGCGTTTGTTATGGCAGCTCGACGACAACACCATCACTATGGATGAGCTGGCAATTAAACAAGCTGAGCTTGATAGTGTCGCCGAGAAATATAATTTAAGCCTGGATGCCGAGCGCTATGATGAGGCTATTTTAAAGAACTTTTAAGGACGAGTAATGAAGAAGGTTTTGGTTGTATGTTTGGGTAATATTTGCCGCTCACCAACTGCTGAAGCGGTGCTCAGAAGTCGTGCAAAGACGCTTAATGTTAATGTAAAAGTCGACTCAGCAGGCACGATTGGCTATCACCAAGGTAATCCACCTGATTCACGTTCAAAAGCAGCAGGCGAAAAACGAGGCTACAGCTTTAAAGGAATTTATTCGCGCCCGGTGACGCAGGCTGATTTTTATGAGTTTGATTTTATTTTAGCGGCTGACAAGCAAAATCTTGCTGATTTACACGCGCAATGCCCTGAGCATTTGCAATATAAATTGTCGTTATTTTTAAGCCATGGTGATGCGGGCGAGCAAGAAATTCCCGATCCTTATTATGGTGGCGATCAAGGTTTTGAAAAGGTCCTAGATTTAATCGAAAACGCGGCGGATAACTTGCTCAAAAAGCTTTAATTTTTTTAAAAGGTCGCACTGCGACCTTTTAGTTTATTTTGATTAGTTTATTTTAAAGTCGAGCTGAACTTGGGTTGTTGATGCAACGGCATGCCCATCTTCAAATTTTGGGGCATAACGCCACTTTTTCATTGCTTTTATAGCTTCTACTTCGAATGCTTTACCGCCTTTAGACTCAAGTATGGCAACGTTATCTACAAAGCCTGTGGGAGTCACTTCGAACTCCATAATAACAGAACCACTTTGTCTAAGCTGTGCCTTTGACATGGGGTACTTAGGATGCACGCGATACAAGGGCTCTTGCTCTTGGTTGTCTTTCCACGGCACCATTTTTGCGATAGCAATACAGTGCTTGGTTGCTTCATCGCTTTTGCCTATTTTTTCGTATAAATGAACTAGCTTAGAGTGGGCGTCCAGTTCGGCTTTGTGATCAAAACTGAGTGCGTCATCAAATACTTTAACAACATGGTTAAGGCGCTCAATTGCGTAGTCATAATCGTGCCTGCTTTGAGCAAAAGCGGCGGCTAAAAAGTCTGCTTGAATACGCTCTAGCGAGTTACTTGGCACATTATTTTTATAATATTCATCGGCTTCTTCTAGGTAACGTTTAGCTGTTAAGTAACGTTCACCACTGTTTTTAAGGGCCAAAATACGTGCTGCACTGAGCTTACTGTCGGCAACCAGTTTGTCATTCTTTTGTTGCTCAGCAATGCTAATTAAGTCGCTTAAGTAAGCACTTGCTTTTCTTGCTGATTGAGTCGATTCAGCCATGCCGAGCAGTGCATCATAGACTTCGGTACTGTGTTCACCATGTCTTTTTTCTAAAATAGTGTATGCCGTTTTGTATAACTCGTATTGTTTTTCGTGCTGGTAAGTGGCAAGACTATTTGCGTAGTTAATGGCTAAATTCGCTGTATTATCGGTGTTTTCGCCATACACTTTTTGACCGAGTTGATAGGCTTTTTGCGCAAGTTCGGTAGTGTCTTGTTGGTTTTCAAGCGCAGCTAAATAGGCCCGGTAAGTTTCATTAAACTCACTGTTTATATCTTGATTAGCTAAACAAGGCTGGCTTAATAGTATGCCTAAACATATGGCTAAAGAGACTTTTTTCATAATAATCCTTATTATATTTAGCAAGTTAGCTTTTAAATAAATCACAAACGAGGGTTACTCATATTTATTAGTCGAGATTAGCAAAAGGTATTATAAATGTCACTTAATTGGGTAATTTATAGTTAAAAATGCGGAGGAAGTGTTGATGAATACGGCTGTAAAATTAAGCTTGAAGGATGTGCAAAGCTCGTATCTTCGTCTGGTTTGAGTGTATAATACTTGAATTGCTGGTAACTGCCTCAATATTAGTTATCACTCGTCGTATGTTGCATTCTTACAACCTCAAACTGTTGTAATCACATTTGCAGTATTGCATTTATTTTTTTAATTTGGATTTGTCGTGGCGCAAGTAAGAGCAAGAGTCCAGCTAAATGTTGGCAAAAACAGTGATATCCCTGCAGAAATCGTCTCGTTTAGTGGTTTAAATGATGGTCAAGAGCATATTGCTTTAGTATTTAATCAAGCCGACACCGAGCAAGACATCCCCTTAATTCGTATGCATTCAGAGTGCTTAACGGGTGATGTATTTCATTCTTCGCGTTGTGACTGTGGTGAGCAGTTAAATGAGTGCATTGAAATGATGCATGAGCAAGGTGGAATTTTATTATATTTGCGCCAAGAAGGGCGTGGCATAGGTTTATACAATAAGATTGATGCTTATGTATTGCAATCGCAAGGTATGAATACTTACGAAGCGAATAACCACCTAGGTTTTGCCGATGATTTGCGTGATTTTTCTGACGCTGTTTTAATGCTCGAGGCACTTAATCAAAAGCATGTTAAGTTAATGACTAACAACCCAAATAAGCTCAAAGCTCTGCGTGATGCTGGCATTGAAGTTGATTCAGTTGTTGGCACGCATGCACACATTAAAGCAGGTGTTGTTGGTAATCGCGCTTACTTAGAAACAAAAATCAAACATGGTTCACACATGCTTGACATCAAAAAAATTAAAAAGCCTGAATAATTTTCACAGCAGGTGACTATAAACAAATAGCGCACCCAGTTATACTCGGTGCGTTTTGTCGTTATTGAATGAGAAGCTATGTCGATCGAAGTGCGTATTTTTAAAGCCGATGCAGGCGTAAAATGGTTTAAAGCAGGTTGGGAAATCTTTAAGCTGCAACCGTTTACGTTTATTTTAATGCACCTATTAATAGGTGTGATTGGTTTCTTATCGTTAGTGTTACCCCTGCTGCAAGTTGTCGGTGCATTTGTTGCCCCATTTTTAATGGCGGGCTTTTATCAAGCCGTGCTAACTAAACAACAAGGTGGCACGATTAGTCAGGCAGATATCTTTAAACCGTTTACCAATAAAGGGAATCGTATTGGTTTAGTGCGAGTTGCTGTGTATCAAATGGCGGCGGGCATTTTATTAGCGGTGTTATCTAATTTTATCTTTGCTGATGCCTATGCAGTTATTTCAAGTCAAACGTTCGACCCACAAAACCAAACACACATAGCGGATTTACTGGCAACCATTTCTATGGGGCAAGTGGCCGTTTTTTTACTGGCAATCTGTGTGTATTTAACGGCGTTTGCTTATGCAGTCCCCTTGGTTTATTTTCAAAAGCAAACCAACATGTTCCAGGTATTAAAAACCTCGTTCATGGTGTTTTATCATAATATGGCTCCGTTAGGTGTTTACGGTTTGATTTGTGCTGTATTAATGCTGATCTGTATACCTTTATCGTTTATTCCACTATTGGTTTTAATGCCAATTTGTTACATTAGCTTCTTCGTGTCTTTTCAGGCTATTTTTATGCCAGTTGTGCCAAAAAGTGATGACCAACCAAAGACACCAGAAACATCGTCACAATCAGGACGCTTTGACGCGTAATGGATGATAAAGAAAAAAAGTTAAAAAATTACGTACTTTGGTTACTTTCACGACAAGATTACTCGCGTCGCGATTTAACCCGAAAGCTACAACAAAAAGAAGCGACGCCCGAGTTTACAGAGCGTTTGTTAGATTGGTGTGAGTCACACAACTTTATTAACGAGCAGCGCTACTGCGAAGGGTTTGTACGCCGCCATTTAGCGAAGTATCATGGGGCTAAACGCATCCAAAGCGAAGCAATGGCAAAAGGGATAGATCGGGCTTTGTTAGACAAGACGCTCGAAGAGTTCGAAATCGATTGGTTTGAGCTCGCACAGGACGCATATTTAAAAAAGTTTTCAAATTCACGTAAAGAACTCGATCAGAAAGAAAAAGCGAAACGTGTACGCTACTTGATGTATCGAGGCTTTAATTACGAACAAATTGATTTTGCAATGCAAGCACAGCAATAAACGGGTGAGACTTTCACATGCAGCATATGACTACCGCACAGATCAGGCAACAGTTCTTAGACTTTTTTGCCTCTAAACAACACCAAATTGTTCCTTCAAGCTCGCTGATCCCGGGCAACGATGCCACATTATTATTCAATAACGCCGGCATGGTGCAATTTAAAGATGTATTTTTAGGTGCGGAAAGCCGCCCTTATTCACGTGCAACCAGCTCACAGCGTTGTGTGCGCGCAGGTGGTAAACATAACGACCTTGAAAACGTGGGTTACACTGCACGTCACCATACATTCTTCGAAATGTTAGGTAACTTCAGCTTTGGCGATTACTTCAAACAAGACGCGATTAAGTTTGCGTGGCAGTTTTTAACAGATACTGTAAAGTTACCGCAAGAAAAGTTATTGGTTACTATTTACCACGATGACGAAGAAGCGTTTAACATTTGGCACAAAGAAGTGGGTCTAAGTGAAGACCGCATCATTCGTATTGCAACGAGCGATAACTTCTGGTCAATGGGTGACACGGGTCCGTGTGGTCCATGTTCAGAAATCTTTTATGATCACGGTGAAGAAATTTGGGGGGGGCCTCCAGGTTCACCTGAAGAAGATGGCGACCGTTTCATTGAAATTTGGAACCTCGTATTCATGCAATACAACCGCCATGCCGACGGTACAATGGAGCCGCTTCCTAAGCAATCTGTTGATACTGGTATGGGTCTTGAGCGTATCGCGGCTATTTTACAAGGCGTTCACTCAAACTACGAAATCGATTTGTTCCAAGCACTCATTGCTGCGGCGGCTAAAGTAACCAACGCGCAAGATTTAAATGATAAATCATTACGCGTAGTGGCTGACCACATTCGTTCGTGTGCATTCTTAGTGTCTGACGGCGTTATGCCATCAAACGAAGGCCGCGGTTACGTATTACGTCGTATTATTCGTCGTGCAGTACGTCACGGTAACAAACTTGGCGCAAAAGGCGCGTTCTTCTATAAGCTTGTTGCTGCACTAATCGAGCAAATGGGTCAAGCGTACCCTGAGCTTGCTAAGCAACAAGAAATTATCGAAAAAGTATTACGCATCGAAGAAGAGCAGTTTGGTAAAACACTTGAGCGTGGTCTAGCAATTCTTGAAGAAAGCCTTACTGACATCGAAGGTGATGTAATCCCGGGTGATTTAGTCTTCAAGCTTTACGATACTTACGGTTTCCCTGCTGATTTAACGGCTGACGTTGCGCGTGAGCGTTTCATGACTATTGATGAGCAAGGTTTTCAAGAGTGCATGGCTGTTCAGCGTAAGCAAGCACAGCAAGCGGGTAAATTTGGTGCTGATTATAACCAGCAACTTAAATCTGAAAAACACACAGACTTTAAAGGGTACGATTCAGAGCACTACACTGGCACCGTGGTTGAATTATTTGCTGAGGGCCAATCTGTTTCTGTACTTGAAGATGGCCAAGAAGGTATTGCAATTCTTGACCGTACACCATTCTACGCCGAGTCAGGTGGTCAGGTTGGTGACACGGGTGTGTTAAAAGTGGCGGGTGGTGAGTTTGTTGTTACTAACACTACCAAGCTGGGTAATGCATTTGCGCACCATGGTCGTGTACAAGGCCGCATTGGTACAAACGACAAAGCAGAAGCAACAATTGATGCTGCACGTCGCGATAGCATTAAGAAAAACCATACTGCCACGCATATTTTACATGAAACGCTTCGCCAAATTTTAGGTGATCACGTAAGTCAAAAAGGTTCACTGGTTGACCCTGAGCGTTTACGTTTTGATTTCTCTCACTTTGAAGCCGTAACAAAAGATGAATTACGTCAAATTGAGCGTGCAGTGAACGACGAAATCCGTCGTAACTTTGCGCTTGAGACTGAGCTAATGGCAATTGATGAGGCCAAGGCAAAAGGGGCGATGGCGTTATTCGGTGAGAAATACGACGACGAAGTGCGCGTAGTCACGATTGGTGATTACTCAATCGAGCTGTGTGGTGGTACTCACGTTAAGCGTGCTGGTGATATTGGTTTATTCAAAATCGTATCAGAAAGCGGCATTGCAGCTGGTATTCGTCGTATCGAAGCGGTAACAGGTGCTGAAGCTGTTGCGTATGTCAGTGAGCAAGAGCAACAGTTAAACGATGTTGCAGCCCTAGTAAAAGGTGATAGCAGCACGGTACTTGAAAAAGTAACAGCACTCCTTGAAAAGTCAAAAGGGCTTGAGAAGCAAATTGCTCAGCTTAACGATAAGCTAGCAAGTGCGGCGGGTGCATCGCTACTTGACTCAGTTGTTGAAGTGAATGGTATTAAACTTCTAGTTGCTGATGTAGCTGGTACAGAGTCGAAAGCATTACGTGGCATGGTTGATGACCTGAAAACGAAGATTGGTTCAGGCGTGATTGCACTTGGTGTAGCAAACGGCGACAAAGTTAGCTTAATTGCCGGTGTAACTAAAGACCTGACAGGCAAAGTGAAAGCGGGTGAACTTGTTAATCACATGGCTGCACAAGTGGGCGGTAAAGGCGGTGGTCGTCCTGATATGGCGCAAGCGGGTGGTACTCAGCCAGAGAACCTAAGCGCAGCTTTAGAAAGCGTAACTAGTTGGTTATCTGAACGTTCTTAATCACTAGTGGCACTTATCGTCCAAAAGTTCGGCGGCACTTCAGTGGGCTCCATTGAGCGTATTGAGGCCGTCGCCGACCTTGTTGTTAAAACAAAACAACAAGGCCATCAAGTTGTGGTGGTGCTCTCGGCTATGTCGGGAGAAACTAACCGTCTGATTGACCTCGCTAAACAAATAGATTCTCGGCCTAGTGCCCGTGAACTCGATGTGTTGCTTACCACTGGTGAGCAAGTGTCGGTATCGTTGTTGGCAATGGCAATAATTAAGCGTGGACACTCCGCTGTTAGCTTACTTGCCGATCAGGTAAATATTCGTACTGACAATATGTTCGGTAAAGCCCGTATTGAAGAAATTGCAGCGACACGGCTAAAGCATGAGCTTGAGCATAACCGGATTGCAATTATTGCTGGTTTTCAAGGCCGTGATATCGAGGGCAATATCACCACGTTAGGTCGCGGCGGCACTGATACCTCAGCAGTTGAAATTGCGGGGGCAATTAATGCCGATGAATGCCAAATTTATACTGATGTTGACGGCGTTTATACGACCGATCCACGCATTGAACCAAATGCGCGTCGTATGAGCCATGTTACCTTTGAAGAAATGCTCGAAATGGCGAGTTTAGGCGCAAAGGTCTTACATATTCGCAGTGTCGAAGCAGCAGGAAAGTATAATATACCGCTCAGGGTGTTATCGAGTTTTAATCCCGATCAAGGGACCTTGATCAGTTTTGAGGAGCCGGATGTGCAAGCAAATATTGTGTCGGGTATTGCGTTTAATCGAGATGAAAGTCTTATTTATGTCAACGCAGTGCCACAAGGAATGGAAAACCTTGCAAAAATTTTGCAACTTTTTGCAGAATTCGGTATCGAAATAGATATGATTAATCAAGTTAATCATAACTTTGAAAAAATAGACTATGCTTTTACTGTGCACACAAATGATTTTGAGCAGGCGCTTGAAATTTTAACCAGTAACCAAAGTGCTATCAAAGCTGAATCTATAAATGGAGTAAGCAATGTTGCCAAGGTATCTGCTGTTGGCGTAGGGATGAAATCTCACTCAGGTGTCGCAAGTTTATTTTTTAATGCACTTGCACAAGAAAGCATCAAAGTGATACTTATATCGACATCAGAAATAAAGATATCAGTTTTAATTGATGAAAAGTATTTAGAACTGGCTGTACGTGCACTACACAAAGTTTTTTTAACTGAAAATGAGTAAGATATAGAGTTTTTACTTACTTTTAGGTCTAGTTTTCATTAAAATGATTTTGACGCGGAATCTTTTAATTTTTTGGAACATGGGAGCAAGAGAATGCTAATACTAACTCGAAGAGTAGGTGAAACCCTAATGATCGGTGACGAAGTAACAGTTACTGTTCTTGGTGTTAAAGGAAATCAGGTTCGCATTGGTGTAAATGCACCTAAAGATGTCTCTGTACATCGTGAAGAAATTTACATGCGAATCCAAGCAGAGAAATCTAACCCTAATCCGGGTAATGTTTAATCAGCAACAAGATTTTTTAAGAGCCACTCATTGAGTGGCTCTTTTATTTAGCACGGTGGTCATTGCTTCGTTTAGCGCTTGCTTTGATAAATACTGCATGCCTTTGTCTGCTTTTAAAATATAACCCCGCTCTGTTTCAATAATCTCATTGATTTGCTGCCAACTTAATTGGTAGCTTTTGTAAGGGTTTTCGGCTTTTACACCCTCATCATCAAAACTAACGGTTACTTCACTGCCTGATGCGCGACTCAGCATTTGTCTAGTGACCCACCAAGGGCGTTTGTAGTAAAACGATAAACACTCAACGATAGCCAGCATAAACATAAAGCTGCCAAGGTAATGGTTTTCAAGCATATAAAAGGCAAGTAACCCTAGGCTTATTAGCAATAATAATAATGGATATTTTGGTTTTGCCTGTGAAGAGTAGGGCAATGACTCATCAAAGCACTCATAGTAATAAGGTTTATCTAGTGTGTAAGTTATACTTAGCGACATTCATAGTACTCACATTATTTGATACATGAAGTTTATCATTTTTAGAAAAAAACTACCGTAGTTGGTTTTCATTTTGTTGTCATTATGAGAGCTTATACCAACCTGCAATATTACTTAATCATTCAGAGGGGTTAAACCTGACGCTAGCTGCGTTAAAAGTTTCTATCTAGAACAACGTAATGATGAAGCTTTTCTCCTTGCTATTGCCCGTTTTACCTGTCTCTAAACAGCTTATTTAATTAAGCTGCCTAGAGTTTAAGTGAATGCGTTTAAGTAAATGTGTTTTTAGGCGAAAATATTATGCTCGTTAGCTCATTATCTTTAGCTCTTACAGTGGCCACTAACTCGTTTTTAGTTATGGCCGACATGCCTTATACACCGATTGATGAAATTAACCTTGCTAAGCCCAATGGCAAGTTAGCAAAAGCTGTTGCGACTACGCCTCATGGCTTTTTGATGCATTTAGGTGATATGAAATCTGGCTCTCTTGCATGTACCAATGAACTCTTAACAAGCAATAAAAAACTACTTACTTCTCTTTCTTCTCAGCCATTTATTTACACGCCTGGCGACAATGAATGGACCGACTGTGACCGTGCTACGCTAAATCCCCGTTTTGATGAACTTGAGCGATTAAACTACGTTAAAGGATTAATGTATGACGAAGCATACGTTAAAAAAGCGAAGCAGCTAGAGGGCTTTACACAGCAGGCCGATATGCTTGAAAACGCTCGCTGGCAGTTTGACGGAATAGAGTTTCGCACTTTGCATATACCAGGTACGTTTAATGGCCGCTCTCAAATACTAAAAACTGATAAACATGTTGCACTTGATGCGGCCGATACACGAGACAAGCTTAATGTAAATTGGTTAAATCAGGCGTTAGTTAATCAGAGTGCGAAAGCATATGTGTTTGGCTTTCAAGCCGATATCTATCGTTCAACTAAAAAGCAGCCATGCGCTGATTTACGCCGAAGCGACTGCGACGCCTTTAAAGTATATCGAGATGCAATCAATGACTTTGCAAAGCGCACTGATAAGCCGGTGTTGGTAATGCATGGTGATACACCCCCATACTGTCAGCAGCAACTGGCTGATAATTTAACCCGTTTGAATGTACCCGGCGACTTTGAAGTAAGTGATATAGCGAAGGTGAGTTTAGTCGATGGTAATTGGCAAATTAACAGTATGGCGTCAGGGAAGGTATTAACTGTTCAATGTAAGTAAAAAATTAAGTAAAAAAAGAGCGGCTTTATAAGCCGCTTTTTCGTAAGATGTCTATTTTTAGCAGTTAGTTTCTTCTGCTTTTACACCTTCTTTAACTTCTTCGCATGCATCTTCTACTGCATTTTGAGCGTCGGTTACTGCTTCATCAATGCGCTCACCAGCTTCTTCTGCTGTGTTGTCTTCACACCCCATAATAAATAAAGCTGAAAATAGGGCGATAGTAGCTGCTTTTAAAGTTGAATTTTTCATAATGAAATTCCTTGTAAATAAATTAGTAAAGTAAATTGCTGTTGGTTTGTTATTACTTAGGTACATTGCCTCTAAGAGCACCTGATATAAGTGAAATAACAAGTAAAACTAAGAATATAAAAAATATGATTTTAGCTATGCCTGCTGCGGCCCCTGCAATACCGCCAAAACCTAACACTGCAGCGATTAGCGCTATAACTAAAAAAGTAACTGTCCAGCGTAACATAATGTTCTCCTTGGTTATTTAATTTCGTTTCGGTTGATTAGACTGAAGCGAGTTCCATACCAAAGTTTTAAAGTCCTTATTTTTCAATTTGTTAGTTTTGTTCTCGGTTTTTTTTGTGGCGTGTCGTTTGGTAATTATTACGAGTGATCATGTAACTTATTCATAGTGATAATTTTTCAACTTCTATGCTGAAAGTGGACGCCTGTGATTATGTTTTCTTGGTAAGACCAATTTAACCTGTATGGCATACAAGTTACCAAACCCCTTGCTTTAGCTGATTTTTACGCTGCTACGTTACACAGTTAACTATTTTTACATATAACTTTTGACTATATTGAGTATTTTTATCGTCTATATTGGGTAGTTAATTGCCGTAATGGCTTGGTGTTAATTAATTGTTTGATGTGTTACCCTGTAATTAATTGGTTTTACCAATTGACAATAAAGCTTTAAAAATAAGTTTTGTTTGTTATTATGAATGTTTAAATATTCGATTTAAGTGTTTTTTTATTCTGAGTAGCGAGGGGAGCAGTATGGATATTGGTGGCTTACTTACAACCGCAGCCAGCTTAATGCTAACGGGTATGGTGGGTGTATTTATCTTTCTCAGTATTTTGATTTCAGCCGTACTGCTGATGTCGAAATTGTTGGGGCGATTTGAAAACTCTGCGAGCTCAGTTCCAGTCCGAACCGCAAAATTACAGCCTCAGCAAGGGGTACCACCGACACATATTGCAGCTATCAGCGCTGCTATCGCTCAATTTAGAAATAAACAACAATAACGGAGCAGCTTGAACATGGCTAAATTAAAACTAACCGAATTAGTATTGCGTGATGCGCATCAGTCTCTCTTAGCAACGCGTATGCGCCTAGATGATATGCTGCCTATTGCCGAAAAGCTTGATCATGCAGGTTATTGGTCTATTGAATCATGGGGGGGAGCTACTTTTGACTCCTGTATCCGTTATTTAGGTGAAGACCCTTGGCAGCGTATCCGTGAGCTAAAGGCGGCAATGCCAAACACTAAACAGCAAATGTTATTACGCGGTCAAAACCTTTTAGGTTATCGCCACTATGCTGATGACGTTGTTGAAAAATTTGTTGAACGCGCCCATAAAAATGGCGTTGATGTATTCCGTATTTTCGATGCGATGAATGATGTACGTAACTTAGAAACGGCGATTAAAGCGGCTGTTAAAGTGGGAGCGCACGCGCAAGGGACTATTTCGTATACGGTAAGCCCTGTTCATACGCTTGATATGTGGTTAAAACTTGCTAAACAATTAGAAGAGCTTGGTTGTCACTCTATTTGTATTAAAGATATGGCGGGTTTATTAAAACCGTATGAGTGTGAGCAACTCATTAAAGGGTTGAAAGAGACAGTTTCAATTCCGATTGCTATGCAATGTCATGCGACTACGGGGCTTAGCACTGCAACATATCAAAAAGCAATTGATGCGGGTATTGATATGCTTGATACCGCAATATCGTCAATGAGTATGACGTATGGCCACAGTGCCACTGAAACAATTGTGTCAATTGTTGAAGGCACAGAGCGCGATACTGAACTCGATTTAAATCAACTTGAAGAAATTGCTGCGTACTTCCGTGATGTTCGCAAAAAGTATGCGGCATTTGAAGGCAGCTTAAAAGGGGTTGATGGTCGAATTTTACTAGCACAAGTGCCTGGCGGCATGTTAACTAACATGGAAAACCAGCTTAAAGAGCAAGGTGCAGCAGATAAATTAGACCAAGTATTACTTGAGATCCCGCGTGTTCGTGAAGACTTAGGGTTCATTCCGCTTGTTACACCCACCTCGCAAATAGTAGGAACACAAGCGGTACTTAATGTATTAACTGGTGAGCGTTATAAAACAATCACTAAAGAAACTGCCGGTGTACTTAAAGGTGAATATGGTGCGACACCAGCGCCAATGAATAAAGAGTTGCAAGAACGCGTCCTTGATGGTGCTGAACCGATTACTTGTCGCCCTGCTGATAAACTTGAGCCTGAACTTGAGAAATTAGAAGCTGAGCTTTTAAAAGAAGCCAAAGAGCAAGGCTTAGAGCTTGCTGATGAAGTGATTGATGATGTGCTTACTTATGCATTATTCCCGCAAATTGGCTTGAAGTTTATTAAAAACCGCCATAATCCTGATGCATTTGAAGCAGTTCCAACCGCTGAAACTGCCCAGACTGAAAGTAAACAACCTACGTCAGGTAAAAATGCCGTTAAAGCTGAGCAGTATAGCGTAAAAGTTGATGGGAAAGTTTACGATGTCGTAGTAGCGCAAGGTGGTGAGCTTAAAGAAGTTACTCTTAAAGACAGCGAATTAATTCCACAATCGGCATCAGCGTCAGCGGGTGAAACGCTCAATGCGCCATTGGCGGGTAATATCTTTAAAATTAAGGTAAAGCCGGGCCAAACGGTAAATCAAGGCGATGTGGTTATCATTATGGAAGCAATGAAAATGGAAACCGAAGTCCGTGCTGCACATACAGGCACTGTCGCTGAAATCTTAGTAGCCGAAGGTGACTCAGTTACCACTGGCGATGCTATGATTTCGTTAGCGTAGGGGATAGAAGATGGATGGTCTTTTAAACCTTTGGCATGCAACGGGTATAGCAAACTTTACCTTTCCTGCTTTGATTATGATTGCCGTAGGGTGCTTATTGCTGTATTTGGCAATTGCACGTAATTTTGAGCCGTTGCTGCTTTTACCCATTGGCTTCGGCGCTATTTTGACAAACATTCCAGTTGCTGGGTTATCTGACCCAGGTGGGCTTTTATATTATGTTTATCACATTGGTATCGACTCAGGTGTTTTTCCACTGTTGATCTTTATGGGGGTGGGTGCATTAACAGATTTTAGTGCCTTAATTGCAAACCCTCGCATGTTGTTATTGGGGGCTGCTGCTCAGTTTGGTATTTTTGCAACCTTATTTGGTGCAATTTTACTTAACTTTATTCCAGGTTTTGAGTTTACCCTGCAAGATGCATCCGCTATCGCTATTATCGGTGGTGCCGATGGTCCAACGGCAATATTTTTAGCGTCGAAATTGGCTCCTGATTTATTAGGTGCCATTGCAGTAGCTGCTTATTCGTACATGGCATTGGTTCCTATAATTCAACCGCCTATCATGCGAGCTTTAACAACGCCTGAAGAGCGCCAAATTCAAATGCCACAATTACGTGCTGTGTCGAAAACTGAGAAGATTATTTTCCCGCTTATGGTATTGAGCCTAACTATTTTGTTCTTACCAGCGGCAACCCCTCTTGTTGGCATGTTTTGTTTAGGTAATTTAATGCGAGAGTCTGGTGTTGTTGACCGTTTAAGTAATAGTGCGCAAAACGAGATCATTAACATTACCACTATTTTCTTAGGTCTTGCTGTTGGCTCAAAACTGGCTGCCGATAAGTTCTTAACTGTCGAAACGATAGGTATTTTAGTACTTGGTGCATTGGCTTTTGCCATTGGTACAGCGTCTGGTGTCTTTATGGCAAAAGGCCTCAATAAGATTTCTAAATCACCTATTAACCCGCTAGTAGGGGCTGCTGGAGTGTCAGCCGTTCCAATGGCTGCGCGTGTTGTTAATAAAGTAGGCCTTGAAAGTAACCCGCATAATTTCTTGTTAATGCATGCAATGGGGCCAAATGTTGCAGGGGTACTAGGCAGTGCTGTTGCAGCTGGTATTTTGTTAGCGATTGTAGGTTAATAAATCGATTACACATTTTACTTCCAACCGACTGGCGCAGTAATTTTACTGCGCTTTTTTTTGCCTATAGACTGGCCACATCACCGTCTACATTAGGAAGCCACCATGAATATATTTGTTATCTTACTTTGCTTGTTTATTGCCTTGGTTATTCTGGTGCCCTTACTTGAAAAGTACCATTCAAAACTGGGCCTTGATGGCGCAACTAAATACGCTAAGTACATTTGGCCTCTGGTGATGATCTCAATGGTTATTCAGCTTATTTATTTACTCGTAAGGTAATTTAGGGCCAAGCACAAAAAAGCCGCTACAACGTGCAGCGGCTTTGTCATTATTAATTTAGCTTATTTGTTTAAGGCTAATTGCATTTCACGGTTACGCTGTAATTGCGCTAAGAAGTTATCTGCAATAGGTTTAAACTTGGCTAACTCATCACGAGGCAAGGGTTCTGATTTAGGTAGTTTTACCGTTTTAGGGTTACGGTGTACACCATTTACCAAAAACTCATAATGTAAGTGTGGGCCTGTTACACGACCAGTGGCACCGACCGTACCAATTTTTTGGCCTTGCTTCACTTTCTGACCCGTTTTAACCATTTTTTTGTTTAAGTGTAAGTACTTAGTCACGTATTGAGTGCCATGGCTAATAAAAACATAGTTACCGTTGTACTTACTGTAGCCTGCCTTAAGCACTTTACCATTACCAGCTGAAACAACCGGTGTGCCAGTGCGCGCGGCATAATCGATACCGTTGTGTGGCTTAACTGTCTTTGTTACAGGGTGTAAACGGCGTGGGTTAAAGCTAGAGCTAATATATTTAAAGTTAACTGGTGCACGCAAGAAGGCTTTTTTCATGCTACGGCCTTCTGGAGTGTAAAAGTTACCATCTGTATGACGAATTGCTGTGTAGCGCTCGCCTTGGTTAATAAATTCTGCGGCAATAATTTTACCGTCGCCAATATATTCACCGTCAACATAATGTGCTTCGTAAATTAAACCGAATTGGTCGCCATTACGAATATCATTGGCAAAATCGACATCCCAACCAAAAATATCAGCAAAGTTCATAATTTGACGTTCGCTAAGGCCTGCGGCAATACCTGATGTCCAAAAGCTGCTATTAATCTCTCCACCGGCTGATTTACTCAGCGTTTCTATCTCTTTACTATCGATAGAGGTGTCGTAGTTACCTTCTTCGTTTAAGGTAACGTATAAGGTATCTGTTTTTGAGATAACATAGCGAAGCTGTGCTAATGAGCCATCTTCTGCGGTTGCAAAGCTTAATACTTCACCTGGATGAATTTTTGTCAGTTTACGCGTTTCAGCATTTGTATTGATTAGCTTGTGTAATGTTTGTGCTGAAAAACCTGCACGTTTAAAAATAAGTGCTAAATTATCGCCATTGCGAACTTCATGGTCGATAAGGTCGTATTCTGGAAGTTTAGCTGCTGCTTGCTCAGAATTTAATTCAGTCAGTTTTTCGTTATCGTCAACTTTAACTTGTAATTCGTAGCGCTTGCCAATCTCAAGTGCATTCGCACTGTTATCCTTTGATGCGGTGGCTTTTTCCGAAGGTAATAATGCTAAGCCAGCAATAGCAGAAACCAAACCGAGAATAAGCAGTTTGTGTTTTTTGGGGAGTTTGTGCACAACGTGAACCATAACGTGCCTTTTTCTGCTGTCAAGAAAATTAATTACTAATATTGCAGGATATACCTAAAATAGAGCAAATACCAGAGTTTTGTAGATTTAAACTGGCGCTATTTTACGCTAGAATTAGTAGGCGCGTTAAACTTTTTTGATTAAATTTGCAGCAGATGCCAAGAGTTAAACTAATTATGCATTAGTTAACTAAAGTACCTTCATTAAAATGCAATAACGCGGTATAAAGAACAATCACGCGCGCTGCCTTCGGGGCTTTTACTTAACACGGTTAAGTTAGCTTTATTTTTGTGCAGTATTTCTGGCGCTAACTAGCTAAATTTTAATGTTTTAGTTCTATTTTAACCCTAATAGGCCACCACGCCCGGTAAGCTGAATTTTTGGAGTAATACACAGTGGATTTACAAACCGCTCTAGCTGAGATAAAACGCGGTGCAGAAGAGATATTAATTGAAGACGAATTAGTTGAAAAATTAAAGTCTGGTAAGAAGTTAAAGATCAAAGCGGGTTTCGATCCAACTGCGCCTGATCTACATTTAGGTCACACAGTACTTATCAATAAAATGAAAACCTTCCAAGACCTAGGTCATGAAGTGATTTTCTTGATTGGTGATTTCACAGGTATGATTGGTGATCCAACGGGTAAAAACGTGACACGTAAACCGTTAACCCGTGATGACGTGCTTGCAAATGCCGAAACATATAAAGAGCAAGTATTTAAGATTCTTGATCCTGCTAAAACAACGGTTGCATTTAACTCTACGTGGATGGAGACATTAGGTGCTGCGGGCATGATCAAACTGGCTGCGCGTCAAACAGTAGCACGTATGCTAGAACGTGATGACTTTAAAAAGCGTTATGCCGGTGGCCAATCTATTGCAATCCACGAATTTTTATATCCACTTGTTCAAGGTTGGGACTCAGTTGCATTAGAAGCAGACGTTGAACTAGGTGGTACTGATCAACGTTTTAATTTACTAATGGGTCGTGAGTTACAAAAAGACGAAGGTCAAAAGCCACAAACAGTGCTAATGATGCCGCTGCTTGAAGGGACTGACGGCGTACAAAAAATGTCTAAATCATTAGGCAACTACATTGGTATTACTGATGAACCAAACGATATGTTTGGTAAAGTGATGTCAATTAGTGATGAGCTAATGTGGCGTTACTATGACTTACTAAGTGCGTTATCTATTGAAGAAATTGCTGCGCTTAAGCAACGCGTTGCAGAGGGTGTTAATCCGCGTGATATTAAGATTGAACTGGCTAAAGAATTAATTGCGCGTTTCCACAGCGCAGATGCAGCCGAAGGTGCACACCAAGATTTCATCAAACGATTCCAAAAAAATGCTTTACCAGATGAAATCCCTGAAGTGACTGTAACGATCGCTGAAGAGTCGGTCTTTATCACTAATTTGCTAAAAGAAGCAAACTTAGTAGCGAGTACGTCTGAAGCAATGCGAATGATCAAGCAAGGCGCAGTTAAAATTAATGGTGAAGAAAAAGTAACAGATACTAAGCTTGAAGTTGCAAAAGGCACCACTGAGATTTACCAAGTAGGTAAACGTAAGTTTGCAAAGATCACGGTTGCTTAATACTTCCATACTAAGCAAAACAAAAAACCAGCTTCGGCTTAATGCAGATCAGTTAAGCATATTTTTATGATCACTTGACTGATCTTTTCATAGCTTCACAATCCGATATTAGAAATAGTATCGGATTTTTTTTATGTCTCTAATTCAACACTTTGATGATATGTCCTCCTTTTTAGATGATGTACATACACTCGACAAACTTAAGCAGGTTCTTGACCCTGATATTCTTGAACAAGCATTTGAACATGCGGGAGTTGCCACTGTTCGTAAAAGGCGGTTACCGCTAGAAGCTATTATGTGGTCTGTAATTGGTATGAGTTTATTCCGAAACGAAACTG
>NZ_JAJJZF010000004.1:0-251412 GCF_020966275.1 Pseudoalteromonas sp. MB41 | reverse complement strand
ATATCAAGTAAAGCTTAATGAAAATGGCATTACTCCATCGATGACCGATGGCTATGATTGCTATCAAAATGCATTGGCGGAGCGCATTAATGGCATATTGAAGCAAGAATTCTTACTCTATAAATGCCAAAATCTGAAAGAGCTACGTGAACTCGTCGAAGAATCAATAGTAATATACAATGAAATGAGGCCGCATTTGAGTTTAGGCATGGAAACCCCAAACCAAGTGCATAAAAAAGACCAGGAGCAAAAGCTACTGGCCTTCAATTAAAACCGTCAACGTATTTTAGGACGAGACACAACGTGATTATTATGCTAGTTAGTTACTTAACACGTAAGGTGTGTAGCGAAAAAACAGCCAGCAAACATACTTTACAAGCCTTAAGTTTAGGCTGGGGGTATAAAGTAGGGGCATGCCTTATAAACATGGCCTAGTGTTGTTGCCCTAAATGTGACCTTTCCCCCCAAATTAACACCGGTTTTCTGTTCGAAATAATCTGCTAACTTAGCGAAAATAAATGAATTACATCTAAAAATACTGACACCAAAAAGCGTGTCTATTTAGATAACTGCTATACTAGAAAAATCACACAAGTTAAGCCTATATCATGATGATACTACACTTTATTTATACGAATAAAGTCTGAAAATGAAAATATAATTAATACTTTAGGGAAAACAGGCGATAATACTAGGTAACAAGACAGCAAAGGTGGATTCAATGTCTGCAGGTATTTCATTTAAAAATCTAAGTATTACAAAAAAAATTCATGCCATAACATGCATTGCAGTCATTGCATTTGTCATTATTGTGCTAACCAACTATATCGCGATGAGCGATAATAGAGGCTCACTTGATGAGCTAGAAAAGTCGTCTTATCAAGTCGTTAAACTCACCTCTGCAAATGTGGCCTTACTCGAAAAGCTCGATGAGCTATACACACAAGCGGTCACCTTTGGCGAGTCAGACTTAGTCGATAGCGCAGCACAAACGTACAAAGTAATTAACGAAAACCTGCAAAATATTATTGCTATCAATAACAGCTATGTGAACGCAGAAACAAAAGAAAAACTACAGCAATACGCAAAAACCTCTTCTGCTATTGCCAGCTCCATGATCGACGGTACAGCCGACTTTAGTAAAATTCAGCAACAGGCACAGCAAAAAACAAAGCTATATGAAGCCGTACTCACCGGTTTTAAAGGGGCTCAGGCGCGCGCTGATGACCGCTTTTTTGAATTAGTACAAGCCACTAAAGCGCGTTCTGACAACGCACTGCATTTAATGCTCGTTGTGTCGATTATATCGTTAGTTTTATTGGTGATTACCTCAATTTGGATTGCCCGTGGTATTGGCTCGTCTGCAAGTGCGGCTGCCGACAACTTACGCTTACTTGCGGATGGCAAAGGCTCTTTAAGCACGCAGCTGGCTGTGCATGCTAAAGACGAAATTGGTCATGTATCCATTAACTTTAATGCCTTTATAAAGCTATTAAAGGCCGCAGTACTTGAAGTAATTGCAGTGTGCGAGCCGCTAATGGAAAACTCAACCCGATTAGTACAAGGTATGGAACGCGCCGAAAAAGCCACAACCAAACAAACGACCGATGCAGAAATAGTGAAGCAATCAATGGAAGAAATGCGCCAAAGCGTGGCCGACATCTCTCATTCTGCTGCAAGTGCATCTGAAGCAGCGCAAACAGCAGAGCGCGAAGTAGAGCAAAGCCGCACGCAAATTCAGCGCTCAGTGATAGAGTCACGCACCTTAAGCGACGAAATAAACCAAGCCGCTTCAACAATCAACCAATTGGCAAGCGACACTAAAAACGTAACGCAAATTTTGAATGTGATTACCTCAATTGCAGAGCAAACCAACTTATTAGCGCTGAATGCTGCAATTGAAGCCGCGCGCGCCGGTGAGCAAGGTCGAGGCTTTGCCGTGGTAGCCGACGAAGTAAGAGAACTGGCTTCACGTACATCGCAATCGACAAATGAAATCAGAGAGCTGCTTTCAACACTTACCACCGCAGCCAGTGAATCGGTAAATGCAATGAACTCAGCGCGCGACATGGCAATGAACAACGCCGAAGCCGCAGAGAATACAGGCCTATCGATTGAGAAAATCTCTGAGCAAATTTTAGAAATTAACGGCATGAACTCGCAAATTGCCGCCGCAACCGAAGAGCAAACCTCTGTTGCCAGCATGGTTGTAGAAAATGTATCTAACATGCATATGTCGTTCGAAGAGACCATGGACTCGCTTTCGGCAGTACGCGATGTTGCTAAAAACTTACATTACCTGTCTGACTCATTGTTAGACGCCACAGCAAAATTTAAAGTTGAATAAGCTAAAAGCGACACGCTAAAATTAAAAAAGCCACTTCATATTGAAGTGGCTTTTTACTACGTAAACAAATACCGATTAAAACGTCGCAATAACTTTTACTTTGTCGGTCACTTTCGCAGCATCAATATAGCCAATTGCATCGTTATTAGAGGCAACAAAGTCAATAACGGCTTGATCATTCGCCAGCTTTTCAGGAGGCGTGCCCTTACCGGTAAAAACCAGCTTAGACCAATACGCATTAAGCTGGCTGCTCGACTTACCTACCACCTTGTCGTTAAACTCATCGCTCACGCTGTTACCATCTTGGTTTACAGGGTTTACTTTAGTGCCATCGTCGAACGACTTTGCTTTACCAAGGTAGATCTTTTTAATGGTGCCTTCATCAATTGCATTGCCATTGGCCGGATTAACAATCACGGCAACGTCTGCAAAAGCGGTGCTCGATAAAAGCGTTACCGCTGTAGCTAATAGTAATTTTTTCATTATGAACTCCAATTAAAAAACTAAATCAACAGCAACAGCAACGACATCAGTTTCTGTATCAGTGATGTCATCTTTAAAGCGACTAAAGTCAACTTTTAAAGCGGCAGACGGGTGGAAGTCATAACGAGTACCAATGGTGTAAACGTTACTTTTTGCTTTAACGCCCTCTAATACCTGGTTAATACCCGCGTTTAATGGCGGTACAGCAGGTAACGCGTTATAGCGATTACTATCGTGTTTGTCGTCGTTGTTTTCGTAAGTTAAGTGAACGGTCCACTCATTCATTCGATAACCAACCGACGTGTAATATTGTGTTTGTTTAGCCAGCGCACTGTTTTCTACTTCAAACTCAGTGTATTCAGCGTCAAATAAAATGTTGTTGTAATCAATCGAAAAACCAAGCGCAAAGAATGAGCCATCATCTTCATTTGCAGCAATATCATTGGCTTGATCAACAAAGCCTGCACCACGTAATGCTTGCTCTAAGCCATTAAGTGCAATACCTGCGTCGGTATCGTTTGCAATATCAATGGTTGTTTCGGCAACAAAGTAAGCAGCGCGAGCGCTAAACCAGTCGTAGGCTAGAGTCCAGTTAATACCCGCAATGTCGTTTAACTCAGTGTCGCCATTAACAGATACAACCGCAATATCACCATCGAAACTGCCGTAAATAACTTGCAAGGTAGAGTCCCAATCGCCTAATTGGGTATTGTGCAATAAGCTTAAACCTTCATAGGTCGAAAACGGTAAGTTATACACTGATTGCGGTGGACGAACCCAGCGGTACGTGTAACCCACATCTAAAAAGTCTGAGTAGCGGTAAAACGGCGCTCGCATTTTACCTGCGCTTAGTTGCAGCTCGTCGGTAAACTCATAGGTTAAATAAGCCCACTCAAACTCAGCGTCAAAGTCGTTATCGCCACGGGCAACAATTTGTGCTGTCGCACTTAATTTCTCTTGTAAATCAGCTGAAAGCTGCAAAGCAAACATGCTCTCATTCTTAAAAGAGATATCGTTATCGTAGCCGTATAAAGTTGTGTCGTCGTCGAGAGTTTTACCCCCCACAATTGAAGCAAAGCCATTTATGCGAACTTCTGCAAGCGTGTTTGCAGACACGAAAGCAGCACATAGCGCCAATGCGATAGGAAGTTTTTTCATTGTGTATCCCTAGTATTTAGTATTAAGAATGTTGATTTCACTTAACATTATAGTCGTATGTTTAGAAATGGGCGACAAAAGCCCCATTAAATTGTGACTTTTGCAACAAATAACCTGTTATATATCAAACATAACGCGTGCAATGGCGCAGCTTTTACCAACTAAAGTGTTAAATTGGTCATGAGGTAGGCAGGGAGAATACTTCGCGTGTTTAAATTAATTAACACTTTTGGGGCGATTAGCAGTAAAAATGCAACGACAGTTTCATGCCGCGCTTTGTGTAACTGGTTTGGCCTATTTAAACTTTCTTCATTCATTTTATTTACCGATATCTCGCTTTAATGCTATTTTTAACCTAAGCACTACTGCCACGATAAAGGACGTAAAATGGCAACCAAAACAATCGATTACTACAACCAAAACGCACAAGCATTTGTCGATGCCACGCTCGATGTAGATTTAACTCAGCTTTACGATGAGTTTTTACCGCTGCTGCCAAAAAATGGCACTGTGTTAGATGCTGGGTGTGGCTCTGGCCGCGACGCCTTTATTTTTAAAGAGCGCGGCTTTATCGTTGATGCGTTTGATATAAGCCCCGAAATAGCCAAGCTAGCCTCAGAATACTTAAACCAAGAGGTGGCAGTAAGCAGCTTTCAAGACCTAAAAGACGTTGAAAAATACGACGGCATTTGGTGCTGCGCAAGTTTAATTCATGTCTCAAAAAACGACTTAACCGACGCCTTTAATAACCTAGCCCGCGCACTTAAACCTCAAGGTATTGTGTATGTATCGTTTAAATACGGCGACGGCGAGCGAGAACACAACGGCCGCGAATTTACCGATCTAAACGAAGTTGGCCTCGAAAGCATTATTAAAAACACCAACCTGTTTATTTTAAAGTCGTGGCAAAGCGCCGACCAGCGCCCAGAGCGCGCCAACGAAATATGGCTAAACGCCATTTTGCATAGACGAACGCCAAAGTAAGTCTTTAGTCTTATAAATTATAAAACGACAGCGCGGCATACCTCGTTATGCCGCATTTTTAAACGAATCCCTCACATGTTAATTTAGAGCAACCACTTTATTCATCGATAAACCCTATATTTATCATGGCTATTCGTGCTAGATTGTTTTTAAACTTAATAGCAGCTTAACGGCTCGTTATTTAGTATTAATAAATAACCATGGAGCGGTTTACTCATTTTAAGCCGCAGTAACAGGATTTAGCTTATGCGCTTAAAAGAAGCCCTCAGCGTTTTATCAAAGCCTTCATTAAAGGCATAGTTTGGATATGGCTATGCAGCAACAGCTCGACTTTATCGCTTATATTCAACGCATGCTGGTGGAAGGGGACTTTAGTGCCACTTACAAGTTTGCCTTGTTGCATGCGCTTGCTGATATCAGCATTGAAAAACAGCAAATAGATCCGAATGCGCAATTACCAATAACATTTGATGAATTAGTCGAAAAGTTTATTGCGTTGTATTGGCATCAAGCATCTCCTTTTGGTGCCATTGGTAATAATAGAGACCAGCTGCTTTTACAAAATACCAATTCCAAAAAACAAGCCAAAATCATCACCACACTGCACGATGCAAAATTAAATAACATTACTTCAGTTAGCCAATTAAAAAAGTGCAGTGATTGGAAAAACATACGCAGAACAACGTTACAAACCATTAAAGATGGACCGTTATGGTTATTACAAAAGCTAAATGGCAAGGAAGAGTGTTTCTTATATCCTCATGTTAAAGGGCAGCAATACATTACCTTAAATGCAGGTATTGCCAGTTGCTTTAGACGCTTTTACGACTTAGTTGTGTACTTAGCTAAAAATGCATGGCTACAAAAAATTCAAAGTATTAAATACAACCAAGCGCTAATCGGCCCACAAAGCCAACTTCATGACTTTTTATTTGGCTTTGATCGCAATGCACTCAATAAAGCAAAGCCTGTATTAATAGAACTACAACGCGGTCACTGCTTTTATTGTCAAAAGGCATTAAACAGCAAAACCGAGGTTGATCACTTTATTCCGTTTACGCGTTACGCCAACGATTTAGGCCACAACTTTGTGGCAGCTCATAGTAAATGCAATAACAGCAAACGCGACTTTTTAGCTGCGCAAGAGCACCGCGAGCGCTGGCAAGAACAAAACCTCGTTATATATAACCAGCATATATCTCGTGAGTTGAGCGATTACTTTAATTGTGATGCCGAAAAATCACGCTCAGTGAGCGACTGGGCATATCAGGTTGCACAGGCAAATAGCGCCAAATTGTGGGTAGGCATAAATAGTTTCGAGTTTGCAGAAAGTGCTGTTTATCAACAGCAAAATAATGAGCTTGGTTTAGTGGCGGAAGGTAAGCCAAGTTATAACGTGTAGATAATGGTTTGTAAGTCTTGCTTTAGGGAAAAAATATTTTGATATGTGTGCACTAGCTTTCGTTGTGAGTTTTAGATGCTTTAGTGATCGATTTTTGAGAGTTTACTGATTCAGAAACCTAATTCTAAGTTTGATTTTATTGGTACTTATAGCAAAGTAATGGTTTAAAATTAATCAATTTAAGATTTTTTATAGGAAGAAAAATGGCTAAACTAAGAAATGTTTTTATTAGTCATCATCATAAAGATGATTCTAGCGTGGATGGTATCACTAAGGTCCTTTCTGGAAAAGAATACAATATTAGAAATAGCTCAATAAGAGCAAAGCCCGATAATCAAAGGCGTTTGGAGCAAAAGAAAGTAAGTGATGAAACGATAAAAAGATTATTACGAATGAAGATGCGTTGGGCAAGTAAAGTTATTGTTGTAATAGGTAAAGAGACTCATTCAAGACCTTGGGTAAATTGGGAGATTGAAATGGCTCACAAATTAGGAAAGCCTATTATAGGTGTTTATGAAAACGGTTTAAAAGATCAAGTAAAAGTTCCTGTTAATCTAGAGAAGTATGAGTCTTCGAGAGTTGCCTGGCGTTCTGAAGCAATTATTGATGCTTTAGAGGGAGAAAGTCGGTTTGAAAATGTTGATGGTAGCCTTGCGGCTGATAAAAAAGGTAGTCATTTAGTGTGTTAATATCTAAAAATTCAAATCTCTATATATATGTAATTGCAAGGGACTTCGGTTTCGCTCCAAATCCTTTTTTTGGTTGTTGCTCATTAGCTACATGTAAACCAAAAATCCGAAAAAGTGCTCAACCTAATGATTGGATCTTAGGTGTAGGAGGACGAGATTTAGGGGCTGGTGTCCACCGTAAATGCATACTCTTAATGAAAGTTACAGAAAAAATGACTTTCGAAGAGTATTGGGCTGATCCACGTTATATTCTGAAGCGACCATGTAGGAATGGAAGCCAATTAAAAATGGTTGGAGATAATATTTATCATAGGGACTCTCAAAATAATTGGATACAAGAGAATTCTCATCATAGTAACTCTGACGGCTCAATAAATACTGAAAACTTAGAACGAGATACTGGGCATTGTGAGGATGTTTTATTATCTGACTTTTTCTTTTACTTTGGCTCTGAAGCTAAGGAAGTTGATTTAGAGTCTGTTAATTATATTTCAAAGCCTGGGTGTAAAAAAATCTCTTTAGATAGTTCAAATGAGGCTAGAGAAATAATTAATAATATATATAAAAATAATATTTCGTCTTTAAATACTGTAGTTTCAGATCCTTGCCAATTCAGCATTTCTTATAAACGAGTCTCTCAAAAAACGGGGAAAATTATTGTTTGATTCTTGATTCTTACATTTTTATTAATTGGATTGACTTATGCTTAATGATTACATAACCCCCCTTTCAATCAGCTTTGTTTGGAGTCCATCGGATAAAAAATTAGCTGAGCCAATTATAAATGTCGTAAAAAATAGTTTTTCGAGAGATAAAGCAAAACCATTCTCTAGAGCAATTAATCTACCTATTTTTTTCTATAGCTCATCTAGTGGAAATATAACACCTTCCAACACTCCAATGATAAATGCTCAACGGAGTGTTATTTTTGTTTTTACAAGTCTAAATACCTTAGGAAATAAAGCTTGGAAGGAGTATATCGAGTATTTTCAAGTTAGTGAAAATATGAGGATAGTTCCTATTGCACTTGATGAATTTGGCTTGAATCACCAAGGTGCATTGGATGGCCTAAATTGCATTAGAGCTTATGAATGGCAACTAGATAACAAACACTTAACAGCATTAGTCTCTTTATCGCATGAGCTTTATCGACATGGTATTTGTGATTCTAAAGGTGAAAATACTGGAAACAGTAATTCAATAAAAATCTTTTTAAGTCATTCTAAATCGGAGCCAGAAGGTAGAACATATGTAAAAAAAGTAAAAGACTTTATTGATCAAACTAATATAGGGCGCTTTTTTGATGCAACAGAAATTGCTGCAGGTTTTTTATTTTCAAGCGAAATAGAAAAACATATTTCGGATTCTACTTTGATTGCATTTGAAACTGATTCATATTTTTCCAGATACTGGTGCCAAAGAGAAATACTGAGTGCTAAAGAAAAAGATAGACCAATTTTGGTCGTGAATTGTTTAAATGAGTATGAAGATAGGATTTTTCCAGCATCCTCTAATGTGCCTTGTATAAGTATCCCAAATTTAAGTGATATAACTGAATTAGAAGTGCTAAGAGTTTTATCCGCGGCACTTATAGAAACTATACGTTTCCAGTATTCCCAAAAAATATTATTAGAATATCAGAAAAAAAATTGGTTCTCTGATGGAATTGAGTTAATTGCTCGTCCACCTGAGGTAAGGAAAATGTTTGCTCTAAAAAACAAAGGAGTGAAAAAGGTATGTTATCCAGATCCTCCTGTATTTATGGAGGAAGCAGATTGGCATTCAATGATTGGAATTGAAGCAATAACTCCGTTATGGAACCCTTCAGATCTAAACTCTTTTATTCACTTAAATGTAGGTCTTTCAATATCAGATTGCAACGAAAGTAATTTTGAAAGGACACATTTAAATCCTGATCAGCTTTTACATTTAGCACAAGATTTAGCAAAACATATGTTAGCTCGTTCTGCAAAATTAGTTTATGGCGGAGATTTAAGACCAAATGGATTAACTGAGTTCATTTTAGATGAAGCTCTCATACTAGCTGACCGCCTAACTGATCAAGAGATAAAAGTAGAGAATCATCTAGCGTGGCCTCTTTCGATTGAAACAAATGAAGTTAGAGCATGGAGAGCAAAGTACAGTCGTTTAATGCTCACAGTTGAACATGATATTCCAGAAGATGTAGCTGATGGAATAGATTGTTGCTCATATTTAAAACCAGATACTCCGGCGAACTCTTTCATTTGGTCTCGTTCTCTTACAAAAATGCGGGAGCATGTTGTAAAAAATAGTTCTGTAAGAATATGTGCTGGTGGAAAATTAACTGATTACAAAGGAAAAATGCCAGGTGTACTGGAAGAGATTGTTTTATCAATAAATAGTGGTAAACCAATTTTTTTATTGGGAGGCTTTAATGGTGTTGTTGGAGATGTTTGTGATGTAATTCGTAATAAAGTCGTTCCTATAACTTTAACTGAAAAATGGCAAACTCAAAATAACTCCGGTTATCATGAACGACAAAAGATAGCAAAGAGTAAAAACCAGCATTGCGATTATGACGAAGTTATTCATATTCTTAAAAATGCAGATATAAATAAATTGGCTAAAAATGTTGGGCTTAGCGTAGAAGATTATAAGCAATTAATGATAAGCCCATTTGTAGATGAGTGTATTAATTTAATATTGAATGGACTGAAAAACTATAAATGAATTTACTTTATATAGAAATCCAATATAACTAAAAAATAAAGAAGGCTTACACATGGAAGATAAATGCGGATCGTTACCTTTAATTGAATATGAAGATGGAATAAAAGAAACAGACAGGTTTAGAGAAAATGATTTAACTCCAATTTTATTAGGACTCTTTGGCGAAATTGGTAGTGTTATGTCAGCTACAAAAAAGTATAGAAGGGAACAAAAAGCTTACATTGGATATAAAGAAGCCGTAGAAGAAGAGCTTGGTGACGCATTATGGTACTTCACTGCTGTCGTAAGAAGGTTGGATTTAAGTATAACAAAAATATTTATGGAGGCTTGTAATGAGAATGATACTAAAACAATATCAGCCAGTGATAATGAAAAAGCTCCAATATCACACGTGATATCCCTTCAAAATGTTGAAACTACAGATAATAACCTCATTACTTTGGGTACAGTTACCGCAACTTTGCTTAAAATAGAGCGTGAAGACACAGAAATACAGCAGAAGTTATTAATTGATTTTGCTAGGGCTTATATCGAAACTATTCATTCGGTAAATCTGTCTTTTGCCAGAATTGCTAGAAATAATTTGAGAAAAGCAATGGGACGTTTTAAGACTCCTGAACGAGAATTACTCCCTGATTTTGATAAGGATTTTCCTCAAGAGGAACAATTGCCACGGAGTTTTAAAATTGAAATTTCTCAGAGGAAGAGTGGACAAAGCTACTTAAGATGGAATAGTGTTTTTTTAGGTTCACCGCTTACCGATAATATTCTAAACCCTGACGGATATCGTTTTCATGATGTTTTCCACCTTGCTTATGCTGCGATACTTCATTGGTCTCCCACGTTTAGAGCTCTAATTAAGCATAAGAGAAAAAGTGACGTTGTATTTGATGAGGCTCAAGATAGTGGCCGTGCTATAGTTGTAGAAGAAGGGTTAACTGCATGGTTATATTCTTACTCAAAAGGTCTTGATTACTTTGAGGGTCATGACAGTGTTTCATTTGATGTATTAAAGACGATTCAGAAATTTGTAAGTGGTTACGAAGTAGAGGCTTGCCCCTTAAAATTATGGGAAGAAGCAATCTTACAAGGATATAAGGTTTTTAGAGAAGTTCAAAAGAATAACGGAGGAATAATAATTGGTAATAGGGAGTTGAGAACATTGACCTATGAACCGATTGGAGATTCAAATGAGAAGTAAAGCTTTTATTAGTGCAATAAAAAATATTAAGTTTGAGAATACTTTTAATCCATATTTTGATACTTGCAAAGTTTATGATTATTCTAACTCTGCAAATAAACGTATTTCTATGCTTGAGGATCTTTTAGAAAAGGCTACGCAGGTCGAAATTGATGCTATTTGGGTTGGAAGAGATCTTGGACATAGAGGAGGTCGCAGAACTGGACTCGCCCTTACAGATGACTTTAATCTTTCAAATCATCTTAATCGATGGTCTTTATCGAGTGAAAAAATAACGAAAGGCCTACCTATAAAAGAGAGAACTGCATCCGTTGTATGGGAAATGCTCAATGATATAAAATCTCCTGTTTTTCTTTGGAATGTCTTTCCTTTGCATCCGTTCAAGCCCGGTGAACCTTTTACAAATCGGAACCATAATTCTGTTGAACGGAAAGCTGGTGAAGAGATTTTGAGTCAACTTATTGATCTTTTGAAACCTAAAAGATTGATAGCAATAGGTAATGATGCTGAAAATTCGGTCATTAAGTTCTCTAAAAGTTACGAGGTACAAAAAGCTAGGCACCCAAGTTATGGTGGTCAGAACGACTTCGTAGAAAAAATAAAATTTTTATATAAAATTGAGTAAAAGTTTACTTGTAATCACCCTACAGCCAATTTCCCAGCCCCATGCCACATTTCGTTTGGCATGGGGCTTACTAATTCCCATGTTATGTTCATTGGCTGGCTGCCGCTGTGGCTTTGATATTTAACCTCGCCATAGTTCACAAATCCCATGGTTCGGCCGTTTTCATCTTTGCTTTGTTCACGCACAAACAGCAAGATGGTTTTGCCTGTTTGTTGGTGCTGAATGTAGCTTAGGCCGCGGCCGTGTTCTGGTCGGGCGCTGTTTTGCGTTTGCCAATGAAACAAGGTTGGGCTGATTGCATAGTCGTGATACAGCGTTGTTGGTGAGTAGGTTTTTTCGCACTTATTGAGCGTGACGAATAGTAGCTCTAAATTTTGTTCTTTGAACTCTAATACACCTTCGCGAGCGGTCGATTTTTTATCAAACGTATGCGCGCCGAATGCCGCTAATATTTGTTGGCGAGTGTAGCGGCTGTGCAATTTTATTGCATGGTTTGGTAAGCACGCTAAATCACTTTCTTGTTGCTGAATACGATTTATTAAAAGCGCAATTACTTCTGATAACTCTTGTTGTAATAACGGGTTTTTTAGTGCTTGTAAGCTTTGCTTAAGGGATTTAAACCCTAGACTTGTGCCAGTGTTATCCCAAAAATTGTAATGTGCCATGAGTGCATACTGTTGATTTTTAGGTGTTATCTCAATGCTAAAGTCGCTGTTACATAAATCGCGTAAAAAGCACAAATAGCTCAGTGAATCACAGCTAAGTAATTGCGTATTTATAGCTCTGTAATAGGCACTATATATATCAACTTGATCTGCTGGAATATCATCGTCTTTTAACCAATGCCAACCGCCATGCCTTGTATCTTTTGGTTTATAAATATCTTCTAGTGTGACTTGTGGGTTTATACGTAAAAAGTTACTTAGCGTTAGCTCGTCGCTTGTATGATGAGAATAACTGTTTATAAGCTGTTGCAAACGGCGTTTGCTGTTTGTTGCTTGTTGTATATTACGTAAAATAGTTTTTTGCGTGCGTTCTTGTAGCTCTATACGACAGCCCAGCGGCAAGTGCGGAAAGTTATTTTCTATTTCGGTTTTTATTGGCTGGTTACTTTTTCCAATGAGTGCGCGAAACTTATTGGCAAAGTCATATTCGGGGCGAGCGTTACCAACAAAGTCGAGTACAGTACAACATTGCTTTTGGCTGTTGTCGGGTAAACGTAGGCCACGACCTAATTGCTGTAAAAATAGCGTTAGGCTCTCGGTTGGACGCAAAAATAGCAGGGTATCTACTTCTGGAATATCGACCCCTTCGTTAAAAATATCAACGACGCAGAGTATGTGTATTTCACCTCGTCTAAGCGCCTGCTGTTTGTGTTTTCGTTCACTAGTATTTTTACTGGTAAGTACGTCTGCACTTATACCTGCAAGGTTAAACTTACTGGCCATAAACTCAGCATGATCTTGGCTTACACAAAATGCTAATGCCTTAATAGCGTTAATATTTGTAACGATGTCGTTGAGACTCGATATGATTTTATTCGCGCGGTTATTCTCGCCTGTATATAGCTTACTAAGCTCACTAATATCGTAACGACCGCCTCGCCACGTTACCGTGCTTAAATCTGTATCGTCATCAAGGCCAAAGTATTGGAACGGGCATAAATGGCGCTGATTTATGGCTTCTGGTAAGCGGATCTCTGCGGCAATAACACCACAGAAATCTTCTAATATATTTGCCTCATCTTGCCTTTCAGGTGTGGCCGTTAACCCTAATAAAATGTTTGGTTTGAAGTAATTAAGAATGCCACGGTAACTGTTAGCACTTACGTGATGCACTTCATCAATAACAATATAATCATAAAAATCAGCACTCAATTTTATGTTGTCGATTTGGTTGTTAAGGGTTTGAATTGAGGCAAATAATTGGTTGTATCTTTGAGGTTTGTAGTTGCCAACCCAAAGCTCGCCAAAATCATTATTTTTTAGCACTCCACGATATGCGCTTTGTGCTTGAGTGAGGATTTCTTCTCGGTGAGCAACAAATAAAAAGTTGGCATTTGGTTTTTGGTCGTACACGGTTTTAAAATCAAATGCAGATATGATTGTTTTACCTGTGCCAGTTGCTGCTACTACTAAGTTTTTAAAGCGATTGTGAACGCTTCGTTCAACACTTAGTTTTTCTAAAATAGCTAATTGATGAGTTTTAGGGGTTATATCAAAATAGAACTGGTTACTTGCTTGTCCTTTACCACGCTGTTCATTCAGTGAGTTTATTAGCTTTTCTTTACATTCAACTTTACCACTAAACAGTTCAAAGTCTGGTGATTGCCAGTAGGTTTCAAAGGTGCTTTTGGTTTTAGCGATAATATGCGGAATTTCTTGCGCTGTAATTTTTAAATTCCATTCAAGGCCGCTGGTGAGTGCCGAATGCGATAAGTTAGACGAACCAATATAGCCAGTATGAAAACCGGTGTTACGCATAAATAAGTAAGATTTTGCGTGTAAACGTTCTTGCTGATTGTTATAGCTTAGTTTTACTTCAGTGTTTGGTAGGCTTGCCAAAAACTCAACCGCTTTAGCATCTGTTGCCCCCATGTAAGAGGTGGTGATAACTTTTAGTTTGTTACCACTTTTGGTAAAGGCTTCAAGTTCATTTTTAAATATTCTTAGCCCTGTCCACTTTATAAATGAAACTAACCAGTAAATAGTGTCGGCCGATTTTATCTCACGCTTTAATTCTGTCTCGAGCGATATACCCGCATTCGCGCCACTAAATAATTCGCTTTGGGTAAGCCCTGTTAATGGAAATATATTTTTGGCGTAGTCTTTGAGGTTTGCTGCAATTGGGTTTTCAGTATTGAATAGTGCAGTGAGGATTCTACCTTGGCTATCTATTAGGTTTTCACTTATTAGCTCATCATCTCGAATATGATCTTTAAGCCAAAAAACTAAGTTATTTGCTAGATTGATTTGCTCTTGTAAGCGATTATTTGAACTAGGTATAGCATCAATCGCGTGAGCAATTAACTTACCTAAAAATCGAGACAGCCAAGTGGCAGCTTCTGCTGATTCAAGTTGGCGTTCTCCGACATAAAACTGTTCACGATCTAGGTGTTGCTCGATTACTTGCGTAATCAGTTGCTCGTAAATACCAACCTGTTCCATAACGACTCCCTGTTTTCGAACAGTCAGTTTACTAAAATAGATAATGAAAACAAATAATAACTCATTGGTAATTTGAAGGCTTTAGTTACGGTTACACCCCGTGTTCACATCCGAAATTGAATTAATTATGAGTAATTAACAGCATGGATGCTGTAGAAAGCGTAGCTTGGCCATGGATGGCCTATCTACGCTGGTTACGTTCACTTAATTAATTCAAATTGAGGAAACAGTGTGAACCTCGGGGCGCCGAGAGATTCCAAAGAGAAGTCGGCGGTTACTTCTCTTTGGTTGCCGTCGCCAACGCGACAGAATTAAATAATTAATGTATAAATAAGCTGTTTTCAAAACAGGTAATGCTAATGGAAAATTTCTTAAATCAAGGACTAAGTCTTTTATTCGTCATCATTGGGGCATACTCAATACTAGGTGTTATATTCTTTAAGTTATGGATACATCAAAAAAATGCAAAGTTACCTATTGAGCGTAAAAAGCTTTTGCGTTTAGCAGCACAGACATTGAATGACCAAGTTAATGACAAAATATTTGACGTTGTAGGTTACATATTTTTAGCAGTATTTATTATCACAATGCCTTTTGCACTTAAAGGGATTGCCGAAATGTTTGCTAGTGGTCAATTAAACTACTTTTTTATCATCTTTATAGCTATCGGCTTAATCTATACGGCAAGAAAGTTATGGCTTGAGTCAGATAAACTTATAAAATTGAAGCTTGGGCGTGATGCTGAATTAGCCGTTGCAGCTGAGTTAATTGAGCTTCAATCACATGGCTACCAAATATTTCATGACATTCAAGCCGATGGGTTTAATATTGATCATCTTGTTATTGGTTCGAATGGTGTTTTTGCAATTGAGACAAAAGGTCGGCATAAGCGCATAAAAGATGACATCAATTATAAAGTGCGATTTGAAAACAATTTATTAGCCTTCCCTTCATGGAATGAGAGTAAGCCGATTGAGCAAGCGGAAATACAATCACAATGGGTCTATAAGTGGTTAAATGAGGCTACGGGGTTTCAAACACAAGTAACACCAATTTTGTGCTTTCCAGGTTGGTTTGTTGAATTAAAACAACGACCACCATTTCCAATTGTTTCCCACAAACAGTTAGCCAAAGCTATCTTATCGATGCGTAAATGCCAGTTAAATGAAGTTATGCAAAAAGCTATTTGTTATCAAGTCATTCAAAGGTGCGCATATAGTTCAAAAGCTTAAATTAAAATTTCTGAGTTTCAGTTGTAAATGCACATCGAGCATGAGGTTAATACGCGCTATAAAATCGCTGCGACAAATTCACTGTTAAAACAGCTCCTACGGGTGGTGGCTTTTAGGTATGGCGGTGTATTTTTGTGTGTTGCGGCAATTGAAAACGCGCGAAATAAATTTCACGCCTACAAGGGCGGAATAGCGCCGATTTGTGAAGTGCGATGTGCGAGCTTGGAGATTCAAGCTTAGAGAGTCGAGTTTAAAGAGCTAAGCCTAGAGCGATACGCGCTATAAAATCCCTGCGAAAGATTCACCGTTAAAACGGCTCCTACGGGTGGTGGCTTTTAGGTATGGCGGTGTATTTGGATATTGTGGCGATTGAAAAACGCGCGAAATAAATTTCACGCCTACAAGAGCGGAATAGCGCCGAGGTGCGAGATTTGAGATGCGAGATGCGAGATGCGAGATGCGATGTGCGAGCTTAGATATTCAATATTAAAGAGCCAAGCCTAGAGCGAATACGCACTATAAATCGCTGCGACAGATTCGCCGTTAAAACGGCTCCTACGGGTGGTGGCTTTTAGGTATGGCGGTGTATTTTTGTGTATTGTGGCGATTGAAAAACGCGCGAAATAAATTTCACGCCTACAAGGGCGGAATAGCGCCAAGGTGCGATGTGCGAGCTTAGAGAGTCAATCTTAGATGTCGAGCTTAAAGAGCCAAGCCTAGAGCGAATACGCGATGTTAAATCGCTGCGACAGGCTCTTTTACAACACAAGCAGCAAGTCTTAAAGCGCTAATACTTCCCCCTGTAAGCTTGGTGAACCCGCAATACTGGTTTGTAGTTGCGCTATTAATAACTGCGCATTCGCAGAGGGTGTGCGCGAGTGAGCCCACAGGGCGTAAATTGGCCTTGCTGGAATGCTGTGGGGCGTTTCTACATAACTAAAGTTGTGGGTGTCTTTTATGCAGCTAATTTCACTCATGGGCAGTATGCCTACACCGTAGCCTGCTTCGATCATTTTTCTGGCGATTGTAATATCAAAACAAAAGCTTATTTGTTCAAATTCATTTTTTAATGCGGTTAATAATCCGCTAGGTAGCTGCGACTCTGAATAGGGCAGCACTAAGCGTGATGTTGGCGCCCCTTTCTTTACTATTAGCTTTATGGCAATCGCCCCTAGGCGTTTTTGAAAATAGCTTGAATCTTGTTGCTCGCCCACTCTAATCGCTAGGTCAAAACGCTTTTGGCTTAGTTGGCTATTGGCATTACTTGGGTAAATGTGGAGATTAAGCGCAGGGTTGGCTAAGGCAAACTGATTTATTGCGCTCATGAGTGGGCCAGCAATGATATTTTGTGGGCACAGGAGGTAAAAGTCTTTTGCTCCCGACGAGTCATTTAATTGTTTTAATTGGCTATTAAGTGCAAGCACTTGCTGACCGAGTTCATCGTAAAGGGTTTCACCTTTGGCTGTGAGTACAATGCCTCTGGCGGTGCGTTGCAGCAATGGTTCGCCAAGTTTGTCTTCTAATGCCTGTATGCGCCTAGAAAGGGTTGAAAGATTTAAGCCGAGATCTTTTGCTGTTTGGCTCATGCTTTTACGGCGTGCTATCTCAATAAACAAATGCAGATCATCTAGCATACGACTCCCTCAATCTTAGTTTGCATTTTCGTGACTGTTGTCACTTGCCCTGTGCAAATATAGTAACGCCAAGGAGGACATATGAAAATTCATTTTATTTTTACTGCGGCGTTTTCGTTCTTAATGTCGTTTTTATTATCGGCATGGGTTACATACGTGAATTTAGGCCTAAGCGATACGTTTATAGCAAGTTGGATGAAGGCCTTTGCTAATGCGTGGCCGGCTGCGTTTGTGGTGGCGTTTACAGTGGCACCGCCTATTAGAACATGGGTTTTAAAGTTACTTAGTAAGGAATCAGTATGATAAATATAGTTGCAAAAATCACCCCTAAAGCGGCGTTATTCGAAGAGTGTAAAGGGCGTTTACAGTGCATTTTAGCTGCCACTCGCGCAGAGCCTGGATGCAACCGATTCGAGTTGTTTGCAAGTAAGGAGCAGCGCTGTTTGTTTTTAGTGGAGCAGTTTGTATCGCAAGCTGCGCTTGATGCGCATTATGCTCAGCCTTATACCAAAGCGGTGTTCGCGTTTTGTGAGAATGCGTTGGCAGAGCCGGTTGAAGTTGAGAAAGTGGAAGAGGTTATAAATTAGACGTTAGAAGTTAGAAGTTAGAAGTTAGAAGTTAGAAGTTAGACGTTAGAAATTAGAAGTTAGAAGTTAGAAGTTAGACGTTTGATATTAGACGTTAGAAATTTTGGGCGCTAAAAAAACTAGGCTACTGGGGAAGTACTGCTTTTCGTAGCCTAGTTTTACAAGGTTGAAACGGGTTAAAGCATGGTTAAAATTTGTTTGGCTTTGTCACGTGTGAGGCAAGCGGCCATGGGGCGTTTGGCAAATAATTTTGCAGACACGGTGTACTCTTTGCCATTGTATTGATTATGCAGTGTTTGCACATTCACGCGGCACGTTACTGTGTATTGGTTTTCAACGTATCTAATTTCAACGCGTTCTACTTTTTGAATTAAGTTTTTATAGGGGTAGCCTTCGTCGGTATCAAGCTGTGTTACAGCGGGTTGGTTTGCATAGCTTGCACTCGATAGGCAAATAAAGAGTAAAATGATGCAGTATTTCATAACAGTTATCCTTAATTGGTGGCGGTTGGCTGTATGAGTATTACGTGAGAGAACAATGCTGACAAACGATTAAAAATTGCCTATGCTTAAGTTTTTATTAACCATAAGCGCATATGAAACTTCCTCCTTTAAAGAGCCTTTGGTATTTTAAGCATGCTGCAAAGCTTGGCAGCTTTAAGCTGGCCGCTGAGCAGTTATTTGTAAGCCAAGCTGCTGTGAGCCAACAAATTCGGCTACTCGAACAGCAACTGGGTTGTGCTTTATTTACCCGTCATACGCGTTACGTTGAACTAACGCGTCAGGGCGAGCAATTGTTGCCTCATGTACTCAAGGGGTTTGATCATTTGCATACGGGTGTGCAGTCATTAAGCCAAGACAGTCACCCAAATACGTTAAACTTATCGGTGCTGCCTTCGTTTGCTAGTGGCTGGTTACTGGGGCGTATCAGCGATTTTCAACACCAATACCCAAACATAAAAGTACGTATTGAACCTAGCGATCAATTGGCCGACTTTTCAACGGGGCAAGTTGATTTAGGTATCCGCTTTGGTCTTGGTAATTACCCAGACTTACAAAGTGAGCTTTTAACCGACGACAGCTTATTTTTAGCTTACAAACCGGGTTTAATTGATGTAACTAAAACGCTTAAGCCGCAAGTAATGGCGCAAAAACTAATAAAAGATATTTGCCCCGATGCCGAACGAGGTTGGTTAACGTTTGCAGAGCAATTAGGCATGAACGCCGATGCGTTACCTTCGCTCGAAATAGACAATGCGGCATTGGTTATACAAGCAACCCTTGCAGGGCAAGGTATTGCTATCGTTCGCCGACGCCTAATAGAAACGCAATTACAACTTGGGCAGCTTGAAATTTACCCCGACTTTGAATACCCATGCCAATTTAAATACTATTTAGCGGGGCCAGCAGAGCATTTTACATGGCACAAGGTGCAGGTTTTTAAAGACTGGTTAATGCGCCAATTTGAGCTTGACGATGAGCAATTTTATAAGCATCAGCAGTCACTTTAATAACTAAGCGGCATTATATTAATTCGCAAGAATACTTAATTATTTTGAGGGGTTAAACCTGTCGCTAGCGGTGCTTAAAATGTTTGATTTACGACTGCATGGATGCAGGAGGTAGCGCAATGCAGGAGCAATTGCCGAGAACAACTCAATAACGACATGTTTGCCGTGTTATCAACGGGATTTTATTGCCCCAAGATTGCTCATTTAATTAAGTGAATAGGTAGTACAGTCTGTTGTAGCAAGAATGATTTAATAGTGGCAGCGCCCAGTGGGTAAATAATGAATACGAGGAGCGTATTCATCTTAGCCATTATTTAAAGAAGAGCGGATAAAGAAGAGCGGAGATTTAACGCAACCGTATTGAATTTTTAGCTAAAAATGGTACTCTGTTCCTCTCTATTTTACAGTGACGTAAATTAATGATTAAATGGATTTTATTCTCTCTGTTATTGTCGCCGTGTGTGTCATGGGCGCAAACAACAGCACCTTCAGTTGAATGCCACGCTATGGAAGCTAAACGCAGTGAACTGCAATCGGCACTGCGTAAAACTCACCTGCTCGACGAAGTTGATGATTACAAACAGCGCATTCAAAACTTATCTGATCGCATTGCATCGAATTGTTTAACCGAAGAGCAAATAGCTGAGCGCAAGTTCGCATTTTATAACCATGATATTGCTTACCTTGAAAATTCGTTAGCGAAACCCTTGTCAGAACAAGCATACATTAGCAAGCAGGCCGCATGGGACCGTTTTTATGTGATCCCGTCTCGTTGCCTTAATAAGCCATTGTCAGTGCAATATTTAGAGTGGTGTATTGAGAATAAGCAAGTGCAGTTTCAGCAGTTTGATATGCTATGGCAGCAAAAGAGCACCCAAACGGTGCGTTCAGAAGTAACATCTAACGACTCATTTCATGAGTTTAAATTACCCAGTAAAGCCGAAAGAACAAAGTTAAGTGCTGAGCGCGAAATAAAGCGCCACACCTACAAGAGTGACTCGTTTTTGCCAAAAAACATTATTCTTTTGTGTGTGCTGGCCGTGGCTGTTTTCTTTTCGTTGATATTTGTTTTTCATTGGTTGATGCGCCCGCGCACCACACTGAAATAAAAAGGGAAAGCACGGTGCTTTCCCTTTTTTTAAAATCTTTATTGATTAAAAAAACCTTTATTTAAAAAACCTTAGTCGCTAGTCGTCGGTTTTGAGTTGTTTGGCGCGTTCTTCGGCGTCGATTAAGGCTTGAGATTTCGGCTGTTTAGCTTTGCTCTCTAACGAGGGTTTTTCTGATGAGTTTGGATCCCACGCAGGGTCTAGCGACAAGTTTGCAAACGGATTGTGTGGCTTACTGTCGGTATGCTCGTCGTTATCATCTTGTTGTGCTGGTTCCTGCTCTTGCTCGGTTTCTGTTAGTGTTTCATCATCGTTTTGCTCTGTATATTCAACCTGAGTGTGCTTAGGCTCTTCGTACAGTTCTTGCTCAAGTGCTTGTAACGCTTTTGCCAAATCGTCGTCGCTAATATCGTCGTCGGTGTTTGATGGCTTAGGTTCAGTAACTAGCGATGGCTGGTCGTTAAATTGATCGGCAAATGATAAATCGTCACCCATTAACGATGATAAGTCGTACTCTGGTACGTCATCTTTTACAGGCTCGTCGTCTGTAAGCGGCTCTTGCTTTGCATACTCGTCGAAGCCGAATGATGAACTGCTAGTAAAAGCAGGCGCTTGTTCAAGCTCGTCATTTTCAAGCTCGTCATTAATAAGCTCATTGGTCAATGGCTCGTCTGTAAGCGGTTCTTGCTTTGCATACTCGTCGAAGCCGAATGATGAACTACTAGTAAAAGCCGGCGCTTGTTCGAGCTCGTCATTTTCAAGCTCGGTACTTTCAAGCTCGTTACTTTCAAGAGCATCACTTTCAAATCTATCGTTTTCAAGAACGTTACTTTCAAGATCATCACTTTCAAGCTCGTTATTTATAAGCTCATTGGTCAATGGCTCGTCGTCTGTAAGCGGCTCTTGCTTTGCATACTCGTCGAAGCCGAATGATGAACTGCTAGTAAAAGCCGGCGCTTGTTCGAGCTCGTCATTTGAAAGCTCATTGGTCAATGGCTCGTCGTCTGCAAGTGGTTCTTGCTTTGCATACTCGTCGAAGCCGAATGATGAACTACTGGTAAAGGCAGGCGCTTGTTCGAGCTCGTTATTTGAAAGCTCGTTACCTTCAAGATCACTGCTTTCAAGGTTGTCTCTTTCAAGAGCATCGCTTTCAAAATCGCTACTTTCAAGCTCGTCATTAATAAGTTCATTGGTCAATGGCTCGTCGTCTGTAAGCGGTTCTTGTTTTGCGTACTCGTCGAAGCCGAATGATGAACTGCTTAACAAGGTTTCAGCTTGTGTGGGCTCAGTATTTTTGGGCTCAGTATCTTTGGGCTCAGTTTCATCTTTGGGCTCTGTCTCGTCGTTGTCGAGTTCAAGCTCATTAAACTGATCCGCATCGGCAAAATCAGTGTGTTGCTCGTGAAAGTCGCGTTCAGCACTAAAGCGGGCAAGTTCCGAAAGCTCATCGTTGCTGTCTTCGTTGTCTGTGGCTGTAAACGAACGACTTTGCTCTAATTCGCTCTCTATGTCGGCGGCTTGTTCTGTGCTTTGCTCTGCAAGTATCGCGGCGGTGGCCGATTTAAGTTCTTCGGCTTCTTTATTTGCGTTTGCGGCAGCTTTTAGTGCTTGCGCTTCTAGTAAGCTGTGTTCAAGTTCAGGATGTGTGTCTTGTTGTTTACTTTTGCGTAATCGTACAATAAACAAACCCGCCACAAGCAGCACTAATAGCACGATTAAGCTGGGCATAAGCAGTGACGTTGACGAACTAGGCGCGGCATTTTGCACCGGGGCTGGTTGTGGTTCTGGTGCAGGCTCTGCGGGTATTGGCGCGGCATCGACTGGTTTTTCTGCCTCTGTTGCTGACACAGGGGGTGTATCAGATGCGGGCTCGCTTTCAAGGTTATCGGTTGAATTATTTGTCTGCGGCGCTGTTGTTTGTGATGCTGTTGTTTGCGGCGTTGCTGTCTGCGCCGTTGTTAGCGCTTCGTTAGTCTCGTTTTGCGGCTGCGGTACGCTCTGCACTGGATCTGTTGTTTCACGCGCTGATACATTGGCAACAGGTTCAATGGCGGCTACATCAGAAATGAGTTCTGGCTCTGATGTAGGCGGCGTATCTTGAGTTGCTTGCTCTAATTGCGTTACGTCGAGGTTTTGTGGCTCAGGTGCTGGAGTATCGTCAGCAATGCCTTGAATGGCAGCCGAGTGCTCTGTTGGGCTTACTGATTTGTTGGGGGTTATGGGGGTTGATTCTGCCGATTGCGCGGTTAACTTTTCAAATGCTTCGACATTGTGGACAGGCGTCGGATTTTTACAGTTCTTTTCATAGTTACGAGCTGCAGAGCGATAATTGCGATTACTCGTATTATTACGAAATTCATGCATTTGTTGTTTTAACAAAATGCACATGGCCTCATTATACTGCGCTTCGCTGGTGAAACTTACACTAGCAAGTATCAGTAAAAGTGTTGTTTTTATAATTGGCATAGTTTCCTGACCAGTAAGGTTAATCTGGTGACCCAAACAATGACTTAATTCTAAGCCTTGATAGGTTTTTTATCCACATTTTGTTAACAAATTAAAATAAATAGCTAAATGAATCAATCAATAACCATTAAAGCGCGGTACTCGTCGTAAGCAAATTGGTCGGTCATACCGCTAATGTAATCTTGAACAAGTCTGCAACGGTAATAAAACTCATAAGCTGCAAAGTGATCGGGCTCTGCTTTTAAGGCATCAATGGCTTTTTGGTAGCTGTTTATGTGTTTATTTGAGAGTTTTTTAACGAGCCGTGTTTCAATTAAATACTGAGGGTCGCCTTTTAAAACCCGTTTAAAGGCGTCGTGGTCAAGGGCGAGTAACGGTTTGTAGCAATCGAGCAAACCGCTAATGATCCGATAACCTTGCAGTTCTAGGCGCTCTACTTCTTTGTGGCAAAATACATGTTTAATGGCCACTTGTTTTAACGTGAGTGTGACTGCATGCAAGTGACTGCGATCTTCCAGTAAGGCTTGGTTAAAGTCGCCGTGGTAAATGGCTTCAATATTGCCAACAAAACGCTCTGCGGCATAATTTACCAAGGGGTGTAGCAAGGTCACGCGTAGGTAAATAAAAAACTCGCTATTATAGTTATACGGCTGCTCGGCGGCTTTACTCAGTGCGTAATCAATGGCTTTTTCGGCAAAGTCACTGTGCTTGGTGTCGTTAAGCGTGAGGTTTGTTAAGGTGCGCGTGTATTGCTCTTTTAATTTTTCGCACAATAGTTCAACGTTTATAATGCCTTTTTCTACAGCGTCTTCTATGTCGGCAAGGCAATACGAAATGTCGTCGGCTGCTTCCATTATGTAACTTGCGGGGTGGCGGCAATACTGCTCTATATCAAGCTCGGTTTGCAGTGCCTCAATAAAGGGTTTTTCGCTAAAGTAATAACCCACTTTTTTCATTAAGTAATTTTTGTCTTGTGGGATGTCTTTTTTAGCCATGCTGGCAGGGCGGGTGTACTTTAATATGCCGGCGCTTTGGCTGTATGTTAGGTTGAGTGAAAGCAAAGAATGAATAATGCGAATACCTTGCGCATTGCCTTCAAAATTTTTGATGTCTTGTGCAAGGTGCTTAAAAATAACATGTATGCCACTGGCTTTGCAGCGCTCTGGCGTGAGCGACTCTAGGTGTTTTTCAAACCATTGGTTTATGGCGGCTTCGCCAAAGTGACCAAATGGCGGGTTGCCAATGTCGTGCATCAAACACGCCATTTCAACAAGGCTCTCTAAGGGCCTTTCTAGGCCTGCAAGGCCATACTCTTTTTGTTGGGCGTCGCTTAACTTATTAAAAATTGTTTGCACTATAAAGCGCCCCACTTGTTGTACTTCAAGAGAGTGGGTTAGCCGCGAGCGCACCGCTGCATTGCGTTCGAGTGGGAAAACTTGGGTTTTTTGTTGTAAACGACGAATGGCGGCACTGTTAATAATGCGCCCCCGATCACTTTCAAGGGCTGTGTGTAACGTGTTGGTTGAGCGCATTTCGCGCGCAGGGGTAATTTTTTTACGAAAGTCGATCATGTTTCATTCCCACGAGGCGCTTCCTATTAGGCTGCTCAGTGTTGTTATCAAAACTGCGATAGTTATTAAATTTAATCTAACAGCTTGTATCTTAAATTAAAATATTTGGATTAATTAAAGTTATTACTTTAAATCGGGACCTCTATTCATATATTATTCAGCTTTACACACTTCTTTATGAGCTCTAATAAAAAAGGAAAGCCTTTTGGCTGTAAATGCAATGATGCAAACTTCGTTTACTAAACCTTTGCTGCTGGTCGGCATTTTACTTATTTGTGTTGGCTTAACGGCCTGTAAAAGTACCCCAGAAGCGACTCCCGAAAGCACGCTCACTGTTGCACAAAAGCAAGCAGTGAAAGCCAAGCAAGAAGCACTGTTTGCCCGAGGTTTCTTTGAGAGCCAACTTGGCAATATTAACTATGTGTCGGCGCGACAATGCAGTGGATTTAACCTACAAAGCCACCGAGGTTCGATTCGTTACGCCGAAAACTCAGTTAATGCAGTGATTGATGCCATTGATAATAACTTTGACGTGATTGAAATTGACGTGCGTATTACCCGCGACGATGTGTGGGTTGTACACCACGATGCGCGTACCGGCCGCGAAACGGGCACGGTCGACAACAAGCGTCGTAAAATTGAGTCGATGAGTTATAAAAAAGAGTGGGGGTATTTACGCCTGCGCAATCAAGATACAGGCTTACTGAGTGATGACTTACCTGCCTCTTTTCGTGAGTTAGCATCGAGCTTTGCGCGTTATCGTAAACCGCATCAAAAGCTTAATATTGAAATTAAATCAAACGCTTCGATCAACGATCTTAAAATGCTCGACTACCTGGCGTATGAATACATTGGTGGCGGTAATTACTTTTTTAGCAGTTTAGAAATGCGCAATTTAACGCGTATGCGTGACATTAACCCCGACATTTATTTAGCGTTTATTCAGTCGCCAGCTAAAGCGTCTATGAACAAGCTTGCCAGTGACTTAAAACGCGGTGCAGGGAGTGACCCTATTTATGAGCGTAACAAAGAACAGCTCGAAAGCTTGCAAGCGTTAGGTAATCGTTATCACCGTGAAAAGCGTTACGACAGCCCGTTGCAGCTCGACAAATTAGCTAAACAGCTGAAGCGTAACTTTGGCTACGTGCTTGATATTCGACACTACAAGCAAACCGCTGCTCGTTTAAAGCCCAGTGCCAAGGCGCGTGGCATTATGATTGCGACTTATTCAATTAACGGTCACGACTATCATGAGCGCAGTTTGTTAGCGCAGTCGCGCTCGGTGCGTCCCGACTCTGTGATTATTGACGACACAGTGTATGGCTTTTGCTCGGTGTTTGAGCTGCCAAACGTGACCCCTTATTTTAGCGATGAAGCCGACGCTAAGTTAATAGCAAGCATGCCCGATGATCTTGATTTAGAGCGCCTAGACGAGCTTAAAGCGTATCAAAGTAACAAGCTTTATCCTGCTGTTGGAGGCACGCTTAAATCGACTCAAGCAGTGAGCTATGTTCCACAGGTTACACAGACGCCTAAAGCACCCAATCTCGAAATTGGCACACGCCAAGCCGATGAAGACTTTAGCTTGGAAACCGACCCAGCGGTTGAATTAGAACTACGTAAAAAGCAATAAAGAACAATACTATGACTACAATAATAAAGCCGTTTTGGTGGCGCTGTCTGCTGCTTGTTTTAGCTACTTTATATTTATTACCCGAAGCAATTTTTAATGCGCAACTTGTGTCGCTCGTAGGGTTAGGCACCCCTTCTGCGGCCGATTTAGAGCACCTCGAAATTTATGGGCGTGCGGTGTCGGGCGTTGGTGTCGCACTGTTATTAGCCGACTTTTTACCCAAAGCCATGGTTGCTAAAGTTGGCCGCGGTGTTGTTTCGTTTATTGCGCTACTTTGCCTTGTGTGGCCGGTGGTGTTTTTTGGGCAAAAGTACGCCATCGAAAAAACGTTAATAGAACCCTCAACGGCTGAGCAACGCCAGTTTGCAACCTATAGCGCAGCGCTGCGTGATGCCTTGGCAATTAACTCAATTAAAGTAAACGACCTTGATTACAACCCCGAACAGTTGCACAGCTCAGAAAACCTGACTTTTTTAGCGTTGTTTGGTGGCCTACTTTATAGCGATGCGGCACTGTCTGATAACCTTGAGCAAGATAAGCGTAAAATTATTGCCTCTTTCGTGCAAAAGAAAGCGTATCAAGATTTTGATAAACATTATAAAAATTACAGCCAGTTGTACGATGAGCTGGTGGTTAAGTACAAAGCCTACGCACAGGGCAGTAAAAAATATAACCACACGTTAGCCAGCATAGGTGAGCGCGAGCAAGGTTATTGGCAACAGGTTGAGCAAGAAATCAACAGCGGGTGGAATAAGTATCAACAAGCGCAAAAAGCCCATATTGCTAAAGCCTCTGCGCGTGCACAAAAGTACGGCCCTAAAATATACGATTACCACAATAGTATTGCGAAGTGCCGTGAGCGCTACGATAAAAGCAGCGAAAAAGACCGCCGTAATCGCTGTTACGAACGTGAAGCGGCCGATTACCGAAGCACCATTTTAAAAGCCGGTATTGGTTACATTGAGCCAGACTATTGGTTAATAGAAGAAGATGTCTCGGTAGCAGAAAACGCCGCAGGCACTATTTTAATGGGTGTGCTAACGGGCGGTGTTTACACTGCATTGCAAGCGGCAAGTTTAGCGACCGGTGGCGACGGCGGCTTTAAAGATAAGCGGTATAAATACACCGACGACCCTGATCATTATCAACTACGTTTTTTACAGCATCCTAATTTTCATAAAATGTTTGTTAAAGAAACGGGTTACCCGTTTACCCTTGAAAACTTAATGGCGTTTCGTGCACACGACACCACGCAACAAAAGCTGCGTGCCCATTTTGCAAGCAAAGGCCTTGAGCTTGATAGCACGTGGAATGTTAATCAACGTCAGGTATTTGCTAATGCCGTTGCGACTAAAGTCACTCAAGAAGCGACAAACCAATGGCAAAGTGAAATGCGCAAACGGGGTATGAGCTTACAGCCTAACTTAAGCTGGGTTGAGTTTCAGTTACACCCAGAAATTCAAGCCAAAATCGCCGATCGTATGGGCGACTTATACGTGAAAAACATTCGCGCAGACTGGAATAAAAAGAACTTTAAAGATCAGGTGCTTGATCCGAATATTGAAAAACGCACCGACAAGTACGTAGCCATGCTTAATAGCGCTGAAGGTAAATTTGCCGATGGCGGTGAGTACGCACAGTACGGTAAACAGGCGCTGCGTTCGGTGATTATTCCGCCTATTTCAATGTCGTTATCGTTATTTTTAATTTGTTTAACGTTTAGCAAGCTGCCGTTGAAATTATGGCAACTTATTAAACCTGCCCAAGAAAAGCAGCCAACAACATGGCTGAGCGTACTGCAAAAACTGATAATGCCTGCCGTGATTTTAATTGCCCCAGTGCTCTTTATTCATAATAGCTTTACCGAAGATGAGCAAAGCCCGGTTAACTACTTTTTAGACAAAGTGGATGAGTCGAGTAATCCGGTATTTAGCTACGCGATTCGTTGGACTCTTCATGCCCAGCCGGTACTGCATCCTTTAGGCTTAGCCTTTGAAGAAAAACTGCATATATACGAGCGTTTTAGCCCGATGAGCCATGCGCTGGCACAGGTTGATATTTTACGTCACGAGACGGCAAATTTAAGCGCCGAGCAACAATCTCGCAGACAATATTTGGTTGAGCAAAAAACCAAACTGACCATTGCCACCAATGCACCTAATGCCACGGTTCGTATTATGAATATAGGTCCTAAGTACCGCCCAGGAATGACTTTAAAAACGGGCGCGTACGATATTCAGGTGTCGGCACCGGGGTATAAAACGTATCGTCGTTGGCATCAAATAGAGGCTGGCGAACAAACATTAACAATTGATTTAAGTAAATAATTAAGCAAGGAATGACTATGCAACATTGCCAAAATACGGTGTATGCTACCGATCTTCACTGTTGTGATTGTGGTGAAGCTCTTGAGCAAAAAAGACAAATGCACACGGTTGAAGAGCTCAACCCAGACTTGCTTGCTGAAGTAAAACACTACTCGCCACAAGCCTGCACTATTACCGGTGTTGTTAAATCGATGTACTACTATAAGCGCCGTTATAAAACCAATAATGACGATATGTTATATGGCTATTGGTGGTTAGAAGTTGAAGACAAACACGGCCAGATTCACGAGTTTAGCGTGGATGCTGAAAAAGAGGTGATTGCTAATTTACAAAAGGGCAATGTGATCACTGCATTTCAGCCAAGCCCTTTGACACTAAATTACCGAATAGCAAACAACGACGCGATTAAAGTCGTGAAGAATAACCGCTTTATGCCAATTGTGATTGTGCACTTTGCTGATCAACAATACCGCAGTTGGGATAGCAGCATTAACCGAGTCTACACCGGCGGGACTGTGCTATGGCTTGTATTGGGCTTTATTACATTTTTAGTGATGCTATTTGCTGCCAAACTTGAGTTTGTGCCGGCATTATTAGCAACCTTGCCTGTCGCTATCGGGGTATTTATTGCAGAACATAAATACCATAAAAAAGCCAAGGCCAAAAAGGAAGCACACTACGATGCGATTTTAGCGGCCACCGATGTCATGTTATCAACCAGTCAAAATCAATTGGGGTATCACATGCTTGCTCGCTTGCCGAGTAAGTCCGATGTAATTTGTATTTCGTGTCAGCAGCGTATTAGTAAAGATGCCGCACACTGTTATTGTTGTGGTGTTAAGCAGCATGTTGAGCCGGTAGCATCGGTTTTGGCAGATGACGAGCAAAGCACAGAAAACCAAACGGTGAGTGCAGAGCGAAAGGCTGAATCACATTTAGTTAAACCAACCACTATTGCTGATCTTGAACACGCCATAATGGGTGAATACAGCCTAGACTACAAAACAAACTATGTGCATAAAAACGTGTGGGCGCGTAATGAAAAGGGCACTATTCGTCACCGTGCCGTGCTAGGTAAAGTATTAGACAAAGCACAAAGCGCGCACGCCAATGAAACCCGTGAAACAGTCACTACAACAGAAACCACCACCACCTACCGTGGCGGTAATTATGTTGGCACCGATGTGACAGAGCGCGTTCAGGTATACCGTAATCGTAGCACGACCCTAAAAGGTGAGATCATGCTCGAAACAGCCTCGGGCGAGCCGTATATTTTTAAAGCCGGTGAAGACTTATTAGGGTCTGTCGATGTCGGTGATTGGGTTTACTATGCCTACAGTGATGTAGAAACACAGCGTTATTCAAAGTACTACCGTGAGTATGCGGTGAATGTGAGTAAAGATATTAAATATGATTACTCATCAGTTAAACGCTTTGGTATGGTGCATGGTTTTAACCGTATGGTAATGCTAGGCCTTACATCAATTGGCTTGGCTTGGTATTTAGACCCGCAAGATTTTTATCCACTGGTGAATGCGCTTGTGCCAGACGCCGGCATTGAGTTACTTGATCAATACCCGCAAGTCGTGGAGCATTTAGATGGCTTTCCTGTTGTGGTATTTATTGTGTTAAGTGTGGTTACTGGGCTGTGGGGATTTATGTATAGCTTAGCAAATGGTACACGTTTAAAACGCAGTGTGAAAAAGCTTGAAAGCACGATCACAAAATTTTCAAAAGAGTACGGTAACATACTCGAACGAATCAAAAAATTAAACTAATAAGGGTTTTGTATGCGTATTTTTCAGTTACTTTTAGCAGGTTTGTTAATCATAAGTGGAACGGTAAAAGCTGATAGTGAGCAGTCTGTTGTGCTTATTTCGATAGATGGGTTTCGCTGGGATTACATTGAAAAACACCGCGCATCTGCGTTAAAAGCAATCAGTGAACAGGGTGTAAGGGCAACCAAAATGCGCCCTGTTTATCCAACTAAAACTTTTCCTAATCACGTGTCGATTATTACGGGGTTGTTGCCAGTTAACCACGGTATTGTTGATAACCGTTTTTGCGATACACAGCGCAATGAGTGTTACAGCATGGGCAAAGGCAAAGACGACAGCACTTGGCTAAATGGTATTCCGCTTTGGAACCTTGCACAAATGCAGGGGGTTAAAGCGGCAACCTATTTTTGGCCAGAGTCTGATGCGCGCTTTAACGGCATGTTGCCTGATTACTTTTATCACTATTCTAAGCACAGTGATTACCAAAAACGTGTTGATCAAATTATTCAATGGTTAAGCTTACCAAAAGAAAAGCGCCCACGTTTGGTGGTGAGTTACTTTTCGTTGGTAGACAGTATGGGGCATGAGTATGGCCCTGATGCAAAGCAAACCTTTGATGCAGTAAAAACCTTAGATGCCCTAATGGCAGACTTGCACACACGCTTAAAAGCGCTTGATGAGAATATTAATTTGGTGATTGTTTCTGATCATGGCATGTCGACAGTTGATCCCCAACAGAGCATCAAAATTAGTCAGCTACCAGAGGATGATAACTTCATTGTTAAAAACACCGGTCCGCGCGTGCTTTATTACGCCAAACCAGATAGCCAAGCCGATATTGCGGGGTTTAGCAAAAAGCTTGCTAAGGCGGCAGATGGCCGATACATCGTTTTAAATGATCAACAAAAGCGTGATTATCATTACGATAAAGGCCCGCGTGTGGGGGATATTATTTTACAAACGACTGCACCGCGCGTATTCACCGACAGCAAAATGGCGCCTTATTTAGGCACCCATGGTTACGCATACACCGATGATATGGCCGCCACATTTATTGCCACCGGCCCTGCGTTTAAAAACGGTATGCAACTTGATGAAGTGAGTAACTTAGATGTGTATCCGCTTATTGCAAATATATTAGGCCTGAAAATTTTAAGTCCTATCGACAGCGATGGCGCGACTTTGTGGCCAGTGTTAAAAAAGTAATACGCGGCTTAAAAGCAAAGAGCGAGCGTGTAGTGCGATGTAAAACCGCGGCTACAAACTCGCCCTTTGTTGCTTCAATCTTGTCACTTACAGCTTGGTAACCCAACCATACTTGCCATAACTTTCAAATTGGTAGTTTTCGTTACCCGCATTAAACTGCCCGTGTAAGGTATTTTCTGTCAGGGTCATAACGGCTTGATGGTAGTTTTGTGCGTGATCATTTAGTTTACCAAACACACTGCGATCACCGTTGCTGGCTTCAATAATGTCGGTAATTTCGACGGTGTAACTTAGGTATTCGTCTACCTTCAAAATATACTGATCACCGGTTTTTAAGGTTTTGAGTGTTTCAATATCAAACTCACTAAATGCGGTATCGCTCAGCGTTTTAGGTAAGCGCCTTTGTTTGTACAAGTAGTCGTGCGCTTTGTTTGAAAGCTGATTAAGGGGCGCGGTTAAGTTAACAATAGGCTGAGGAGCAATAAATTGCTCATCTGATTTGTATGCAATAACAGGCTTTTCAGCGCTTGGCGTAGATATAAAGCCATCGCTTTGAATATGCCATTCGTTAAGCGCAAATGCACTGATTGGAAGAATGAAGATTAATGCAAGCGTCCTGTTCACATGTTTCTCTTACGGGTTTTAATGTTAACTTAATGTAAGTTTTTACCTTAAATTAACTTAATGGTCAATAGTTGTTCTATCAATGCTGCTTTTGGTAATCGTGACGATAAAATTTATTTGTTTTACTCGGGCTGCAATGCTGCGCATAATCCGCGTTTTTTTGTCACTTAAACCCCAAGACTAGAGGTACTAACCATGCGTGGGTGGATCATTTATAAAGACAGTTCGGGCTTGTTAAAGCAAGAAACCTATGAAGTTGAGCGTTTACTTGCAGCTGCCAAAGAAGAGGGCATTGATTTACAAGTTTTTTCGCCTGATCAATTTGATTTAACCATTACCCGCGAAGATGGCAAAAGCATTTTGATTGATGGTCAATCCGTTGCACTACCTGATTTTGTTATTCCACGTATGGGCGCGAGCACAACGTATTTTGCTTTGGCTATTATTCGCCACCTTGAGCGTTTAGGTGTGTATTGCGTGAATAGCTCGCAGTCAATCGAAACGGTGAAAGACAAGTTATTTGCACAGCAAATTTTAGCTGAGTGTAATTTACCAACCCCTAATACAATGCTCGTAAAGTTTCCGGTAAATATTGATTTAGTTGAAAAACAAATTGGTTTTCCGGTAGTGATTAAAACGTTATCGGGGTCGCAAGGCAGTGGTGTCTTTTTATCAAAGTCGAAAGAAGAGTTTGATGATCTTATGCAGTTAATCGAGGCTGCAAACCCACAAGCAAACATTATTTTGCAGCAGTTTGTTAAGTCGAGCCACGGTCGTGATTTGCGTGTACTTACTATCGGTGGACGTGCCGTTGCATGTATGGAACGCAACTCGCAGGGTAAAAACTTTAAAGCAAATGTCAGTGCGGGTGGTACAGGTAAGTCATTCCCAATTACCCCTGAAATTGAGTGGCTTGCAACACAAACGGCCAACGTTTTAAAGCTCGATGTAGCGGGCATCGATTTATTATTTGACGAGCAGCATTTTAAAATATGTGAAGCAAACTCAAGCCCTGGCTTTGAAGGCCTAGAAGGTGCATTGGGCATTGATGTCGCAAAAGAAATTTTGCACTTTATTCGTATCCGCTTAGGTATTTTTGACAAGCCCGTAGCGAAAGAAGTAAACGAAGAAGTGGTTGATCAAACTGCCGCTTAGTGATTACTTAACCGAAAGATGCACAAATACGGCCACCGCGACTAGGTGGCCTTCTGTATAGTAAATTACTCTTCAAATACTACAAAAGTGTACAGTGTCAACGTGTGCTTCTTGCGATAAGGTAGGTTTTTATCTGCATGTTTTGCAAGGAGTCTCCCCTTTATGAGTCAACTGATCAGTCGAGCAACCGCGGGCTTAGTGGCGGTGATTATTGGCTTTACCAGCTCAATTGCATTGATATATCAATTAGTGATGGTGCTAGGCGGTACCCCTGATTTAGTGGCCAGTTGGGTATTAATGCTGGGGCTTGCGATGGGAGTAAGCTCTATTGCATTGTCGTATTACTATAAAGTGCCCATTTTGGTTGCGTGGTCGACCACGGGCGCTGCATTACTTATTTCAAGCGCGCAAGGCTACACCTTAAACCAAGCTGTTGGGGCGTTTATGTTCTCGGCGGTGTTGGTGTTTTTATGCGGTATCACCGGTATTTTCGAAAAAATGATGAACAAAATTCCCAGTCAATTGGCCTGTGCTATGTTGGCGGGTGTCTTGGTGAATTTTGGCATTGATGTGTTCAATTTTATGAACGAATTGCCCTTAGTGATTGGCGTGATGGTGGCTGTTTATTTATGTGGTAAACGTTATTTCCCCCGTTTTGCGATGTTAGCCGTTGTTGTGGTTGGCTTTTTAATGGCAGCAATGACCGGACAAATTGATACAAGCAGTTGGCAATGGAAATTAAGCAAGTTTACATTTATTGCGCCAGAGTTTGATTTAAATGCCATGGTCAGTGTGGGCTTACCGCTGTTTATTGTGACGATGACATCGCAAAACTTACCGGGCATCGCTGTGTTAAAAGCACATCATTATAAGGCTCCGGTCTCGGCTGCTTTAAATGTTACGGGGCTTTTAAATGTGTTTATCGCGCCATTTGGTGGGTATTCGATTAACCTTGCGGCGATCACTGCGGCAATTTGTATGAGCCCCGAAGCCGATAAAAATCCCGATAAGCGTTATTGGGCAAGTATTGCTGGTGGTGTGTTTTATATCATTATGGCGTTACTGGCTGCGACATTAGTTGGTTTAGTCGCCAGTTTACCGCAAGCACTTATTTTAGCATTAGCGGGTATAGCCTTGTTTGCCACGATTGCCAGTAGTTTACAGCAAGCGTTAACAGAGGCTTATTATACCGAGGCAGCCATAGTGACATTTTTAGTGACGGCTTCAAACCTGACCTTGTTCACGGTTGGTTCGGCATTTTGGGGGATTGTTGCAGGGGTAATAACCTTAGTGATGACACGCAAAGATTAGGGGCTATTTAAACTAATCCGCAATGATGCTTAATCATTTTGAGGGATTAAACCTGTCGCAAGCTGTGTTAAAAATGTCTGATTTACGACTGCATGGATGCAAGAGGCTGGAGGCTGGAGGCAGGAGGTACAGCAATGCAGGAGTAATTGCCGAGAACACCTCAATAACGACATGTTTGCCCAGTTATCAACGAGCTTATATTGCCCAAAATAGATCACTTAATTAAACAAATTAGTATTAAAGGTGAAAGTAACAAATGAAAGTAATACGAAGTCATGAATTTACTGCCGACCGTGCATGGGGCGCATTAGATATCGCCACAATGAACGGCATTACAACCCGTTTGCATTGGACGAATGAGCCTTACGAGTGGCACACCAACGATGGTGAAGAAGTGTTTGTGGTGTTAAGTGGTCAGGTTGAGATGCTTTATAAGCAACAGGGTGAAGTATGCGCTGAGCTGTTAAATGCCGGAGATATCTTTTATGCCAGTGTTGGCACTGAGCATGTGGCTCACCCAAAAGGTGAAGCGCGTATTTTGGTGGTCGAGACACATGGCAGCGTGTGAGTATCAATTAGGCCCTAGTAACTAGGGCCTAACTATAATTACTTAAGCAAAGGCTTAATAACTTCATACATGGCGTTAATGTGGTCATCGCGCGTATTAAGTGCAGGAATATAACGGTATTTTTCACCGCCTGCATGCTCGAATATTTCGCGGTTTTCGCCTTCTATCTCTTCTAATGTTTCTAAGCAATCGGCGCTAAACGCAGGGCTAATTATGGCAATATCTTTAATGCCTTGTGCGGGGTAACTCTCAAGCGTGGCATCGGTGTATGGTTTTAACCATTCTGCTTTACCAAAACGGCTTTGGAACGTGGTCACCGCTAAGTCTTTGTCTAAGCCTAGCTTTTCTGACACTAAACGCGTGGTTTGCATGCAAAAACAGTAGTAAGGGTCGCCATTTTCTAAAAATAGTTTTGGCATACCATGATACGAAAATACCAGTTTTTGCGGTGTACCATGGGCATTTAAATCTTCGCTGATACTGGCTGCTAACGCATCAATGTAAATAGGGTGGTCGTGGTAGCCGTTTATAAAGTGAAGCTCGGGTACCCAGCGCCATTTTCGTAATACGTTCGACACAGCATCAAACGTTGAACCAATCGTTGTGCTTGAGTATTGCGGATAAAGCGGCAGCACAATAACGCGGGTAATGCCTTTTTCGCGCAGTGCTTCAAGCCCCGCTTCAATCGATGGATTACCATAACGCATTGCCATAACAACGTCGGTATCTTGATGGCCTTTCTCTTTTAAAATTGCGGCGAGTTTTTCGCTTTGTTGGCGTGTGATATGCGTTAATGGCGAACCGTTTTCTGTCCATATACTTTTATAAAGTGCAGCAGAGCGCTTTGGGCGAAGCGTGAGTACAAAGCAATACAGGATGATCATCCAAATGAAGCGCGGGATTTCGACAATGCGTGGATCAGATAAAAATTCGCGTAAGTAGGTTCTGAGTGCCGCTGTGGTTGGGGCATCAGGGCTGCCTAAGTTGGTCAATAAGATACCGGTTTTTTTATTAAATCGGCCATCATGAGGCTTATCTGTTATAGCGGAAAATCGCGACACTGATCGCTCCTTTAGAAGTAAAAGTAATATAAATCACATTGTAACGAAGTAGCGATAATAAGTGATCACTTTATTCGTTAATTTTTGATCATGATCCTGAAAGGATTCGGTTTTTTCGCTTCGAGCTGCTGTAACTTACTTATCGATTTAGGGCCAAATACATGCCCTTTAGGTAAGAGCAAAATTCCATCGTAGTTTCTCAGGGCATGCCCAAGCACCATGCCGTTTTTTAACTCGTTTGCATTAATGATTTTCATGCTGCCAACGAGTTGGTTACTGGCGCAGCTAATTTTTAATCCACTTAAAATCTCGAGCAATTTAGGATGGTAGTAGGTGCCACTGTAAAGTTGTAATTGCCCCAGTGCATTTTCGAACTTGCTGTTTCCCAGCGAACTGACTTGAGCCACGGCTTGCCAAAAGTCGCGAGAAATAGCCAAAATCATAGCGGTTATCGGGATGTCTGCGCCTTTTAATCCTTTTGGAATACCATTGCCATTGTATTGCTCAAATTGGTAATAAATGGCTTCGGATACATCGTGTAAATGCGTTGCGGGCATTAACATAAGTTGCGCGGTGCTTGGGTGCGTATAAAAAAGCTTTTTTTGATTTTCGTTTAATTCACGCGTGGGCTTTTTATACAGGGCTGGCTCCATTGCCAATAAGCCAATTTGCGCTAAATAGCCTGCCATTTCGGCCATTTCTATGTGTTTTTTATCTAACCCAAGTGCCTGCGCAATTTGCTTGCAGGTGTTCGCTATATTTTGCGCTTGAATACCATCTAGGTATGGGTTGGCGTTGATAAAATTATATAAAATCTCGAAAGTTGTGCGGTGTTCGTGTTTTTCACGTTCGTTTGCTTCTTCAAGCTGTTTAAGCACTTTACGTATTTGTTGGGTGCGTTTTTCAACCATCTGCTCAAGGTTATTATTGAGCTCTTTTAGTTGGCTATTTTGGGCTTTAATTTTTTGCTCAAGTTGCTTGTTTTTACGTTTTAAAGAGGTTTTTTCGATACCGTCATGAATGTTGCGTAACAACAGCTCATTTTGCCAAGGTTTTTGAATATAAGCGTGAATTTTTCCTTTATTTACAGCGGCAATGGTATTGTCGATATCGGAATAGCCGGTTAATAAAATACGCTGTGTATCGGGGGCAATGTTGATTGCTTGTGCAAAAAAGTCTGCGCCATCCATACCGGGCATGCGCATGTCACAAATGATCACATCAAAGGTGAAACTGTCTAAAAGTTTTAGTGCTTCAATGGGCGAAAGGCTGGTTTTAACCGAAAGATTATTTGCCGTTAACAACCTAACTAAGGTGCGTAAAACAATTTCATCGTCATCAATGCATAAAACCTGAATATGTTCTTTATTAAGTTGTTTTGCCATACCACATTGCTTTGAATCATCTTTAATCAATAACATAGCCTTAAATTAGGGCTTGTGCTAGGTTTTATAAGAGATGAGCTAAGTTTGAGGCTAAAATGGGTGATTTTAAACAAGCCTATTTACTAGAAAAAGCGGCGCGTGAACAAGCGGAGCAATTGTTAGCAGATAAAAGCCGGCTGTTGGTTGCATTAAACAGTGAACTTGAACAAAAAATTGCTGATTTAGAGCATCATCAGGCGATGTTTATTCAGGCCGAGAAAATGGCAACACTCGGCACGCTTTGCGCGGGTGTTGCGCATGAAATTAATAATCCACTGGCTTACAGTATTAGTAATGTTGACTGTTTAAAAGATTACTGTGATTTTTTTAGTGAGTTGCTTAGTGCATGTGACAAGTTTGCCAAGCGACACATTGAAAGAGATGTTTTTTCTGAGCAATTGACGCAACTGAATAAAAAGCATGAATTTAATTATGTAGCCAACGACTTGCCCGAGCTAATTAGCGACACAGCCCAAGGCTTACAACGGATCCGTAAAATAGTTGCAAACTTGCTCGATTTTTCGCGGCCTAAAGGGCACGAAAAGCAATTTGCCGATATGACTGATGCGGTGAAAAGTGCCGTAAAACTGTTAGCAAATCAGTTAAACGATTACCACTTACACACCCACTACAGTCCTATTTCGATTAGCTGGTGTAATTTGCCTGCGATAAGCCAAGTTGTCGTTAATATTTTAATAAATGCCAAGCAAGCATGTGACAGTAATCGCTCAGAGGCACAGATTACGGTGTCGGTGTATGAGATTGAGCATCATATTTACATTGATATTGAAGACAATGGCGAGGGAATGTCCGAGCAAACAATGGCTAAAATTTATGATCCCTTTTACACCACAAAACCTGTAGGCGAGGGAACCGGTATGGGCATGACCATGGCATACGCTATTGTGCATGAGCATCAAGGTCGGATTGATATTCAAAGTACACAAGGTATGGGAACGCGTATTAGCTGTGTGTTTCCGATCCTCAGTCATGTAAGGCAAGTTGTTGACAATATCTAAGTTGTTGCAAAAAAATGTGGATTCGCTAGTGTAGGAATACACCCTAACAAAGGCAAAATATAAAGGCTCAATATGCTTAATAAAGAAAGTGCAGATGTATTTAAAAATTATCTCGCAAGTCAAAGCGAAACACAGCAGGTTAGTTTAGACCAAGTAATCGGTTTTATGAGTGGCTTGTTAGCGTGTTCTGAGTTTTTTGGCGAGTCTGAATTGGCTAATTACATAGCCGACGGAGACGAAACGGTGTTTAACACGTTAATGACTGAGTCAGCCCCTCGTGATGCGATGATTGAGCTGCTTGATAATGTAACGGAAGCACAAGTTGAGCAAAAAAAATTACTCGTACATTTATACCCAGATGAAGTGAAAGCCAACGAGCCAAGCCAAGCATTGCAAGATTTTTGTAGTGGCTATATTGCAGCCTATATTGTTAACCAAGATATCTGGCATAGTGATTTACAATTTTTGTTGAAAGCCGATGAACAGAATGACAACGAAGGTGATGGTCAGCTGTTTATTGATAATTTTGAAGCAACGCTTGATTTACTCACAACCTTAGCCATGTGGGATCAGGCGCTTGCAAATCACCCCGAGCCTGATAAGTTAGGAGAAGGTTTTGCGACCTTTTTTACCGCGTTAGATGAAAGCTTGTCTGAGATTGCAACGATGGCGCTGATGCTTGAAGATGAAAAACTCGCGATGATAGAGCAAGAATAACCTCACCCTGTTAATAGCAGAGATAAGTGTGTGGTTGCATTTTCTTGCTTATTTCTGCTTATTAAATAATCAAAAGCCCTTTCTTTAATCACTTAATAGTACAAATGGGTATAATTATACCTAAGTCGTAGCTAATTTTTCTTTCTTTTCATTTTTTTGTTGATAGGATGTTTTGTAAAGGTTAACTCGCAGGCTTGAGTTAGCTTTCAAAATTAAGATTTTATAAATCTATAACACGTGCTTAATGCTTTTCCTTTGTTTCTCCCTGTGGGGCGCTTTATTTTTTAGCTTTGGAAAAGCCAGAATATCAACAGGATTCACATGACAACACATTCTTTTAGTATGCTGGCTATTGCCGTCAGCGTCGCTGTGTCGGCGACTTCACTGCAGGCTGCTGAGCAAGCAACAGACGTTCAAGCTGATAAAAATATTGAACAAATTTCAGTTTTGGGATCGCGAGTAGCAAACCGCACTGCGACCGAATCAAGCTCTCCTATTGATTTAATTGATGCTGATACCCTGAATAAAGGGGGCTTCACTGAACTTGGCCAAAGTTTACAAGCGACCGCACCGTCTTTTAACTTTTCTCGTACGCAAGTGTCAGATGGGTCTGATTTATTTAGACCCGCGACTCTGCGCGGTTTACAGCCAGATCAAACGTTGGTGCTTATTAATGGTAAACGTCGTCATAATCAGTCTATTTTTGGCCTAAACGGCACTGTGGGCGCGGGTGCAGCGGGAACCGACATGAACGCTATTCCGCTTAGCGCATTAAAAGGGGTTGAAGTATTGCGTGATGGCGCAGCGGCGCAATATGGCTCTGATGCAATTGCAGGGGTGATTAACTTATCACTTAACGATTCTACCGGTGTGACAACGGGCTATGTGCAAGCAGGTAGTACGGGCGAAGGCGACGGCGATACGATTTCGATTGGTTTAAATCGTGGTTTTGATTTAGGCGACGAAGGGGGGTTTATTAATTTTTCGGCTGAATACCGTAATGCTGATGGCACTAATAGAGCCGAGCGTGATACGGGTGGGTCGTTAGATGTCCCTGCTGGCACATTATCTGACGATGTCCGCTGGGGGCAAGGTAATGCTGACAGCGAGTTTACGTCACTTTTTTATAATATGGCACTCCCGCTGGGTGACACTGAACTTTACTCATTTGGTGGCTATTCAAACCGAACAGCATTAGGGAATGGTTTTTACCGTAACTATAATCAGGCCGCAAAGAATGTGGTGCAAGTATACAGCGATGGCTTTTTACCTCGTATAGACAACGAAGCCGAAGATATTTCATTTGCAGTGGGTCTGCGTGGCGAGCTGAACCCTGACTGGGGTTATGATGTGTCTGCTGTGTACGGTGAAAATAGCTATGATTTCACTTCAAAAAATACCTTAAATGCCTCTTATGCTGCTGAATATGTAGCTAATAACCCAAATGCGAGTGATGCAGATATTGCTGCTAATGCGGGCCCACGAGGCGGGTATTCGGGCGGGTTTAGATTTGATCAAGCCACCGTTAATGCCGATTTAAACGGCGTTGTTAATATTGGCCGCAGTGAGCCTGTGTATGTGTCGGTGGGGGCTGAGTACCGCAAAGAAAACTATCAAATTGTCCCAGGCGAAGAAGCATCCTATGCGTGCGGCCTTGCTAATACAGACACTTCTTACCCAGCGGTAAACGATGACAGCGTATTTGCTGAATGTGGTTTTCAGGCTTATAACGGCCTTCGTCCTGAGGCATCAAACAAAGAAAGCCGCGACAGCTATGCATTTTATGTCAATGCTGAAACCTTGCTGACAGATGCATGGCAAGTGAGTACGGCACTGCGCTATGAAGATTTCTCTGATGCGGGTGACGACATCATTGGTAAATTAGCGACACGCTATGAAATCTCGGATGATTTTGCAGTGCGTGGTGCAATCTCATCGGGTTTCAGAGCGCCTTCATTACAGCAAAGTGCTTACACGGCTTACACCACTAACTTAGGTGCGGGTGGGGTATTATTGCAGTCATTTACTGCAACGGCGGGATCTGATTTTCCTTCAGCACTGGGCGTTGATAACCTTGGCCTTGAAAGCTCAGAGAACCTAAGCGCAGGTTTTGTTTATAACGTGAGCAGTGAACTGTCGTTAACCGTTGATTTTTATCATGTTGAAATTAAAGACCGCATTACGCTTGGCAGCTTAATGTCTGCGGATGATGTAGCCTTTAGCCCTGCGGCTGTGGCTGCATTGAACGCCACTGGCGCACAGCAAGCGAACTACTTTTCAAACTCGGTAGACTCAACCACGAAAGGGGTTGATATTATTGCCTCGTACCGTACTGATTTGTACGACGGTAATTTCTCAGCAACGTTTGCTGGTAACATTAACGACACCGAAATTGATAATGTTAATGCCCCAGAGGGGATCCCTGAGTCGATTGCACTGGATGATTTGCAGCGTAGCTTTTTAACAGATGGTCAACCAGGTGAGCGTGCAACGCTTACGTTTGAATATGATCGTGGCGACTTTAACAGTATGTTGCGCTTTAATTATTATGGCGAAACAGACGTTAAGTACTTTGGTAATGACCATATTGGCTTACCAGATGAGCTTTCACCTACAGGCGAATTTAAAGATACCAGTACGGTAGAGTCTGCGGTTTTAGTTGATATTAACGTGGGTTATCAGTTAACTGATGAGCTTATGCTGTCGGCAGGTATTGATAATATCTTCGACGTGACCCCTGATGAGTTAGGCGAAGATGAAGCACTTGATTTTATCACTAACCAAGCGTTTAAGTACCCTGTACGTGCCTTGCCTTATGGCTTTGATGGCATGACCTACTATGCAAAACTTAGTTTTAGCTTTTAATTCCTATATTGAAATGAAGTTTAAATAGCGCCGAAAGGCGCTATTTTTTTGTCTTTGCGAAGGTGCATACTAATACTTAATTAAGCACAGTGGTATACGTATAGCGCCCTGCATTTATAAAACGCAGCTGGGGTAAAGCAAAGCGTATAGCAGCGGTTTAATTCACTTTGAGTTATACCGCATAAAGCCGCTGTTACGTGTAAGCCTTTATTGCTTTGAACTACTGGCAGCCCGTTCGCATATGTCGCGCATTCGCCGTTTAATCTCAGGCTCTTTTTCGTTGAGTAGTTTACTAATGCAGTCGATATACGCGTGGTTTTCTTCAAATGGCACACCTATTTCGTAGGCGTCTGCGGCTAAGCGCAGCATTTCCTTGTCAAATTCGCTGAAGATATTAACCAGCTCTTGTGCTTTTTGTTGCTCAATGCCGAGTGCTTCAAATGCGCTTCGACCCATGCGAAGGGAGCTGTCGTAGGTTTCTCTTATAATGTCGCGACACCCGTATGCCCACAAGTCATAAACATGATGGCGGTCTACAGCACGCGCAACAACATGAAGGTGCGGATAGTTTTGCATTGCATAGCGAACCAGTTTGGTTATTTGCTCGGCATCATCAAGTGTAACAACTAGTAATTTTGCATTGTCTATTCCGGCGGCGCTTAGTAAGTCGGGTCTTGTTGCATCACCAAAAAAATTGCGGATCCCGACACGCTCTAATCGATCAAGCTGTTTGTAATTGTAATCAATTACGGTGGTGTTAAAGCCGCCCGCTTTTAAGATTAAATCGACAACCCCTCCAACACGACCAGAGCCAGCAATGATGACGTGGCTATCTTCAGGAAAGGTTTCTTCTCGGTGAGCTTGCTCGCCAATATAGCGAGGGGCAATGAAACGTTGATACACAATGTATAATACCGGTGATAACAACATAGAGAGTGTGACAACCAATAACAGTTGGTCGGCCAAAGCCGATGGAAGCACATGATTGCCCACGCTGTAGCTTAATAGCACAAACCCAAACTCACCGGCTTGAGCAAGCCCTAGCGCCAGTAACCATAGGGCGGCTCCTTTTAAGCCAAACAGTCGCCCAAGTATTAATAACGCCGCTGTTTTAGTAAGGATCAGTATCGCGGTTAAAAGCACAATGGTCGCGAGGTTATCAGTTAATAACTGAAAATTAATACTGGCGCCAACCGTGATAAAAAAGAGCCCTAACAGTAACCCTTTGAAAGGATCGATATTGCTTTCAAGCTCGTGTTTATAGGGGGAGTTTGCAAGCACCACGCCTGCTAAAAATGTGCCCAATGCGGGTGAAAGGCCCACTAACGACATCATCAATGCTATGCCAATAACAAAAAATAGCGCCGTGGCGGTAAAGAGTTCACGTAGCCGTGCTTGTGCTACAAACCTAAAAAGTGGGGCTGTGAGATGGCTTCCGCCAAACACCACAAGCGCAATCATACCTAATGTAACTAAGGCTGCTTGCCAGCTTTCAAGCCCTGCTACGAGGCTAAGCCCTGTATGACTGTTATTACTGGTGCCTGTTATTCCTGTTGCCAGCTCTGGTAGGGCTAATAATGGAATAAATGCGAGCATGGGAATAACCGCAATATCTTGCGTGAGTAACACACTAAATGATGCTTGGCCGCCGTCTGATTTTAATAACCCACGCTCTGACAGGGTTTGCAGCACAATCGCCGTTGAAGAAAGCGATAAAATTAAGCCAATAGTGAGGGCTGTTTGCCACGGGTGATCCAACATCATAGCCAGTGCAGTAAATGCTGCACTGGTTAATAAAACTTGCCCTCCGCCAAGACCAATAAGTTGTTTGCGCATTGACCACAGTGTTTTAGGTTCAAGCTCAAGACCAACAATAAACAGCATCATCACCACACCAAATTCGGCAAAATGCTGAATGGCAATCACATCCACATTTAAGGTGGTTAGCAAAGGAGAAATGGCAATACCAGCCAGTAGGTAACCCAGTACAGACCCGAGTCCCAGCTTGGTGGCTATTGGCACGGCAATAATGCCTGCAATGAGGAAAATATAGGCTATTAACAGTAAGTCAGTCATTATGATCCTGTTGTTCTTTTTTATTTTTAGTCATTATTTTTTAATAACTATGGTTGTTTTAATCAGTATTGCCAGTTGTTGGTATGTGAATGCAAATAAAAAACACGCTTAACCATAAAAATGGCAAAAATGCATGGCAGCCATTGATTTAAATTACGACAAAATAAGGGTGAAAAAAGAGCCATATTTTTAATAAAACTACTTGCGTAGCAGTATTAACGGTATACAATCGCGACACATTCATGAGGAGTAAAAAATGAGCAAAAAGAAACAAAAAAACCAAAGCCAAGTTGATATTGGCCGCGGCGTAATTAACGACAATGCCTATGCTGCATTGGTTACCTCTAAGCTGTTTCAGGCTAAAGTTGAAAAAGCTAAAAAAGGCAAAGGTGCGTATCAGCGTAAGGCAAAACATGCAGGACGAGAGTCCTATTTAATCGCTGCTTAATTGAGTTGTGATCAAATAGGATTTTTTATAAAAGCAAACACCCGCTGTTTGCTTTTTTTTATCTCAAACATCTTCTAAAAAAGTCACCGCGTTTACTTTTTACACAATTTTTATATATGTTTTTACAATAAAACTAATTTATTCGCTATATACCCAAAAAAGATACATTTTTTATTAACGCTATTTACCGCTATTTTCCCTCGCCAAATTCTAAATGCCTTGTAAGCCGTACGCTTCAAGGTTAAAAACTTGTTAATTTTGTGTTCATTTTTACGCTGTAGAATCGAGCAAGTTTTAGTCGCAGCTCAATAATTTTTATCAGTTTTGACTGAGATTAACGGTATTTTTCAGTAAAAATAAGAATGCATTTACCTTTATTGGGTAAATTAGAGGTTGACCTGATTATTTTTTATGTTACTTTTAGGTTGGAAATGTAAAATAATTGTTATAACAACCTTGGGCGGAGGGAGCGAATGAGCTCACATCAATTAATAAAAAATGCCTTTAAACTAAGTGCGCTGTCACTCAGTGTATTTGGCTTTACAGCACAGGCTGCAATTGATTGCAGTAACTTAGAAGTATGGCAGCAAGGCCAAACACATGTCGGTGGCGATCAGGTGCAAGCACAAGACAGTGCCTATGAAGCTAAATGGTGGACACAGACTAACCCCGTGGAGACATCGGGTGTTGATCAAGAGTGGCGTTTATTGGGTGTTTGTGACAGCGCTGTCAGTGAAAATCAAGCACCACAAGTAACAAGCTTAAACCCTGCTGAGGGTTCTTTGTTTATCACTGGTGACAGCGTTGTCATAGAGGCTGGCGCCATTGACACTGATGGCACAGTTGCGAGTGTTGAATTTTTTGTTGATGGAACATCGGTGGCTGTTACAAGCAGTGCGCCATATTCAACAAGTTGGCAGGCAACCGTGGGAAGTCATGTAATAAGTGCGGTTGCAACGGATGAGTTAGGGCTTACATCAACAGCGGTGGCACATTCGGTGAGTGTGTCTGATGCTGTCGAACCGGGTAATCAAGCGCCGACAGCAAGCATTGAATTTAGCACTGTGGCGAGTCAAGTTACCGTGGGTACAGATATTGTATTTGCACTTTCGGGCAGTGATAGCGATGGTCAGGTGACCGGGCTTAGTTTGGCAGAAAATGACAGCGCTGTTTATCAGGCAAGTAGCGCGTCATCAAGCTATACATGGCAAGCACCGGCACTGGGTCAATTTACCTTTACGTTAACCGTGACAGACAATGAAGGCGCAACTGGCACTGCCACTCACGTTGTGAATGTGGTTGAAGCGACGCCGCCAGGTGCTGATTGTAAGCCACACGGTTTATACCAAACACCGGGTGTGAATACACCGTATTGTACAGTTTATGACAGCAATGGCCGTGAAAAAATGGGCGCTGATCATCCGCGTCGTGTGATTGGTTATTTCACTAGCTGGCGTAATGGTGCAAATGGTCAACCGAGTTATTTAGTGAATGATATTCCGTGGGACAAAATTACCCATATTAACTATGCCTTTGCGCACGTTGATGCCAATAACAAGGTGTCGATAGGCGATCCGAATGCTGCGGGCAACCCCGCAACAAATATGACTTGGCCGGGGGTAACAGGGGCCGAAATGGATCCTAGCTTTAGCTACACAGGTCACTTTAACCTACTGAATAAATTTAAAAAACAGCATCCAGATGTAAAAACATTAATCTCTGTGGGTGGCTGGGCCGAAACCGGTGGTTATTTTGGTGCAGATGGCACGCGCGTAAACAGCGGTGGTTTTTACACAATGACAACGAATGCCGATGGCTCGGTAAACCAAGCTGGTATTGATGCGTTTGCGAAAAGCGCCGTTGAATTCATTGAAACGTATGGTTTTGATGGGGTTGATATTGACTATGAATACCCATCGTCGATGAATGATTCGGGCCATCCTGATGATTTTGCTATTTCGAATGCGCGTCGAGCAGGCTTAAATGCCTCGTATCGTGTGCTGATGCAAAAATTGCGTGAAGAGCTTGATATTGCGGGTGAAAAAGCCGGTAAGCATTACCTACTCACTATTGCATCACCGTCTTCGGGTTACTTACTGCGTGGTATGGAAACTTTCCAAAGCGTGAAGTACCTAGATTACGTGAACATTATGTCGTACGACTTACATGGCGCATGGAACTCACACGTAGGTCACAACGCAGCATTGTATGACACTGGCCTTGATTCAGAGCTTGCACAATGGGGCGTGTATACAACAGCTGAGTTCGAAGGCATTGGTTACTTAAATACCGATTGGGCTGTACGTTATTTCCGTGGCGCGTTGTCTGCGGGTCGCATCAATATTGGTATTCCTTACTACACGCGTGGCTTTAAAGATGTGTCGGGTGGCACACATGGCCTGTGGGGACAAGCTGCGTTACCTGATCAATCTAACTGTGCAAAAGGCACTGGAGTCGGTGAGAAAAACCTATGTGGCAATGGTGCGCTAGGCATTGATAACCTGTGGCATGACAAGAACGATGTAGGTGAAGAAATGCCTGCAGGTTCTAATCCTTTATGGCATGCGAAAAATTTAGAAAACGGGATTAATCCGTCTTACCTTGAAATCTACGGCTTAACGCCAGATACCGACACAGATGATGTTTTAACAGGCACTTATACACGTTATTACGATGATGTTGCCGTGGCGCCTTGGTTATGGAACGCAGATAAAAAGGTGTTCTTATCAATTGAAGATGAACAGTCGATGGCAACCAAAGTTGATTACGTTATCAACAATGGCTTGGGTGGCATCATGTTTTGGGAACTGGCGGGTGACTTTGATTACGACTCGGCAAAAGGCGAGTACTTTATGGGGTCAAGTTTAACGACGCTGGCTTACGATAAGTTTAATCAAAGCGGTGTGGCATACGACACACATCAAGGCAATGTTGATTTTACCGTGCCCAGCGAAGCTGTAGATGTGAGCTTTACGGTTAAAGACTTCCCGATTGGTGATGATAACTACCCAATTTCACCGACTTTCTCATTTACTAATAACTCAAATATTGATTTAAGCGGCGCGAAAATTAGCTTTGATGTGCCGGTATCGACATCAGCCATTTTCAAGTCGAACTGGAATGCGCAAGAAAAGCTCGGTATGGCGGTTGAGGCAAATGGCTCGAATGCTGCGGGCAACAATATTGGTGGTTATGAGAATGAATTCCATCGCTTTTCAATCACTCTTGTAAATGAGTGGGGTGGAATTGAAAAAGTCTTTAACACCGGTGACACCGTTGATGCACAAGTCATGTATTACATGCCTATTACTGGCCCAACTAATTTCACTATTGAAAAAGAGGGCAAAACCTACGCATTTAAATACGAGTACCCAATGCTTCCTGATGCCGTGCCGGGCACCACAAACCCAGGCGGTGACAATGGTGGTGATAATGGCGGTGACACAGGGGGTAACGATGCAACATGTGACGGTGTCGATGTCGCCAGCATTGCGGTCTATCCAAATTGGCCGCAAACAGACTGGGCTGGTAACCCAAGCCATGCCGTTGGCGGTGATCTGATGAATCACAACAATGTGATTTACGAAGCTAAGTGGTGGACAAGCACAGAGCCAGGCACATCAGCTGATTGGACTGTGAGCTGCACGCTTTAACTCAACAAAGCGGGGCACGCAATGTGCTCCGCATTTCTACAGCGAGAATACAACAATGAAAACAACTAAATCGAAGGCATTGTCTTTATCGGCAGTGGCAACCAGCATGCTGCTTGCCTGTGCATCAAGCCATGTGAATGCCCACGGATTTTTAGAAAGCCCTAAAGCTCGCCAAGCATTTTGTCAGGCAGACGGCGGCTATTGGTGGCCCGCTGATGGTAGCGCTATTCCTAATCTTGCTTGCCGTGCAGCATTTGCAGAGGCAGGGCATGTGCAGTTTGTGCAAGATATTGAATATTCAGCGAACACGATTGATTACACCAACCTAGCAGCGGTAAAAGACAGTGTGCCCGATGGCCGTTTATGTGCGGCAGGCGACAGTGAAAAACGAGGCATGGATTTACCCTCGGCTCATTGGCAACGTACCGAGGTGGTGCCCAACGCGAATGGCGATATTTTAGTGCGTTTTTTAGCAAGTACGCCTCATAACCCAAGTTTTTGGCAGTTTTACCTGACAAAGCCTGGATTTGATAGCGCCACACACGTTCTCACGTGGGACGATTTAGAGCTGGTTGAGGAATACGGCAATCTTGATTTTGTGATTGGTGATAATAACGACCGTTACTATGAAATGAGCGTGTCTATTCCTGCTGAGCGCAGTGGCGACGCTATTTTATATACTCGCTGGCAGCGTGATGATGCAGGTGGCGAGGGCTTTTATAACTGTAGCGATATTACCATTGTTACAGACACAGCACCGACTGATCCGAGTGAATGGTCTGCACTGACGTATTTTGTGCGCCAAGGTCAAAATGCAGAAGTGGGTGACAGTGTGTCTGCGCGTTTGTTTGATGAAACAGGGCAAGAGCTGTTTACGCAACAAATGCAAGTCACCAGCGATAATCAGGCTAATTGGCAAGCAGAGTTTGCTCAGCTGCTTAATCTGAATTACAGCCATTTACTACGCATTGGTGTGCAAGATGCTGGTGGCGCAATCGCTTTTAATGCCAGCGATATATTAACCAATCAGGTGTTTGCAACAAACGCCAACTACAGTTTTGCACTGAGCGTAAAAGCCGCACCTGAAAATACTGCCCCTATTATCCATCAACCTGAAGATATCACCCTGAATGAAAATAGTACGGCAGATGTGCACTTACATGCCTTTGACGATCAGCAAACCGCATTAACATACCGCTGGAATGTACCGGCTCCTCTTCGCTTTACTGGGGCGGGTGCCGACATCACGTTAATAGCACCAGAAGTCGATGCAGATACCTCTTTTACTGTCACGGCCTCAGTATCTGACAGCATACTTACCAGCGAAGCCAGCTTTACGGTCACGGTACTAAATAGCAGTGTGGTTGAGCCAAACCCCGATGCGCCCGCGTGGAATAACAGCGCGCAATATAACACCGGCGATAAAGTGAGCTTTAACGGCGGGATCTACAGTGCGAAATGGTGGAACCAAGGCGCACAACCCGACAGCAGTGATGCATGGCAGCTTGAATCAGGTTCGGCATCGAGCGAATGGAACATCGGCAAAGCCTACCAAGGCGGTGACGAGGTGACCTATCAAGGACAGCGCTATCGTGCGCAGTGGTGGACTCAGGGCGATACACCGAGTACCAGCCAAGTATGGGCAAAAATCTAAAGTTTTGTAGTTCAAACTTTATCAATAACAGCAAACAGCTAAATAAAAATAGATAAGAGAGAATCATGAATATAAAACAATTAAGCGCAGCCATTGGTGTTGCATTATGTGCCAGTGCAGCGAATGCTGCACCATCGACACCGACCATTATTTGGGAACCGCAAGAGTACTCGTTTGTTGAAGTAAACCTTGAAGGAACGGGCTCGTATAAAAGCCTCGTTAAACGTGTTGATCAAGTAACGATTAACATTGAGTGGAATGCATGGAGCGGTGATGGTGGCGATAGCTACAAAGTGTATTTTGACAATATGCTGGTAAACGAAGGCCCTTTGGCTGCGGGCACTAAAAGCGGAGTGATTAGTTTCCCTTATGATAAAGCGGGTCGCCACACTTTGTATGTTGAGCTTTGTGAAGGTGGCACAACGTGCGCGCGCAGTGAAGGCAAACCCATTGTTATTGCTGACACCGACGGTGCGCACTTAGCCCCATTACCCATGGATTACGATCCCAATAATAAAGACATTGGTACAAAAGAAGGGTTGGTAACAGGGGCTTATTTCGTTGAATGGGGTATTTATGGGCGTGACTACGATGTCACAAATATTCCTGCACAAAACTTAAGTCACATTTTATATGGTTTCATTCCAATTTGTGGTCCGAATGATTCACTGACTGGAGGCCCTAAAAACGCGTTAAATACTGCGTGTGCGGGCTCAGAAGATTTTGAAGTCGTTATTCATGATCCGTGGGCGGCGATTCAAAAAGCTCTTCCGGGTGTCAGTGCAGACGATCCAATCCGTGGTACTTACTCACAATTAATGGCGCTAAAACAACGCTACCCTGATTTAAAAATATTGCCATCTGTAGGCGGTTGGACGTTATCTGACCCGTTCGCATATTTTACTAATAAAGCAAACCGCGACACGTTTGTCGCATCAATGAAAGAGTTCTTAAAAACATGGAAATTCTATGATGGTGTCGATATTGACTGGGAATTCCCTGGGGGCGACGGTGCTAATCCGGCGTTAGGTGACCCAATTGCAGATGGCCCTGCTTATGTGGCATTAATGCAAGAGCTGCGAGCTATGCTTGATGAGCTTGAAGCCGAGACTGGTCGTCAATATGAGCTAACATCAGCGATTGGTGCAGGCTACGACAAAATTGAAGATGTTGATTACCAAGCAGCAAGCCAATATATGGATTACATTTTTGCCATGACGTACGATTTTTACGGCGCGTGGAGTGGAGTAACAGGCCATCAAACCGCCCTGTACTGTTCATCGCATTTCCGCCCTGGCCAATGTGATGGCACGGGTGTTGACGCCCAAGGCGTACCATACAAAGGACCTGCATACACCACCGATAACGCAGTGCAGCTATTACTTGCGCAAAATGTTCCATCGAAGAAAATTGTTGTGGGCACAGCGATGTATGGTCGTGGTTGGGAAGGGGTTTACCCAGCAGGCACGACTATTGATGGTAACCCTATGACTGCAACAGGGTCGGGTCCTTTAAAAGGCAGCACTGCGCAAGGCGTCTGGGAAGACGGTGTTATTGATTATAAAGGCATAAAAGCACATATGATCGGCGCAGCAGGCACCGGTATTAATGGCTTTGAAGTGGGCTACGATGAGCAAGCAAAAGGCGCATATGTCTGGAATCGCTCTACAGGTAAACTGATTACGTATGACAGCCCTGCCTCTGTTATTGCAAAGGGTAACTATGTTAATCAACATGACTTAGGGGGATTATTTGCATGGGAAATCGATGCCGATAATGGTGATATCCTGAATGCGATGCACGAAGGTTTAGGTGGTGCGGTTACAGAGCCTAGCAACAGAGCGCCTGTGCTGTCAGTATCAAGCACCGTAACTGTAAACGCCGGTGAGTCTGTTTCAGTTGTCGCATCAGCAACCGATGCCGATAACGATGCACTGACTTATAGCTGGACAGCAGACGCCGCGCTGTCTGTAACGGGTGAAAACTCAAATACACTGGTTATTGCTGCGCCATCAGTGACAAGTGATGCGCAATACCTAGCAACGGTATCGGTTACCGACGGTAAAGCCGTGGTGAGCCGTAATGTAACAGTGAATGTTGTGGCGCCAAGTACGGGCGGCAATTCAGCGCCTGTCGTGGCTGCAATTTCAGATAAAACCGTTGCTGAAGATGCAAGCGTTGCGGTATCTGTGTCTGCTACAGATGCAGATAATGATGCACTTAGCTATAACTGGACAGTGCCTGCAGGCTTAACATTGGTGGGTTCAGGTGCAAATATTAGTTTGCAAGCGGGCAGCGTTGATGCCGATACAAGCTATGTTGTAACGGTAGAGGTATCTGACACACAAGCTACGACATCGGTAAGCTTCAACGTGACAGTGACAGACTCTGGCACAACAAACCCACCGGGTGGCGATACAACATGGGATGAAGCCGCCATTTATGTGGGCGGTGACACGGTAATCTATAACGGTGTTGAATATACTGCAAAATGGTGGACACAAGGAAACCGTCCTGATTTAGGTGGCCCGTGGGAAGCAAGCTCAAAACCAACAGACGGTAATGGTGATGTGGTTTGGCAAGCTGCTGGTATCTACAACGGGGGCGACCAAGTCGTTCACCAAGGTACAAAATACGAAGCGAAGTGGTGGACTCAAGGAGAAGAGCCAGGCGTTGTGGATGTATGGAAAGCACTTTAAACCTACCTAGCTACATGTAGTGTATTTTATTAAAAATGTGATTTCCCTACAAAGCAGCCTTCGGGCTGCTTTTTTAGTGTCTAATCTCTAACTTTTCCTTATTTTAATTGCTCACTTTCCTCCTCGCTTAGTTTTTGTGTTTCACCTATTATGAACCATACTAAAAGAGTGATGAGTTTAGGCTCTTAAACTACAGGTGTGTTGATGACGATGAAAGTGCTTTTCTTATTGGTTTTTGCTGCGTTAAGCACTGAAGCGTTTAGCTGCGATAGGGTTTTAAAAGTCGGGGTGAGTCAATCGTGGCGACCCTATGTTTTTAGCCAAAATGATCAGCTCACCGGGATTGATATAGAGATTACTGACTTGGTGTTAAAGGAAGCGGGATTTTGCAGTCAATTTATCGTAATGCCTTCGTCAAAACGTGGATTTGCTGAATTAAAACATGGCACTGTTGATTTACTTCCCGCAGCCAGCTACAGCCAACAGCGAGATGATTTTAGCACTTTTTCAGTGCCTTATCGTAACGAAGTTATGCGTCTTTTTTGGTATCCGCACAGCCATTTAGAATCACAAGACTTAAAAGGTTTACTCGACCATAAACAAACTATTCTTACCAATAGCGGCAGTTATTATGGCGATGAATTGACACGTTTAAGTGCGAATAAAAAATATAAAGATCAGTTTGTTACTGTCCCATCATTACGACAGCGCTTAGCAATGCTAGTGGCCAAACGCGTTGATTTTTTTATTGACGATGAACTAGCAGGCTTAAGCTTGATTCAACAACATCAGGCTAACAACGTAAAAATTCATCCGTATATTATTAATAACGATTATATTTATTTTATGCTAAGCGACTTGAGCCTCTCCGAGGAGGAACGACAGGCTGTTAACCACGCGATTCAATTCAACAAGCAAGCAATAACCGATATAATCAGTTCCTATAAAACACAGTGAGTTAGCCTAACCGCGTAACACGCAACTTGATACGTCCGGCATTGGCACCATAAAAACGATTTAAGTCATTCGCAAAGGGGCAAAACTCGCCTGACTTTGTAATGCGAATATCGGCACCTTCAGCAATTTCAAATAAATGCTCATCGTTGTCATCAATCGCGCCAATAAGTGCAAACCACTGTGCATGCGCTAAGCGTCTAAATGGCTCAAGCACAGCCATGGGAATTTCTTTTACACCTAATTGCACGTTATCACGATGCCAACCCGCGGGGCCGCAACTAATGCCATCGTCATACCAAGTTTGATCAGGATAAGGCGTAAACCGATAGGTCGCCCCTTGCGCTAACATTAATCCGGTGTGGTTATATTTTTCGGCGCCATAAACAAATACATCTTTACTTTGACCAATACTGAGTACGGTCATGTTTTGTTTATCAAGCGCAATATGTGGGCTTAAGCCGTTGAAGGTTAAGCGGCTTTCATCACTGTAGAGCACATCATACGTAAGGCTTTTTAGCGACTCAGGACGATAACTGGTTAAACGGTTAATACGCTCTGCCACGGTGTAATGAATTGTGGGAGGATGTTCACTTTGCTCATTATCAACCAATACGCAGCACTCTCGGTCAACAAGCTTAAATAAAGGATTAAACCAAAAGTAATTTTGTTGGTGGCTAAGCGCCAACGGATCGGGGGTAACAGTAACATCGTCTTGGGCAATTAAATTACGGTGCTCATCGGGCAGTAAACTATGGTAATTAATATCAGCACTGGTCAGAAGGTTAAGTGAAATAGTTTGTTCTATTAACCACTCAATAGCATAACGCAGACAAATGTCGGCTAAGCCATCACGGTAATACCCGCCACCCACGTCAGAGTGTGCGCCCGCAAACCATACCTCTTCTACATGGGGCGCTTTGTTTATGAGTGTTGGCTCAAACGCGCGGCGCTTTTCATCCAATGCAACACAATGCAGGGCTGCGTTAATATTACTGGCTAGGGTGTAATTTTCAAAAATAACGTGTTCAGCGCCACGTGTTGCTTTGGTCACTTTTGAAAAACCAATGGATGCCACGGTATCAAATACGCATAGAAAAACATTGTCGCTTATTAAGGGCTCAAGGCATTTTGCAAAACGCCTTGCCAATGCTGCACCACGACTAAAACCCGTTAGCAAAACCCGATCGCCCACAGCGTAATATTGTTTAAAGTCGTTTATTGCGCGGTTTAAAATACTGGCGACATCGTCGCCTCTTGGGGCTAATGCTTGATTGAATAAACGTCTGAAGCGGCTTCCTTGAGTGCCTATGCCTTGATAATAAAAACTAAGTTGGCTTGGGAATGGCGTTTCGGGTTCACTGTTGAGTGTGCCGCCAAATAACAAGTGAAGTTTAAGAATATTGGAAATACTGGCATCTTCTTTGAAATGAGCGGCACTAAATTGTTCTGCATCACGGGGCTCACTGCCTGTGCCATCAAAGTTGAAAATCAGCGTTTTAGGGGTCATAGCGTCATTCCTTTAGTGGTTTGTCATAACATACAAGGCATTTATTAAAATTTGAAGACAAATTATGCGTGATGGCACTCTTTTTATATCAGGCTTTTTATGAGAACACAGAAGACAGGAGAGAGATTTGGGCAAGGTGTGTGGTTAACCTTGCCCAAAATAGCCGTTTGAACAGCTAAAATTAAGCGTAAGTGTGGCTGTATAGAATGCCTGAGCCAATTAAGATAAGGGCAATACCGCCAATGGCTTCAGCTTTTTTGCCAACCCAGCCACTCATCACATTCCCCAGTAATGAGCCGATAGTCACCATTACGGTTGTGGCGAGACCTATCATTGCGGCAGCAACATAAATATTAACTTTCATAAACGCAAGGCTTATGCCCACGGTCATTGCATCAATACTGGTGCCTACTGCGGTCAGCAGGGTTGCCATTAATGAGCGCTTATTGCTTGGCACTTCGTCGGCGTCGTCATCGTCGTCTTTACGACTTTCAATGATCATGTGTATGCCAAGGCCCACCAATAATACAAACGCAATCCAGTGATCATAGGCTTCAACGTACTCGGCACCCGCACTGCCAATTAACCAACCTAAAACAGGGGCAATTGCTTCAATGCAGCCAAAAATTAAACCCAATTTAATGGCACTAAGAATACGTGGGTTTTTAAGTGAACTGCCTTTGGTGATTGATGCAGCAAACGCGTCGGTTGACATTGCAAGCGACAATACGCTGAGAGTAATAATATTCAATTTTTGCGCCCCACAAAAAGTGCGCATTATACGCGTATAAGCCGTAAACAGGTAGAGTAATTTACGGCTTAGGATGAGTCGCGCTGTTTGTTAATGCAGTTTCATTTTGGGTCTTACCACGCGGAGTACTTTTTCGCTGATCCACAATGCAAAGGTTTTGGCACTGCCATGAATGGCGCGCTGGTGCATACGATAAAGAGAAATATACATAAACCGCGCTATTTTCCCTTCGATAAAAAAGCTATTACTGGTTAAGTTACCCATTAAGCTGCCCACGGTGCTGTAACGAGACAAATTCACCAAAGAGCCATGATCACTATAAGTAAACACGCTTAACGGATTGTTTTTGAGAGTGGCTAGTAGGTTTTTTTCTACGCATTGTGCCATTTGATGCGCTGATTGTGCGCGTGGTGGAACCTGCGAGCCATCGTCTTGAGTAAACGCGCAGCAATCACCAATCACAAAAATAGTCTCATCAACACTGCTTTGTAGGTATTGATTTACCTTAATTTGGTTGTTGCGTGTAAGCTCAAAAATACCAATATCTTTGATAAAATCGGGGGCTTTTACACCCGCTGCCCATACCATGATATCGGCCTTTATAATGGCATCATTGTTAGTGATAAAGCTGTTTTCTGTGGCTTCTTTTACTTGCGTGCCTTCGCGCACCGTGACCCCTAGTTTTACCAGTTCTCGTTTTGCCGAGTTGGCTATGCGTTCAGGCAAGGCAGGTAAAATACGAGGACCTGCTTCGATTAAATCAATGTGTAGGCGCTTGGCTGTCATTTTATCTAGGCCATACATTTTTAGCATATCGGATACATGATATAGCTCAGCCGAAAGCTCAACGCCCGTCGCTCCACCGCCAACAATGGCAATTGTTAGAGCCTGCTGTGGGTCGTCATCTTGGTGTAAGCGAGTAAAGTTATCGAGTAATGCATGTTGAAAACGCTCGGCCTGTTGGTTTGAATCAAGGTAAAAGCAATGATCTTTTACGCCGGGGGTATTAAAGTCGTTACTCACACTGCCAATGGCGAGCACTAGGTAGTCATAGCTGACATGTCGTTGTGGCAAAATGCGATGGCCAAGCTCGTCTTTTAACTCGCTTAAGGTAATGGTTTTGTTGGTTGAATCTAAGTGGCAAAAACTGCCGAGTTGAAAATTATAATGGTGTTTTGCTGCATGAGCAGAGTACACAACGCCGTCTAAATCGGCATCAATCGACCCCGTCGCTACTTCATGAAGTAACGGTTTCCAAATATGGCTACGGTTTTTATCGATTAATAAAATATCTGCTTGGCGTTTTTTCCCGAGTTTATGTCCTAATTGTGTTGCAAGCTCTAAGCCGCCTGCGCCACCACCGACTATCACGATTTTAGGAGGTTGGTTAGTCATTACGTTGCCCTCAAAAGTATAATACCTAAACACTCTCGATTTAAAAGCGCTTAGGTATTGCAAATCCATTCTTCAATACCCCATGGCAACGGGTCTATTGTGCGCCTTTTTACTGGTTTTGTCAGCAGAGCTTACGAACAATATAGTGTATTTAGTGATATTAATGGCCTTGGGTGATGAGCCTAAACACGTTAACATGGCTAATTCGCACTAAGGCACCTATCATTACCTAATACAGGGAAATGAAACAAGGGATCAGGATGACTACAGCACTCCACACTTCGCTAAATCAATACTTTGGCTTTACTGAATTTCGCCAGGGTCAGCAACAAACGATTGAACAACTGTTAAATCAACAATCATCATTGGCTATCTTTCCGACGGGGTCGGGCAAGTCGTTGTGTTATCAATTAACTGCATTGCATTTGCCTAATTTGACCTTGGTGGTTTCACCTTTGTTAGCGCTGATGAAAGATCAAATCAGCTTTTTGAATAGCAAAGGTATTTACGCGGCCAACTTAGATTCGAGTCAAACGAGCGAACAAAGTCATACCGTGATGAGTGATGTGCGAACCGGGAAGGTTAAAATTTTAATGGTGTCGGTGGAGCGTTTTAAGAACGAACGCTTTCGCGAGTTCATAAAGCAAGTGCCGATTTCAATGCTGGTGGTTGATGAGGCGCACTGTATTTCTGAATGGGGGCATAACTTTAGGCCCGACTATTTAAAACTGCCACGTTATCGCGATGAGCTTAATATTCCTCTGGTGTTGCTATTAACTGCAACGGCAACCAAAAAAGTAAAACGTGACATGTGTGAGCGGTTTGCCATTGCACCTGAATGCGTTGTGCAAACAGGGTTTTATCGTGCGAACCTTGATTTATCGGTGTTAAGTGTGGCGAGCCAAGACAAACAATCGCACTTAACACGCGTTATTGCTGAGCAGCAGGGCGCAGGCATCGTGTATGTGACACTGCAACACACTGCCGAGCAAGTGGCCGCAGCGTTAGCGCAGACAGGACTTAATGCAGTGGCGTATCATGCGGGTCTTGACGATGATAAGCGCTGGCAAATTCAAGATGACTTTATGGCAGGTAACATTAATATTGTGGTTGCCACCATTGCGTTTGGCATGGGCATTGATAAGTCGGATATTCGCTTTGTTATTCATTATGATTTACCTAAATCAATTGAAAACTACAGCCAAGAAATAGGCCGCGCAGGGCGAGATTCTAAGCAATCAAATTGTTATACCTTGGCAAATCTAGATGGCCTGAACACGGTTGAAAACTTTGTTTATGCCGACACCCCCGAGCAAAGTGGTATTGAATATGTGATCAACAATATTCGCACGGAGCAAACGAATGGTCAGTGGGAAATGCAAGAATACAGCTTGTCGAGTGACAGTAATATTCGTGCATTAGCCTTAAAAACGTTATTAGTACAGCTTGAAATTCATGGCGCTATCATGCCGTTGTATGCCTATTATGCTGACTTTAAATATAAGTTTTTAACAGACAAAGACACACTTCTTCAGCAATTTGATGAGCAGCGCCAAGCATTTTTACAGCAGGTATTTAATCATACTGAGTTTAAGAAAATTTGGGGCACTCTCAACTTTGACGCCTTAACACATGCCACGCAAGTCGATAGAAAACGGGTGGTTGCTGCGCTCGATTATTTGGCCGAAAAAGGTCACATAGCCCTTGAAACTAAACGCATTACACAAGTGTATGAGGTGAATAACGAAGTCATTAATGCAGACAATTTAGCGTCGCAATTACATCAGTACTTTATTGAAAAAGAGCAGGCAGAAATAAAACGCATTGCCGCATTGGTGCGCTTTTTTGAGCTTAATAGCTGTTTGAGTTATAACCTTGCACGTTATTTTGATGATCACAATGCCCCAAAAGAGTGTGGTCATTGTTCTGTGTGTCGAGGCCAGTCTGTAAAACTTAGTTATTCACTTGAGCACACCATGCCAGACACTGCGGTTATTGCAGCTAAAGTTACACAGCTAAAAGAGCACTTAGCCACTAAAGGGGTAACTGAAATCAGTATTGATACTCAATGCCGTTTTTTAGCGGGAATGAGTGTGCCACTGTTTACCCGCAATAAAGTTAGGCAGCTTTCAGGTTTTGGGGTGTGTGAACACCAGCGTTATAGCGATATTAAAGCGGTGCTACAGCAGTTGTAGCATCGCTTTAAATTTTAAACGCATGTGCTTAAGCTTCGGTAGCTTAGGTAACCATTTTTGACGAACCTGTCTTGAATAACTTTGTCAGTGTACTTTGTAAGGACAACTGAAAGTTTTCTTTGTAGAGTGGTAACTATTGCAACGTGCCACTTATCAGTTTTAGGGCTGAGTATTTAGGAGCTTCTTTTTATTGCTTCCAAAACGTACGCGTAAAAAGAGCAAAAACAGTAAAATATTCCAAGCGACCAACAAGCATTGCGCTGGTTAATATCCAGGTTCCTGCGTCTGAAACCGGTGCAAAGTTAGCGCCTACTTCACCAAACCCCGGTCCGAGCACATTGACACATGCTGCGACTGCTGAAAACGCACTCCAAAAATCCAGCCCAGTAAACATGAGTAATAATGTAAACAGCATGCTTGATCCTGCGGCAAAAGTCATAAATGCCATAACGGCATGAAGTACATCATCTTTTACAGGGCTGCCTTGGTACTTAATGGTGAATATAGCGCGGGGATGAAGAAGTTGTTTAAAGTTATTGTTGAGCATTTTAACCACTAGAATATTTCTGATGATTTTATTTCCGCCAGCCGTTGAGCCCGCGCATCCCCCTAAATAGCCGGTGATAATAAGTAAAAATCCGACAGCTTCGGGCCATTCAGTAAAGCTTGCTGCACCAAATCCGGTGCTGGTTATAAACGACACTATATGAAAAGTTGAAAAACTCAATGACTCAAAAATAGAGGAGTAGGTGTCGTGACTGTACAAAATAACGCCCGACAACACTGAAAGGGTTGTAATGATGTATATTAAATAACGTGTTTCTTCATCAGCATAGTAACTACCGAGCGCTCGTTTGTGGACGACTCTAAAGTGCAGTGCAAAATTAATAGCGCCTGCAATCATAAATAAGTTGGCGACCCATAAAATTAAATGACTTTTGTAAAACCACATACTGGCATCGTGGGTCGAGAACCCTCCCGTTGAAACGGTTGTCAGTGCATGAGCCAGTGCATCGTAAAAAGTCATGCCTGCAAAATAGTAAGAAACAGTACACAACACGGTTATGCTTAAGTATACACTCCAAAGGTAATGCGCCGTGTTTGCAATACGAGGTGATAGCTTTTCATCTTTAATTGGGCCAGGTGTTTCGGCTTTTAAGAGCTTCATGCCACCTATATTTAGCATGGGTAAAATAGCCACCACGAAAATCACAATGCCGAGCCCTCCCATCCATTGTAAAAACTGGCGGTATAATAAAAACGTACGCGGCATATCATCTAAGCCCGACAGTATTGTGGCGCCGGTGGTGGTTAATGCGCTTATTGATTCAAACATGCCATCTGTAAAGCTCACTTTGGTGACTAAAATGATTGGAATTGCCCCCAAAAAGCCAGCAATTACCCACGTGGCTGTCGCGTAAATCAGTGCATCTCTAAAGTTGGCCAGTGATGAATCAACATGCTGGGTTTTTAACAGTATGACACTTGCTGTAAAAAGCATTATTGACGCAGGCAATAGGAATGACACGGATACATTATCTTTAAATAAAAATGCAGATAAAGCTGCAAATATCAATTGCACTATACTCATCCACAAAATAGGGAAAGCGAGTAATCGAAATGTGATTTTCCAATTGATCATACGTCTACTGATTTAATGAACGGCTCTTAAATCAGCATGCTATTGAAATAGACGTAGATGTCTTTAGAGAGAGTGAAAGCTTTATAAAGATTTTATGCCGAGATAAAAAAACTTTATAAAAACTTTATAGTGACAAAAATAAAAACACTTTAATCTAATGACAATTCGTTAGATGAGCATAAACAGATGATGCAGTCAGTATTCAAACCCCCGTTATTTAAAGCCATATTTTTAAGTGTATTGATGCCACTTGTGGTGGTGCTTGCTATTTTTCCGTTTAGAGAACTGTTTACAACTACCGATATTGTGATGTTACAGCTGTTGTGGGTGACGTGGGTGGCTGTACGAAGTAATCGCCGTGTTGCAGCGCTGACAACCCTAGTGAGTGTAGCCTGCACCGACTGGTTTTATGTGGTGCCGTACTTTACCTTTCATATTGAAAACATTGAATATGTGGTGACATTTGTGGTGATGCTTATTGTTGGCCTAGTGATAAGCCATTTAGCCGGTGAGCTCAATACTAAAGTGCGCGATGTGCAAGAACACGCCAGCAATAGCCGACTGCTCTACGAGCTTGCGAAAAAATTAAATGAACTCGACAGTTTAGATGAGCAAAAGCAATTATTTATAGCCGCGATGACGGCACATTTAAAGGTTAAATGTGATTGGCATGTATCGCAGACAAACAATGTTATGTATTTAAATGAGCAGCAGCCTGAATTAGGGGGGATCGCGTTTGCAAAACCCTTGACGAGTGAGCAACAAGCGCTGGCAGATACGGCGTGCTCTTTATTGTATCAAGTTCACGAAAAAACGTTATTGCGTCAACAGTCTGCGGCCATTGCAGTACAAGCTGAACTTGAACGGTCAAAGAATACCTTGCTGCGCAGTTTATCGCATGACTTGCGAACTCCTTTGGCAACCATAATGGGGGCATCAAGTATGCTGGCAGATGAAGAGATTGAATTAAGTCGTAACGTGGTTAAAGAACAAGCCAATAATATTTTTGAGCAAAGTAAAATACTTAATCAACATTTTGATAAGGTAATGGAACTAAGCAAAGTCAATAAGTTAGGTGAGAATATTACATGGCAAAAACTCAACGTTTCGACCCTCATTAGCGAAGCAAAAGCGCGTAGGCAACAGCAATTAAGCGACTTTAAATTAACCATTAATGCTGCACAAAATAGTGCCTGCTATGGTGATGAAACACTGCTAGAAATTGCCTGTGCTAATATGCTCGAGAACGCAGCGCGTTATGGTGACGGAACGGCGGATATGCAATTTATTGAACGAGATAATGAGTATCAACTCGTGCTAATAAACTCGATTAATCGCAATAATGAAACCAGTCAAGACGAAGGCGTTGGTCTTGGCAGTATTATCTGCGATGTAGTTGCTAAGTGTCATCAAGGTCAATTTGAGTTAACCCTTAATGAGCAAACAGGGCAGGCGAAAGCCCAGTTGATTTGGAGTAAACAGCATGGCTAACATTTTAGTGTTAGAAGACTCACCTCCACTGCAAAGTTTTTTAAAAACGCTGCTTAAAGCCAGTGGCTATGAAGTCAGCCTATGCGCAAAGGGCTTAGATGGCTTTGCACTGTTAAGTGAGCAACAGTTTGATTTAGTGCTACTTGATTTAGGCTTACTCGATATGGATGGACAAAATTGGCTGCTTGAGTTTAGGCAATGGAGTTTATTACCGGTACTGGTTTTATCTGCGCGTGATGGCGAAACAGAAAAAGTAACCGCACTGGATAATGGCGCAAACGATTACATAACGAAGCCCTTTAGTGCCAATGAACTTCTTGCCAGAATACGGGTTTTATTACGCGCCCAATCTTCGCCAAATATGACATTGCAATGTGGCGATATTCACATAGACCCGCATAAACATGTGGTCCGGAAAGGTGCAGAAGAAGTCAAACTAACTAAAAAAGAGTACGCTATTTTACTGTTACTCTTTCAACAAAAAGATAAAGTATTAACGCATAACGCTATTTTATCTCAAGTATGGGGGGAGCAATATATTAATCGCCCTGAATACGTGCGTGTTCACATAGGTCAGTTAAGACAAAAACTCGAAGATAATGCAGCAAACCCTAAACACATACTTACCGAGCCCGCCGTGGGTTATCGGCTAGTTGATTAAGCTTTATGTCTTTTTCGTTGAGCATACCCCATTTATTGACTACTCTTTTAATATTAAAAACAATAAATTGGGGTATTTGATTGACGTCTAATTCAAAGGGCAGCAAAGGGCTTAATACGCTGTCCAATAAGCAGCTAGAGCGTATTATTGCAGAAATTGATCAAGCAATTGAATGGCACCAATCTTGGTATAAGCAGTTACTACGCAGCCTAATCTCAAATGTCCCTGCCAATAAGCATGACCTTAGCGACAATGCGCATACTTTTTGCGAGTTTGGTCAGTGGTTTAATAAGTTACCAACCGACACTAAAAAGTTGCATCCTCATTTTTCTGAGATGGGCACGGCGCATCAAAAAATGCATCAAGGTGCTAAAGTGCTTTTGTCGTTAAATGAAGCTAAATCGGCTATTCCAGTGAGCTTACTCGATCAATTTCATGCTGATTTAGACACACTCAGAGATTTATTTGAAGCGGTGAGCGATGAGTTTTCCGACGTTTTACATACCCGTGATCCACTTACTGGGGCAACTGATCGCACCAACTTACTGAGTCACGTGCGCAAAGAGCACGAACGCTGTAAACGTCACTCGCTTGAATGTGCAATTATCATGATAGATCTTGATCATTTTAAACGCGTAAATGATGAGCATGGCCACGCAGCTGGCGATAAGGTATTGGTTGCCTTAGTAAAATGTATTCAATCGCATTTACGAGAGTACGATCAACTGTATCGTTATGGGGGGGAGGAATTTTTAGTGTGTCTGCCAGAGACAGAGCTTGAAGGGGCCAAGTCATTTTCTGAGCGTTTAAGAGCGAGTGTCGAAGAGTTAAACATTAATATTGGGACCAACACCCCTATAAATGTGACAGGCTCGTTTGGTATTGCCTCTGTCAGTGTTAACGATGATATTGAGCAAGCAATTGAAAGAGCAGATCACGCGATGTATCAAGCTAAAAAGTCTGGCCGCAACAGAGTCTGCGTGACGTAAGGATATTAGCGACGCTTGCCTTTTCTTTACTGATTATTTTTGGCGATGAACATGGCCATGCTTACTTTACCTTAAGCCCAATCAACACAGACGACTTTGCATTACGTGAACTAAATAAACTGGCACATAAATAGCCGCTATCAGCGATATAGGCTGAAAGTTGTTGTGAGTGTTTTGTGAAAGTTTCTAAATCAAGGTGAGTCGATGCTAAGTACAGGCCATTGCTAACGATAGCGTTATTTACGGTGTTTAAAAATGTCACCGCTGCTTGAAAGGAATCAAAGCAACATAATGTGTCTGCTTCATTATTAAGGTTTATGATATCTGCAAGGTCTATATTGCTAGGCATTTCATGACTGTAAAGCTTGGTAACAGTATTTAAAATGACATTTTGTATCACGCTTGTGTCGTTGCTTGGGTGGGTTATTTTAATGAGTGGTGTGCCATACGATGCACAATAATCAGTAAGCTCTTTTGTGTTAGAGCAATCAAGCCCGCCAACAAATACGGCATCGAATTGAGCAAAATCTGTTGCCTGAAATGTGTGAGGGCAAAGCAATGTTGCATGCTCTGAGGCCGTTAGGTTTGGTACTAATATGGCGATGTTTAAATCGTTAGATAATTCGTGAATAGGTACAAACATTACTTATTTACTATTTTAAAAATGCCCAGTAAAACCACGGCTATGCCCTCCATCGTAATAATATAGAGGCAGTAAAGGCACAAAACAGTGCCCTTACTTTTTACGCTAATCGTATTTTGCTTCTAGCTCATTGGCTGTGTGATAGCTTTCGTGAGTTTTTAGCTGCTCAAAGTAGCGTTCGATTTCAGGGAAGTGCGACAGCTTACCCGCCTGAGCAACCTGCTCTACAACAAAAGACATCATGAAATCAGCGCCTGTCAATGTGTCATCGACTAAGTACTGCTTACCTTGTAATTGCTGATTAACATAGCTCAGTATTTTAGCAATTTCATGGTCGGCATAGTCGGCAATAAAGTTAGTTTGACAGCCATCTTTAGTAATAAAGAGTTTTAGTAGAAGAGGCACCATGGCAGAACTTTCAGCAAAATGCAGCCATTGCTGGTAATCAACATAGCTGTCGCTTTGCTGACTTGGCATAAACTTGCCTTGCCCGTACTGGCTAATTAGGTAATCAGTAATTGCACCAGACTCGGTAATTACTTTACCGTTATCTTCAATAACGGGCGATTTACCCAGCGGATGAATTTGTTTTAGTTCATCAGGCGCTAAGAACGTTTCTTTATTGCGTTGATAGGCAACAATGTCGTAATCGACACCAAGCTCTTCCAGTAACCAAATAATACGTTTAGAACGTGATTTATTTAAATGGTGTAACTTAATCATTCGTTATCCTTAATAGTGGCGCAGCATGGGTTGCTACGCCTAAAAAAATTACATTGGCTGCTGAACTTGCACGACAGTTTTGCCAAAATTCTCACCACTCAACATAGCATTAAAGGCGTTAAGTGTATTTTCGAAATTAGCTTCAAGGTGCTCTTTATATTTGATTTTTCCTTCGCTTAGCCATGCTTGCATGTCTTTTGCGAACTCCTCATAACGATGAGCGTAGTCATCAAAAATTATGAAACCTTGCACTTTAATACGTTTCTTTAAAATTAAGCCCATAAGCATAGACAAACGGTCTGGACCCGGTGGCAGCTCGGTTGCATTGTACTGTGATACTAAGCCACATAATGGAATGCGTGCTTTGGTATTTAACAGTGGTAAGACGGCGTCGAGTACATGACCACCGACATTTTCATAATAGACATCAATGCCTTTATTACAGGCTGCGCTTAACTGTTCTGCAAAATCATCCGCTTTGTGGTCAATACAAGCATCGAACCCAAGGTTTTCAACGGCATGTTGGCATTTTTCTTTACCGCCAGCTACGCCAACGACCTTACAGCCTTTTAATTTAGCTATTTGCCCTACCGTTGCACCGACAGGTCCTGTGGCCGCAGCAACAACGACCGTTTCACCTGGTTTTGGTTCACCAATATCCAAAAGCCCCATGTACGCCGTAAACCCAGGCATACCCATAATACCTAACGCATAAGAAGGGTTTTCAGGGTTCTTACCCAGCTTCATTAAGCCTTTTGTGTCGCTGATTGCGTATTCTTGCCAGCCCGTATACGCCAACACCCATTCACCTTCTTGGTAGTCAGGGTGGTTTGATTGCTCAACTTGGCATACGGTTGCGCCCACCATCACATCACCAATTTCGACAGGGTCAGCATATGACTCTGCATCGCTCATTCGTCCACGCATATAGGGGTCGAGCGATAAATAAATAGTTCTTAGCAGTACCTCACCGTTTTTTGGTGCGGGTACTGAGTGTGTTTTTAATACGATATTGCTTTCATTTGCGACGCCATTTGGGCGAGACTCAAGAATATATTGACGATTTTGAATATCAGACATACTTTGTTCCTATTACTAGGTTTATGAAGTGGTGCATATAGATGAAGTGCGGGCGCATTCATAAAATTCAATGATTAAATTGTCACTGTGAAAATAAACACAATTTCAGTCATGCAATAATCGATTTTGCAGAGGGCATAGAAAGGTGTATGCTCAAATGCAACAGATAAGTCAAAAGGATTGATATGAAACGTATTTTATTGTTAACGACGGCGCTTTTAACTGGCGCGTTTAGCGCTCAGGCTAACGCGAATGATGAGGTATTATCGGTTGACCCTGTCTCGCTTTCGGGCGGTGCGTTTGCATTTGAAAACGACGCCAAACGTTATCCCAAACAAAGCCAATTTAGTATTTTGCATAGTGTGATGATGAGTAGCGAAAGTGGCCGACGTCTCGCCGTGGTTACTATCGAAAACAAAGCATCTGGCTCTCGTATTTTACAAGCCGACCATATTATGGCGTTGTTTGCAGATGGCAGCCGATTAAACCCACTCACTTTCGATGAAGGCATTAAGCTTGATGATGGAGAAAAGCGCTCTCTTACACTTTCATTTGGTGAAAATGAGTACCCAATTTTAGCTGTCTATACCAGCCTAGATAAATAAAAGGATGATCATGAAATTTCGCACTTTAGCAGCTGTCGTTGCGCTTTTTAGCTCACAAACCGTTATGGCCGTTGATAGCCAAGACTTTGTAAAAGACAATGTGTTTACACAAGGCATTGAAGGACCTACCATGTTCAACGGCACTTTGTATGCCGTTAACTATGCAGAGCAAGGGACGATAGGCCGAGTCGATAACATGGGCAAGTCGTCATTATTTGTGCGCTTACCAAATGACAGCGTTGGTAATGGTTTGCAATTTGATCAACATGGTAACCTTTATATTGCCGATTACGTTAATCACCGTATTTTAAAAGTGCCTGCGAACAGCCAACAAGTCGAAGTATTTGCCCACAACAGCGAAATGAATCAACCTAATGATATTGCGATTACGCAAGGAGGAAGCTTTTTTGCCAGCGATCCTAATTGGGCAAAAAGCACCGGACAGCTGTGGCGCATAAACGCAGACGGTAGCACACACCTTCTAGAAAAAAACATGGGAACCACTAACGGGGTTGCCGTGAATAACGACAACAGCAAGCTGTATGTAAATGAAAGTGTGCAACGCGTTGTATGGCAGTATGACCTTGACGATGCACTGAATATTAGTAATAAACGCGTGTTGATACGCTTTGATGATCATGGCCTAGATGGCATGCGCGTGAATAACCAAGGGCATATTTTTATTACCCGTTACGGAGCGGGTAAAGTGCTGGAGGTTTCACCTGAAGGTAAGGTTTTAAAAACCTACACGCTTAAAGGCCAGCATCCCACAAACCTAACCTTTAACGACGAGCAGGATACGATCTTTGTTACTATGCAAAAGCGCGGTGCGATAGAGGTCATTAAACTTTAAATTAGCCTTGCTTAGCGCGAGTGATAGCGGCGTTAATCGCCGCTTTTGCCTGCGGGCTATTTTTCCAACAGCTTGTCTGTAGCATTGAGGCAACTCGCTCAGCAATTGTGTTTGCATTGAACCCTGCTAACTGCTCAAATGAGTCAATCCCAATTTCTTCAAAGCGTTTTACTACTGTGGGCCCCACCCCTTTAAGCGCTAATAAAGCCGCGCGTTCTTGTTCATTAAATGGCATGTATACATTCCCTGTTTATCAGTTTTTATTTAGGTACTTTGACCTAATTATTAAGGCGTTAAAATTAAATATTATACTAATTCGCTTAATTAAGTGGTCTATCTTGAGGCAATAAAAAAGCGCACCGGGCAGGGTGCGCTTGAGGGGATTAATCCTGTGTAGCTAAAACAGTAGGACTAATTAAAAACTCGGAGCGTATCTCAATGAAACACCGACAGAGCGGCCAATCACACTATAATCACTTACGGTATTAAAGTGGTTTGCACCGATTTCAGGTGTTGGTGGTTCACGGTCTAACAAGTTATCGACACCAAAATTAACAGCAAGTTCCTCATTAACTTGCCATGCTGCTGCGAAATCAAGATAATTTTGTGCTGAGATTGTTTCTGAACGGTCTACAGCATACTCTACTTCCCCGATTCTGCGCCAGCCAAGTTGGAAATTCATGTTATCTAATTGCCAATCAATGCTTGCACGGTGTTTATAGTCTGCTTGTAAAATACTCGCAAAGTCACCAGAACACGCACTGCCATAGGTGCCTTTACAGTCTACTTCTGCCACGGTGCTGTTATTTTGGCGAGTTTGTTTAGTAACAAAGTTACCTTGGTACGAGAATCTAAAGCGACCGCCCATTTGAGCTGGGGCATCAATAACGTAGTTAGCCGCAACATCAATACCTGCTTGCTCAATTGCTGCTAAGTTAAAGTCGTTAACAATAGCTGTGCTAATAAACCCAGTATTCGGATCGCGAAGTACAGCACCACACAATGGGTTATTCGGGTTAGGATCGTCAATGTAACAGCTTTGCAGTGCCGCACCAGGTTGAATTTGACTTACCGCATCCGTTACGCGAATACTGTAATAATCTAACGATAAATCAAAGCCTTCTAAATAGCTAGGGGTGTAAACAATGCCCAAAGTATCAGATTCAGCTTGCTCTGGTTTAATATTTGGGTTTCCGCCGTACGTGTATTTTGCTGTGCTTGAGTCAAACTCAGTGCCAACTGGCGGCGCACCAAATGCAGCACATTGGCTTGCATCGCCCGTACCTAGCAAACAAGGATCGCCGTTATAACGGCCCGCTAGTCGAGGGACAAATTGATCACTGTTTTGATCAAATAACGACAGCGAAAGTGCCGTAATAGGGCTGGCAAATTCACCTAAGTTAGGTGCTCTAAATGCCGTTAAGCGGTTTGCACGAATACGAATATCGCTGTTAATTGCCCAGTTTATACCCAGTTTATAGGTATCTTCTGCTTCAGTGTTTGAGTAGTCAGAAATGCGATAAGCACCTTCAAAACTAAGCTCTTCGGCAAAGGGCTGATCAACTAAAATAGGCACTAATACCTCAGCATAAAACTCTTCTGAGCTGAAGCTTGCGTCCATATCAAATGCACTAATTGACGCAAAGCTGGTGCCATTTCTAAACGCATCGCCCGGTGTTTGTTTACCGGTCTCTTTACGGTATTCGTAACCAACGGCAAAGTCGACAGGGCCAGCAGGAAGCTCAAACAAGAACCCTGAATCACCCGATAAGGTTGCTGAAATCACACTTTGTGTACGGTCGCGAGTGGTATAAATTAGTGGGTCGCTGAAATCAGTTAAGTCGAGGTTGGGATCAAAAATGTCCACTGAGTTAGCAAGCGCTGCAAAGCGGCTGTTGCCACTGTTGTCATTGCGATAGGCATTGTTATAAATGGTTGCTACTTCGTCGGTTTTACCGTATTGGCCACACACATCGTAGCGTAAGTAATCGGTTAAATCGCCTTTTAAACCTAATTGAAATTGCATTGAATCGCGAACGGCTTTTGTATGTTGTACACCTAAACCAAGGTTTCGCTCTACATTTACACGTGCATTACCTTCGCTATCAAACGTTAGTTGGTCACGTAACTCGCTAGGAATATACGGGTTATTACTGGTAAGAGTGACTTGCTCGTTCACAAAAATAGGTGTTTGACCACTGGCACCCGCTCCTTTTACAGTCACTTTCGAATACATGGCACGCCCATATGCAACGGCGCTGTTGCTTACATCAACATCGAATAACAAGCCAGTTGAAAAGCGATCCATTGGTTGGGTTAAGTAACGATCGGCTGTAAAATCAGTTGTTTGACGCTCATTTGAAACACTTCCTGCATCTGTAATAGCAAGGCTATTGCCTGATGCAACATCGGTATAGTAACCACCACTATTAATCAGCGGTGTTGAGTTATCAAGGGCGTAGCTTCGCTCGCCTGCTAAAAGTTCTTTACGTTCGGTGTAGCCTAAATATCCGGTAACGTGGCCGCGACCCTCGGCGATATCACCCCCGAAAATTGCTTCAAAATTGAGTTTTTCATTCCCGCCATCAGCACTTTCATAACTCGTCGAGAATTCAGCACCGGTAAAATCATCATCTAATACAAAGTTTACAACCCCAGCAACGGCATCAGCACCGTATACCGCAGCAGCACCGCCGGTAAGCACGTCAACACGCTTAATTAAACCTGCCGGAATCGTATTTACGTCAACTGAGTTTCGAAAACTAAAAGGCACAGCGCGTGTACCATCAATAAGCACAAGTGTTCTGTTTTGACCTAGGCCACGTAAATCAATCGTCGATGAGCCAAACGAGTCGCCAACGGTTGCGCCTGTGCTATTTGCACCTGCTGCCGCTTGTGGCAGTTTAGCCGTAATATCTTCAACGTTTACCGCACGGTCTAGATGAATTTGTGCTTCATCAACGCTGACAACAGGGCTGCTTGAAACTAATTCGGTTCGTTGAATACGTGAGCCTGTTACAGTGATTACTTCAGGCTTTTTGGCTTGTTCGGTATCTGCAGCGTGCGCCACCCCCATAACCGAGCTTACAGCAATAGCAAGTGGTGAGAGCAGCAGTAGCGAACGTTTTGTGTGAGTTGTCTTTGCTTTCATGTTGATTCCCTAGCGTTTTATCATTTAAATCAACGCTGGTTGGTATGCGACCAAGACCATTTAGTTAATTTAATGCGTCATACTTTTTGTTATGATGGCTGTTGTGTTCTCCTTTTGGGGAGCTCACCCGTACAGTTTTAAAGCAAATTAAAAATCTTTGCAATAATTATTCTTTGAATGTATTGTTTTAAAATATAAACTATTCCAATCCATCAAGCGGCTTATTATTATATAACAAGCTGATTTTAAGTGATTTATTTATGCATCAACATATTGAAAAACTGTATTTAAGTGCAAAAAAAGAAAAAAAATTAATTATTGGTCTGATGAGTGGCACCTCATTAGATGGCCTTGATATTGCGCTGTGTGAGGTCTCTGGGCAGGGCATGAATACCCATGTTGATGTTATTAAGTTTACTACCGTTGATTACGACGATAATTATAAATCACGCGTTAAGCGCGTGTTTGCAAAGCGTGAATGCGACCTTGAAGAAGTAACCTTACTTAACCCATGGATAGGTCAGCTTCATGGCGAGATGGTTGCACATACTTTAGCGAGCTGGGGTATAGATAAAGAGCATATTGATGTAATAGCAAGCCATGGACAAACTATTTATCATTGCCCTAAAACTCAGCACAAACGCCCTGAATACGGTAATGCAACGTTACAAATTGGCGACAGTGATCATCTCGCGGTTACCGCAGGGATCACCACTATTGGCGACTTTAGGCAAAAGCATATTGCTGCGGGTGGAGAAGGTGCTCCTTTGGCGGTATACGGTGATTATTTGTATTTCACAAGTCATCAAGAAAACCGTATTTTGTTAAATATGGGGGGGATTGCTAATCTTACCTATTTACCAAAATCTGCCGATGCGCGAGCTGTTTTTAGTTCAGACATTGGCCCAGGCAATACCATTATGGACGCGTATGTACAGCGTCATTTTGCTCCGCTTCAGTATGATAAAGATGCATTAATCGCCAGTAAAGGCACCGCAAACGACGCTTTGTTAGCGGCGTTATGCAGTGATGCATTCTTTAGTTTAGATTTTCCAAAGACAACAGGGCCTGAAGTATTTAACCTAGAGTATTTAGCGTCTGCTCAAGCGCGTTCTAACACGAGCGATCTGTCTCATTACGACGTCATGGCCACTTTAGTCACGTTTTCGGCTTTAATGATTGCTAAAGCAATCAATCAATGCAGTGAAAAACTGACCGATATTGCAGTGTATGCCAGTGGCGGTGGAGTGCATAACCCGCTGCTAATGAAAATGATCTTAGCGAATTGTCCGCAGCTTTCAGCTATTAAAAACACCGATAGCTTAGGCATTAACCCAGATGCGAAAGAGGCGGTATTGTTTGCGATTCTGGCAAATGAGTGTTTGTCGGGGGGTCAACAGCGTTTTGGTAATACCGAGCAAGGGATCCCCGATATTACCATGGGTAAAATAAGCTTTTGCGATTAGAAAAACGCTAAGAAACTTGCCCCAAGATTACTGATATAGTGCCGAAAACCCTGATTTTTAGCGTGGTTTGTCGGCGCTAATTGTGGCGATGCGTTGGCAGCGATACCCACGTCGAATTGCGCGCTGTCTTTCAATGTTGCATGCTTACCATGAAGCATTAGCTGCAATACAAATTCACCACTTTGTGTCACGTTTTCTAACGTAAGCATAATAAGCTGCTGATCTAGGTCATGTTGCGTCAGTGTGCGCGCAGTAAAATACGCTGATTCACGCGCATTAGGATAGGTCGCACTAATAGAGATCACATCGCCCTCATGCGCATCTTCGGGTAGCACACAATAAAACAAAACCTGCTTTTGCTCGTTAGCAACAAAATGCAGTTGTTCGTATTCCATCGTATGCTCAAGTGCCGCACATAAGGGATCATCACTAGAGGGGAGTGCAAACGAAAGTTGCACCAAAGCACTGTTCATTACTTCTTCATTACGTTAGTTGATTAAATTAGCGCCAATTATTGATCAATTAAATGACAGAATTATGACTATTGCCATAAGAGGGATTATTTATTTTATGAACAACTAAAATTGTTCTTTCTGATCCAAGGCTGGAATAGTAATAAATTAAAATCCGATAAATGATATGGATCTCAACTAGGCACCGCAAGATAACCATTAAGCAGTTTTAAGAGTCGTATTCATTGGTTGAAGACTGTTTGTAACTTTGCGTTATGAATGTTTTGATGAGACTTTGTAAGCCGCATGTAGCGTCGTTTTAATTAGTCAATGAGCTAGGCACCTAGCTCATTGGGGTAGGAATATTTAAACATTAGATAACTTAAACACACTAATCTGAAGTAAATGTTCTCGTTAATTTTTGTTCACTTGAGCTATTTGTAGTCTTATTGCTTGAATATATAAAATATAAGGCAATACCAAGACAAATAATTGCAATTACCCTATAAATTGAAAAAGGTATTGGCTCATTCCCCAGCCAGCCAAAATTATCAATTAACATACTCATTGTTAGCTGCCCGAAAATAACCGCAACCGTTGCGACAGCGGTACCGATTCGTTGCACAGCAAGTACCATTATGACTATATATGGAACACCACACATAGCTCCCAGTAATTGCCATTTGGGTACATCCAGCAACGTGATTGAATGCTTTGGCTCAAAGTAGAAGATCAATAAAGCTGTGATTAATGCACCCACTGAAAATGTAAGGAATGCGGTCTTAAAAACGCCTAATTTACTTCCAAGTTGACCATTAATTGCTGCTTGAATACTGAGCATAACGCCACCGAGTATCGCTAATAAAATCATTATAAATGTCATAATAGATCCTAACCTTGTGCAACCATCGCTAACGCGATAATGATGAAAATGAGTGCAATAATTCGTCTATTGTCGATTCTTCTGTGAGGGGTACCAAATAGACCAAAGTGATCGATAATTAAACTTTTAGAGATTTGCCCAGCTAAAATACCAATCATCGTCATTGCAATACCTATTTTAGGCGTCGCCACAGTGAGAATAACGACATAAACGACACCTAATACTCCCCCTGACAGTTGCCATGATGGCTGAGAGAAAAAAGATGCACTATTACGAGGGCTAAAAAACAACATCAACAAAAATGTTAATGCAGCCCCAACTGCGAAAATACTAAATGTTGCCCATAAATCGCCAACTTGCGTTCCCAAAGGCCCTAGTAACCCGGCTTCAACGGAAAGCCCCATACCACCAGCGATAACAATCAAAATTAAAAAGAGTTGCATATAAAACTTTCTCCATTTTTTAAGGTGAAGAAGAATACGCTTTTCGATTGATGAGAAAAATGCCATTATTGTGTGAACACCTTTGCACAATATGCATATATGAGTAATTTTGAATCTATAAATCTAAAGAGCTTACTGATTTTCATCAATGTGTATGAGCTAAAGAATTTTTCGTTGGTAGCGAGACGGGAAGGGGTGTCTGCTTCTCAAGTGTCTCGTGTTATACACAATCTTGAAGATGCGCTTGGACATCAATTATTTTATCGGAATACGCGTGCGATAATACCCACTGAAAGCGGTAACCTATTCATAAATCATGCGCGTGCAATGGCTTTAAATTTTCATGATGCACAACAAGCGTTAAGTGAAAGATTACTAGAACCCTCGGGACTTGCTCGGATAAACGCGCCAGTATTTTTTGGTCAAAAGCATATAGCTCCAGCCCTTGCTAATCTGAGCGAAAGATATCCAGAATTAGATATAGAGCTAACTCTTACTGATGATTACATTGATCCGATGAAAGATGCGTCAGATGTCATATTTCGGATTGGTACGCTTAACGACTCCTCATTACGAGCACGTATTGTGGGAGAGCAGAGTTATCATCTCACTGCATCACCCAAGTACATTAAAAAATATGGTGTGCCTAAAAAACCTGAAGACTTAGTTACACATAAATGTCTTGTCTATAGTGGCTCATCAGGTCCAAATCGTTGGTATTTCAGGCAACCCGAAGGTTTATGGGTTCACTGCTCGATCACTCCGACTTTAAGTTCGAACAACGCCGAGTCTCTGCTCACCGCCGCTTTAAATGGTATGGGAATAGTATTGTTTCCAGATTGGCTCATTGCTGACAGTCTATCTGAGGGGAAACTTGTGAAGCTTTTTACAGAGATTGATTCATCAATTAATACTGAAACTCAAACTATTGCTGCAATATACCCGAATGCCCGTCACCCATCACTTAATGCAAGAGCCATTATTGACTACTACATAGACGTGTTTGGGTCCCCTTTGTATTGGCAGCTATAGCCTCGCTATATTTAAAAGAAGTTACTGTCTTTTAAAGCCTATATTAGGGTCGAATGCAATTTTATGGTGCGAATATTGATAATTCCTCAGCAGTTTTCAACTGCCTTGTTTTGATATGTAAAAGTGACTAGGTCAAGTCTTACTTTTGGTCAATCATTACCTTTTATACCAAAGGTGCCTGAATGCCTTTGTTCGCGCTTTGAACTGTAATCCAATGCTTTTTGATGTGCCGTACATTTCTTGACCTAATACGAAGTTATAGTTACATTGGTTAAAACTACTATTGCTACTTAAGCAAGAACAAAGGGTTACAATCTCTCATGGAAGAAGTTAATAAGCAAAACCAAGGCAATATTGAATTAGAAGTTGATGTGATTTCTACTTTTTCACTAGCTGCACAGCAAAATTCATATTCAGTTTTGCGTAATATCCAAATCATTGTACCGGAATGTTACGACAAACCAGTCCATCGTAATTTAAAGTTAAGATTGAATGCTATTGAAGGTTGGTTAGACTCCTCTGAGTGGCTTATTGATGAAGTGATTTCTGGACAGTCAGTTAAATTACCAGTCAAAGAACTTAAATTTCCTTTTGAAACTCTTTTTGGCCTGACCGAAGAAGTTCTTCTAGGGCTTAAATTTGAGCTATTGGATGATGAAAACCTTCTCCTGTGTAGTAGTGAGCATAAAGTGAGTATTCTCCCCGCCAATTTTTGGGGTGGAGAGAGTCGTCAGCCAGATTTACTAGCGGCTTTTGTAAAGCCAAATGGTTTATACGTAGAGTCTTTAGTTAGAAAAGTCGCTTTACTTTTAGAAAGTAGTGGCCATGGACGCTCAGTAGATGGATATCAGTCGAACACTAGAGAAAAGCCATATTTGATGCTTGCTGCGCTTTGGAATGTTATTTTCCAAGAAAAGTTAGCATATGTCAGCCCTCCTCAAGGCTTCGCAAAAACTGGCCAACGAATTCGTCTAGCAGCGGATATCAGCCAATCTAAAATGGCCGCTTGTTTAGATTCTTCTGTCTTATTTGCAAGTTGTATAGAAGCTATGGGTCTAAACCCTGTGGTGGCTATCACTAGTGGGCATGCTTTTGCTGGTGCTTGGTTAATTGATGAGAAGTTGCCAATTCTTTGTAATGATGATCCACAGGATATAAGAAAGCGCGTGGATAACCGAGATTTAGTCTTGTTTGAAACAACGCTCGTAACAAATGCTTCCCCTGTTACATTTGAACAAGCAAAAGATCATGCCAGAAATTTACTTGACGAGGATAAAGAAGAAGAGTTTGTAATGGTTTTAGATATTGGCCAAGCACGAGCTCAGTCAATTAAACCGTTATCAACTATAGAAGAGGCTAAAGCTGAAACTGAATCAGTAGATGAAACTGTTGAACTTACTTTACCTGAAGTTCCTCCTTTACCTCCCGTTCGTGCTGAAGAGCGTGTTGTCGAAGAAAGCCCTGAAACACGCATTGACTCATGGTGCCGAAAGCTTCTTGATTTAACTAAGAGAAATAAACTTTTAAATTTCAATGATAAGTCGGTATGTATAAAGTTATATTGTCCTGATATAGCTAATATGGAAGATATGTTGGCGGATGGGACAAAGTTTAAATTCTTATCAACTCAAGAAAGTCCATATTTTGATTCAGAACGAGACAGTGAGTTATTTCGTTTTCAAACCGGCTCGGAAATACATAAAGAGTACGCTCTTAATCAGTTAAATAATAAAATTTTATTAGCTAATCAGCCTCCTAAAAAGGTAGAAAAAAATGCTATCGAGCTATTTCGGAAAGCAAAAAATGATTTAGAAGAAAGTGGTTCAAATACACTTTTCTTAGCACTGGGTTTCCTTAAGTGGAAAGAGAACCCAGAGGATACCCGAAGCTTTAAAGCTCCATTAATTCTTATTCCAGTTAACCTCACTCGAAAAAGTGCTCGAGCTCCCATTTATGTTGAGCAATTACAAGGTGAGGAAGCAATCTTTAATCTTACTTTGATCGAGTTTTTGCTATCTGAACACGATATTAACTTAAATGTATTTAAAGATGAGCTGCCTGAAGATGAAAGTGGGATTGATGTCCCATTTATTTGGAGTCAGGTAAGGCAGGCTGTCAGTGAGCAAAAGGGATTTGAGGTAGTCGAGGAATTAGTTTTATCTTCATTTTCATTTGCAAAATATTTGATGTGGAAAGATTTAAGAGACAGATTGGATGACTTAAAAGAAAATCGATTTGTTCAGCACTTAGTTGAAAGTCCCAAAGATGCTTATATTCAATCTGCTGAGTTTGTTGAACAACATCAAGTCGATGAGGCTATAGACCCTGCTGAAGTGTTTACGCCTCTTAATTGTGATAGTTCGCAATTAGTTGCTGTTGATGCTTCAGCAAAAGAGCAAGATTTTGTACTTGAAGGACCTCCGGGGACAGGTAAATCCGAAACAATAGCTAACATTATCGCTCACAATATTGGTAAGGGGCGGAAGGTTTTATTTGTAGCTGAAAAAATGGCTGCATTGAATGTAGTATACAAGCGATTGCAAAAAGTAGGTTTGGACCATCTATGTTTAGAGCTTCACAGTAATAAAGCGAACAAAAAGGTCGTTTTAGAGCAATTAGCTCAGGCTTGGCAATCAAGAGAGGGATTAAATCCTAATGCTTGGTCTATGTATGTTTCTGAGCTTAAGGATAAAAAAGATAAGTTAAATGATTATGTGAGAGAGCTACATAAAAAGTCACAGTCAGGTGTATCCGTTCGAGACGCAATATCAAGGCTGGCTCTTCATAAGGGGAAAGTCAAACTTAACTTAAATTGGCCATTAGATTTAAGTGCAGATAAAACCTTAAAAAGTGACTTGAACACACTAAATGAAATCGTTTTGCAGCTTAAAATTGCCTTTGAAGATATTCAAGAACTCGACTTTACTAGCTTCTCTTATATAAATGCTACTGCATGGTCAAATGTTTGGCAAAGCCAGCTAATAAATAAAGTTGAAGCTTGGTTTATTGAATTTGAAAGTATTACAGATAAATTCCAATCGGCTCTTTCTACCCTAGGCATCGATGCACCTGAGCTGACCAACAAGAATTTCTTGGCCTTGAATTCATTTTATGAATTAAAAGAACTTGTGAAGTACCGTGATATAACTTTTGTCTTAAAATCAGGCTTTAACGAGCGATTTGAGCTTATAGAGAACTTAGCTCTCAAAAAAGAAAAGTTAGATGAGCTTATTAGCAAGCTAAGTAGCAATATTGAAGTTAGTCAGCTATTGAAAGCTCCAATAAGCAGGTGGTATTCAGAATATGAAGCTGCAAATAGTAGTTGGCTTAAATCTCTATTTGCTAAGTGGAAAGTTAATAAACAAGCAAATGAGTTTGGGTTTAAGAAGTTTAGTGATCTTTCTATTTTAGCTGAACTATTAGAAGCAAAGCAGCTTGCCGATGATATTTCTGAAACTAATGGTGAACTTGAAGCGTTAGGTATTTGGAAAGGTTGGTTAACAACTTCGAAAGACTTAATAGCTTCCGTGGAGTTCGGAAGAAAAGTAAAAGCTAAGTTAAATAGCGCTCTTTCGTTATGTAATGACCCAACAGAAGCTTTAATAGTAATTAAAAAGCAATTTGTTGACGGCAGAGATTTTATTGAAAACTCTCAAGTAGAGGCTAAATTAGATGATTTCGCCTCTAGTTATAAAGAGTTTGAACAGGCGCACAATAACTTACTCGATTTCAATGTCACAGAGACTTCAGGTTCAAATTTAACTGAATTAAGTCAAGCCTTAAGTGTAATAAAAAACAATCAAGCGAAACTTAAAAGCTGGTGTGAATGGGTCAGCGCCAAAGATCAAGCTAATAGCGTAGGTTTAGACTCTGTTGAGCAGGCATTAAGCCAAGGTGTTATTTCATCTTCAGAATTACTAGAGCAATTTGAATTAGCTTATTTTTCTTGGCTTGCACCTCTTTTGATTGATGACAGTGAAATTTTAAGAGAATTTAAGGCTTCAACACATGAAGCTACTATAGAAGCATTCCGTAAATTAGATGAAAAAGTAGCTGAAGTAACAAGTGATTACATTATTGCTCTGGCTTCAAGTCGAGTGCCAACTACTGAAATTAAAGATGCTAAGAACGACCGTCACTTCGGTGTTTTGTCGAAAGAGATCCAGAAAAAAACTCGTCATATACCAATTAGAGCTTTGATTAAAGAGCTTGGGGAGTCATTGCTGGAGCTTACTCCATGTATGATGATGTCACCGTTATCTGTTGCTCAGTTTCTACCATCAGACTTTAGAGGATTTGACCTAGTTGTGTTTGATGAAGCATCTCAAATGACAACATGGGATTCTGTCGGCTCAATTGCCAGAGGGCGCAATGTAATTATTGTTGGTGATCCTAAACAAATGCCTCCAACCAACTTCTTCGCGGCCGGTACTTCCGATGCCCCAGATGAAGAAGATCTTGAATCTATTTTAGATCAAGCTTTAGCTGCTCGATTACCGCTAAAAAGGTTGATGGGTCACTACCGAAGCAAACATGAGACTCTAATTGCATTCTCAAACAGCAAGTACTACGAAAACTCATTAGTAACTTACCCATCATCAGAGACAAAAGAGTCAGCTGTTTCTTTACATCGGGTTAATGGCCTTTATGCAAAGGGCAAGGGTCGGAACAATATCAAAGAAGCACAGGCTGTTGTAAACGAAATCACTAAGCGATTGCTCAACAAGCAGCAACAGAAATTGTCAATTGGTGTCGTTACTTTAAACACAGAGCAGCAACGCACTATTGAAGACTTACTCGATGATGCTAGAAGGAATAACCCAAAAATTGAAAAGTATTTTCATGAAGCAGAAACTAGAGAGCCTGTTTTTGTTAAAAACTTAGAGTCAGTTCAAGGTGATGAGCGAGATATCATAATGCTTAGTTTAGGTTATGGTCCTACTGAGCCAGAAGCGAAAACGATGAGTATGAACTTCGGTCCATTAAACAAACAAGGTGGTGAGCGCAGACTTAATGTTGCCATTACGAGAGCAACGACTGAAGTCGTAATTTTCAGTAGTTTTGATTCTTCAATGATTGATTTGAGCCGTACCTCTTCAACTGCTATCGAACATTTAAAACATTATTTAGAGTTTGCTGAAAGAGGGCCTATTTCACTTGCGGAAAGTACGTCGGCTCGTTACGGAGTGGATCAGTTTGATAGTGATTTTGAACAAGCCGTTGCAAACGAATTACGCAACATGGGTTGGAAGGTCCAAACACAGGTTGGTGTCAGTAAGTTCAGAGTTGATTTAGGGATTCTTCATCCAGATAAACCCGGATGCTACATTGCTGGTGTCGAATGCGACGGTGCTACATATCACGGCTCACCAGCAGCTAGAGATAGAGATCGCGTAAGACAAATAATCCTTGAAAGTTTAGGTTGGAATATCGTTAGGCTCTGGTCTACGGATTATTTTGTAGATTCAGAAACCGCACTTAAAAAGTTAGATTTAAAGTTAAATGAAATACTTGCTACTGAGAGAGAAAAGGATAGTTTGTTAGAAGCAGAAGCAGAAGCAGAAGCAGAAGCAGAAGCAGAAGCAGAAGCAGAAGCAGAAGCAGAAGCAGAAGCAGAAGCAGAAGCAGAAGCAGAAGCAGAAGCAGAAGCAGAAGCAGAAGCAGAAGCAGAAGCAGAAGCAGAAGCAGAAGCAGAAGCAGATGCAGATGCAGATGCAGATGCAGAGGTTCTAAAAACGGCTGCTAATACCAATTGCAAAACATCTTCAGCTCAACATAAAACATCTCTTGTAGCAAATACTCAACAGCTTACCAGTAATGTGCTTGATGCAAGCAACTACTTTAAAGAAGAGTATAAACCACGGTTAACCGAAATTGCTCAAGAAACATTGAAAGAAAGGCCCGGTGTCACATTACATACTTTGGCATTGGAGATTGCTAACTTACACGGCTTAACACGTACGAGTAAAAAGCAAGTTGATTACATTTATGAGCTTTTAAAGCCATGGGCAGGAATTAAAGAGAATTCGGGTTTCTCGCCAACAGTTTGGTTATCGCCAGAAGATACTTGCGAGTTAATACATTGGCGTGGTGTGAACGCGTTTGGATATGAGAGAAACTGGAAAGAGCTTGCTTTTGAGGAAGCTCTAGGATTAGCAACGTTTGCTAAAAATAATAATAGCTCAAACCCTGTAGAAGAGATGTGCTCTGAACTGGGCTTAAAAAGAAAGCATGAAACTACTATTAAGCAATTTGAGCAGTGGCTTTCGTTAGCTGAATAGGTTCTACCTATTTTAAATGCATGTTTTTATCTAAAAAGGAGTTTGTAAAAAATGGAATGATAAAGTTCTGGAAATGATTGAAGCAACCAGCAGGCAAAGAAGAAATTTGCTTCTAACTTCTGTTGCTTTAATGTTCTCCAGACATGCAGGTGTGACCTTTGGTGATAATTTAAAACTCTTAGATGCAAATTGTACTTTTTTGCCTAAACTGGAATGCTTTCTTACAGGGCTGGAATTGCAGATCTTATTGAGTGGGGTTTTAGCAAATGTGTTTGTTGTAACTATTTTTGTATTTTTCTGATTGCGGGTTGTTTTTGCTATTAGCTTTTGACCGAAAAGCGTTTACTTTTCAAAAATAAACGCAGTGGTTAGTTGTTACCAAGAATGTTTAACTATGGCTAAACCACAACACGATTCCGGCCATTTTCCTTAGCTTTGTATAAGTTTAAATCTACACGTTTTGCTGCTTGCTCTGCAGTCTCCTGTTGGGATATTTCAATAACACCAATACTTACGGTCGCATTAACCCTCAAAGAAGTATGTTGTTTTTCTGCTATTGAATGCCTGATACGCCATGCAATCTCTTTTGCATTGTCGAGAGTTTGATTTTCAAGAACAATTAAAAACTCTTCGCCACCGACTCTTCCGACCATATCCGAACAGCGCACAGTACTTACAATCGTGTTTACAACTGAAATGATAAGCTCATCGCCAATATCATGGCCGTACTGATCATTTACAGCTTTAAAATGGTCTATATCAATTGAAATCAGTGAACTTACTTGAGAGTTATGTTGATTTTTTTGCATAACCTTACGCTTCAGGTTAATGATAGCTCTTCGGTTCGCTATGCCTGTTAGCTCATCTTTTAAAGCAAGTATTTCATAGTACTTTTTCTGACGAACTTGTTTGAAGGTATAAATTGCAAATAGGGATAAGCATACGCTGGCAATAATGAGTGTTAATCGTTGCCAAAAGGCTTTATCTTCAGCCACTGTTAGTAACTCTTTTTGCAGAGCTGAAGCTTGTTCTAGACGAGTTATTTCACGCTTTTGTTGTTCAAAGTTAAAGTTTAGACGTGCAGATATAAGGGCGTTATTGGCTATGTCTTTTTGCTTTTGTTTTACTATCGTTATCAGTTGTTGCTGAGCATTTATGTGTAACGAGGAGTCATTTGTGGCTTCAGCAACTAATGAAGCAAAGTTTAAATACCTTTCTTTAAAACTGACCGGCCATGAGTTTTGCTCAGTTTGTAACATATTAAATAAAGTCAGAGCTGCGTTTAGATTATTACTTTTTAAGTTCCATTGGGCTTGTGTCATAGTTAGCAGTGTTGTGATCCAGCTATCATTTATCTTTAGTTTATCAACAGCGGTTAAATATGACTTTGCAGCATTGAGCTGGTCTAGTTCGGTGTAAAGCTCGGCTAGTTTTATCAATACGTAAGCATAACCGTTATCGCTTTCGTAAGACCTTACATCTTTTTTAATTGACTGATACAACTCTATAGCTTTGGGGAAATTTCCGCTTTTTTCATGAGCAAAAGCGAGTTGATCGATTACTTTGTAATGTTCTTGTTTATTAAACTTTGCTAATTCGGTTGCAGAGCGTTGCAGTTGTTCAATTGCAAGATCAAAGTTGTAAAGAGCGATATGAATATCTGCTATTTCTTTTAGGGCAAGAGCTTGTTCATAGCTATTTCCTGATTTTTCAAATAGCTGATAGGCTTTTTGTGCTGCATAGAATGCATCCTCATAGTTGCCTAGAGCTAAGTAAATACGGTTGAGTACAGTGTTAGCGGTTGCAATGGCGTTTAGCTCTTCAGGGTTTTGCGTGTTTGCAGAGTTTTGAGTTATAGGGGTTAAAAGTGTTGCTGCGAATTGGTAATTGCCTTGGTTGTACTCTTGGAAAGCTTCACAGGCTGTAAGGTCTTGTTTTAATGTTTCACTACTTGAGCTATGGATTATTGGCTTCGCATTATTTAAAAAGGCATTGTAATGGAGTAGCCCAATAGATGTAGTAACATCCGAAAACCAACACTTAAACGCCATTACTCGCGCATCATCAAGCCCATTTTTATATGGCATTCCTTGTTCTAATTTTTCTAAAATAGCTCTCGACTCAGATAAAGAGGTATAGCCATAAAGAACCTTATCTATTTCATTTTTTACTTCATTGGCGGCCAAGCTGGAAGAAAAAAGAACAAAGCATAAAACCCTTAACATTTAAACTGTTACTCCATCAGAAACTACTAATCCATTATTAGAATTTAGTTATTATTTTTAATTGAGGTTAACACAAAAGTTGTTCAATAATAACAATTACAAGAAGCTTAAAACTCACTAAAAAATGACAGGTTTTTATTTTTTAACTCATTTTAGGCAAGACTTGTTGAGTTCACATGTTTATTTGTAAAGAGCACAAACCCTTTGGTTTTATCAGCAGATTTGAAAATTCTTTATTGCAAGGCTTGAATTGCAGTATTACTGAGAGGGTGTCAGAGATGTGTTTCTTATAACTATTTTGGGTTTTTCTCAAAGAGAAAAAACAGCATTTTCATAACCTCCCTAAACTATTTTTATATACCAACTAACTAACCTCTCTCAACGGGGTTATTTACTGATCTAGTTAAAAAATTCATTCGTATTTTTATGCGGATAGATGATCTTAAGAATGTAAGAGTCTCTATTGCTACACTTATACGATGCAATAGCATTCGCATACTGCCGTTGTTGGTCGATCTCTCTACAAGAATAGGATCTGCCATGCAGACCCCACAATAAATTTTGAGAGGATGAAATAGATGAAAAAGTTTTTACCAATTTTTCTTTCTTGTATTTATGGGTTGGCAACCCCTTCAGTACTGGCTTTAGAGGATAGAGAAGCACTGTTTCCTTTACCTTCATTAGATGATTTCACTAAAGGGAAAGACGGCTGGAGCTTTGGGCTTGGTGCAGGCGTTGAATATGAAACGGCTTACGAAGGTTCAGACGAATTTGGGTTTGAATTACAGCCTGCGGGAGCGGTGCAATGGCGTAAGGGCGATAATATATTTTATTTTGCTGGAGAAGCATTTGGTTGGCGTGGTCTTCGAAACAATGATTGGTTGTTAGAGGCATCGGTAGGTTTTGATGAGGGGCGAGAAGAAAGCGATTCAGATGATGGCCGATTAGATGGGTTAGGTGATCAAGAAGAAGGGTTTGAACTGGTGTTTCAGGCTCGTCGTTCTTTCACACCTGATTGGCGTTACTGGCTAGTAAGCCGTGTTGTGGCAAGTGAAGATGGAAATTTAGGTTTGTTTGGGGTGGGCAGACGCTTTGGAACCCACACGGATGGGTCGGGTTCTGAAGTTAATCTAGTGGCTGTTTTTCATGATAGTGACTATGCCAACAAAGGGTTTGGTATAGACGAAATGCAATCTGCGGCATCAGGCTTAGAAACGACCTCTTTGAGTGGGGGATTACGCTCGTTTGGCGTTGATTACAGTTACCGACATAATATGAATGATAATTGGCAGATTTACGCGGAAGCTCTTTTTGAGTACTTCAGCAGTGATGTAAGGAAAAGCCCCATCGCGCGTAGTAATTATGAAAGTGAAATAGGCGTCGGTTTCATTTATATTTTCTAACTTTAATGCTCTTTGACAGACTGCTCAATGCGTTGGGCAGGCTTAAATTACCGTGGCTAAATTACGGTATTTTATATTTTTGCTACTTTATAAGCTCTATTGATTTTGAAGTGTCTGCAGCATTTTCAACCTTAATGCCTAAATGTCGTGTTGCTATGAGGGGTTAGAACATTGAGTAAGTTACTGAATATTGTTATTACGCTTATTCTATGGTCAATGTAATGTGTTTTGTTCTTCCTATTGGTGTTAATTTTAATTGTCTACAGGTTTTAGCGCGGGTATCTCGTTGGCGAGTAAATCGCTGATAGGCACTAACACTATGTGGTAAACACATTGTTCAGACGTATTTTGATCCGGCACCATTAAAGCGCGAATGTAGAGTACGTCTTGGCAATCACTCTTTTGGTTTTTTACAAATGTTTGCACCAAATGCCCTCCTCGGCAGGCTGATTTTATGTTTTGAAAATCATCAGAGGCAATTATTTCGCTAATTTGGTCTGTTTGAATATCAATCTCAATATGGGCGTGTTTATTGATTCGTGTTAGCGCTCCTTGCTCATTAACAATGATAAAAGGGGCGGGGAACTGGTTTGTTGAATCGAAGTGCTTTTTATTGGGGAGGCGCGAATGAAACCCTTCAAACGCATGCACCATCATAACGTAGTTACCTTCTTGTGAAACGCGGGGGATTTGAATACAAAAGACTTTTTTGTGCCGACCATTTGGGTAAAAATCCCATTCAGAACTTATTTCGGCTTCTCCTGAAACAAAGCGTCGATAATAGCTTTTTAGCCGTGTTTTAACTGAGTAACTCATTAAGTTGAATGTTTTTGCTTGTAAGTTTTTGAGGCTCTCTACTCCCCAAAATTTAACCCCAGAACGATTTGCCCAAATGACTTTATTGGTGTTGAAATCCCATAGCCAAGAAGGATGTGGGCGAAGCTCTAGTAAACGAAGCTCTTTTTCACTGAGTAACAATGTGGCGTTATCACATTTTGCGCTGTATTGACTGTGAGTATAATTAGTAATCCACTCTTTAAGAGCGTGCTCCTCAACCCCTTTGTCAAATAAAAAGCCCTGACCAATTTTGGCGCCTGCTTCAATAAGAATGCCTCGTGCCATGCAGGTTTCTATGCCTTCGATTACACAACGCAGCTCTAAATCACTGCACAGTTGAAGAATAGCATTCATGCCTGCCATGCTTGCTTTGTCATTAATAAGCTGCGAGGTTAAGGAGTAGTCAATTTTTACTTCGCTAAACACATTTAACCGAATCGTTTCGAGTGTCGAAAAGCCCGTCCAGAAATCATCAATAGCAAGTTGAATACCCAATTGACTGAGTTGTCTTAGGTTTGCCACGCTTTGGTTGCTGAAAATGCCTGCGGTTTCGGTGACTTCGAGTACAATCGAATCTGCATTTATCTGGTATTGATTGATTAAATGACCGATTTGTTTGGCGAAGCCTTCAATGGTGAGGTCATTAGCTGACATATTTAATGAATAGTGAATAGCCGTTTTCGTATTATCAAGGGGCTGAATGGTCTGCAGCATTCGCTCAAACAGTGTGAGTGTTAATAAATAACATTGTTCATTTATTTCAAGTAGATCAATAAAATGAAATGGTGCGATGACACCATATTTAGGATGGTTCCAGCGTGCCAGAAATTCAAACCCGACCAGTTCGTATGTGTCGAGGTTGACTTGTGGCTGTGCGACTAAAAAGAACTCGTTGTTTTTGATGGCCATCAAAATATCGTCAATTTTAAAGCGCGGTATATTCGACAGCATCAAGGTTCCTTATTTTTTATTGGGTTGTGTTTATTGCCGTTACAGTATTGGTGAATGTAGTTATGTTAGCCAGTCGGAAAGGGTGATTAAACATTCAGAAATTGCTTAAAATTAAGGAATTACGATTTTTTGAATAGCGTGAAGTAAAAAAGCAGGTGTCGTGTAGCACGCTACCTGCTTGTTTATCTGTAATGTCGTTGTTTTTCGTGAGGATTAATTAGCTAGCAGCTCTTTTCGTACAAGCTCTGTCCCTGCGCTGAGGGCTTTTAATTTGTCATTTGCGATATCTCGGGGCAATGGGGCCATGCCGCAGTTGGTGCAAGGGTAGAGCTTATCGGCATCAACATATTTGAGTGCTTCACGCAGTGTTGCGGCAACCTCTTCTGGGGTTTCTATTTCATTGCGTGCGACATCAATAGCGCCTACCATCACTTTTTTCCCACGGATCAGCTCAAGTAATTCAATTGGTATACGCGAGTTATGACATTCGAGTGAAATTATATCGATATTCGATTTTTGTAGCTTAGGAAATATTTCCTCGTATTGGCGCCACTCGTTGCCCAATGTTTGTTTCCAATCGGTATTGGCTTTAATGCCGTAACCGTAACAAATATGAACGGCGGTTTCGCATTGCAGCCCTTCGATTGCTCTTTCAAGGCAGGCAATTCCCCAGTCGTTAACGTCGTCAAAAAACACATTAAAAGCGGGCTCATCAAATTGAATTATATCGACACCTGCAGCTTCAAGCTCTTTGGCCTCTTGATTAAGAATTTTAGCAAATTCCCAGGCGAGCTTTTCGCGGCTGTGATAATGGTCATCGTACAGGGTGTCGATCATGGTCATCGGACCCGGCAACGCCCATTTGATTGGCTGCTTGGTTTGTGCGCGTAAAAATTTGGCATCGTCAACAAACACCGGTTTGGTACGTGATACAGGTCCAACAACACACGGCACACTGGCATCGTAACGGTCACGTATTTTAACGGTTTTACGGTTTTCGAAGTCAACCCCTGTTAAGTGTTCAATAAAGGTGGTGACAAAGTGCTGGCGGGTTTGTTCGCCATCACTCACAATATCAACACCTGCTAACTGTTGTTCATGTAACGAAACACGCAGAGCATCATGCTTGCCATCGCTAAGTTCACTTCCTTGTAATTTCCAGGGTGACCAAAGCGTTTCTGGCTGTGCCAACCAAGACGGTTTTGGCAAGCTGCCAGCGGTTGAAGTAGGTAATAATTTTTTCATAATAATCGCTTAGTTATCTTGTTATTAGGCCAGATTGCTAGACCATTGCTCAAGCACTGTTTTATAGGGCTTTATAAAGTATTGTTCGGCAAACTTGCCTTGTGCAACAGCTAACTGACTGCGCTCTTCACGGTCATAAATAATCTGTGTTAATGAATGATCTTGGTTCTTTAAGTTTGGTTTATAACGGCTCCCTGCGACTGCATTGGCGTTATAAATTTCTGGCCTGTAGATCTTTTGAAAGGTCTCCATGGTGCTAATGGTGCTAATTAGCTCAAGGTTAGTGTAATCGTTAAGCAAATCACCAAAAAAATAGAATGCCAGAGGAGCCACACTGTTAGGAGGCATAAAGTAACGCACTTGTAAGCCCATTTTTTTGAAGTATTGTTCGGTTAATGATGTTTCATTTGGCTGATACTCTCCCCCTAAAATTGGATGCTGGTTTTCAGTGCGGTGATAGGTTTTGTTGTCAGATACGCTTAAGCAAATAACCGGTGGTTTTTTAAAGTGGCTTTTATAAGTATCAGAGCTTACAAAGTGTTGAAACAGCTTGCCGTGCAAGTCGCCAAAGTTATCGGGGATGCTAAATTGGCTTTTACTTTTATTATGATCAAGCAGCAACACACTAAAGTCATAGTCGCGAACATAAGATGAGAAGTTGTTACCCACAATGCCTTCGATTCGTTCATCGGTCTGGTGATCAATAATATTCGTTTTTAACACTTCAATAGAGGGAAAAACGTCGCCACTGTTCGCAATATCGATATCAACAGAAATAATTTCCAGTTCAACAGAGTAGCGAGTGCCTTGTGGGTTATCCCAATTTGCTAAGGCATTAAAACGATTATTAATCATTTTTAAAGCATTGCGTAGGTTCTGTTTACGGCTTTCGCCTCTTGCTAAGTTTGCAAAGTTGGTAGTGATACGCGTGCTGTTTGATGGATGGTAGTTTTCATCCAAGCAAATGCGCTTAATAGTAAATGTAAAATCATTTTTCATGGCTGTAGGTATCCAATGTTTAATCCGAAAACGTGACTGCTGTTTAATTATTTATCGCTGTGTTAGTCATAACAGGCTACTCAATTAGCTTTAGTAACCTTTGCAGCGTTAATAAATTTATACGTGCTCTGGAGCATGAAGAAAAACGTTTTTATTTCAGGTAAAACATGAATGCGATTCATACATTAAAGGGACGTACTCTTGTGGTGTGTATTTAATATGGGTGCAAAGTACTTAAACATACTTTGAAAGTCTAGATGGCTAAATGGGTGAGGCTATGATGTGGTTTTTTCATGTGAAACGTGAGTAATATTCAATACTTAACGCCGCAACTATTGTTCCTTTAATTGATATACTCGAAATCTAAACGAATAACAGAGATAAAGGGAATGAGTGAATTAATCGTGTTGGTGCTTTACTGCGCTTTACTTGGCAGTGGCGTTGGGTTTTTAGCCGGTTTATTAGGGATTGGTGGCGGTTTAGTGATTGTGCCAATACTCAGCATTATATTACTGCACTTTAATGTCTTACCCGCAGAGCAGGTCGTGGTAGTGGCTATTGCAACCTCATTGGCATCCATACTTTTTACTTCAACGTCGTCAGCAATAGCGCATCATAAAAATGGTAATGTGCCATGGGAAATTGCGCCTTGGGTGATGGTTGGTGTGGCACTTGGTGCGCTCATCAGTGGGTTTATTGCGGCGTTATTACCAGAAAATGTGGTGAGGTTAGTATTCGCTATTTGCGTTGTGCTCATTGCGCTTAAAATGATTTTTGGGGGCAGGGGAGATACATCCACTGCGCGCCAATTACCTAATAAAGGCCTGCTTACATTTTTAACCACAATCACCGGTGGCTTATCGGCCATGATAGGTATTGGGGGCGGTGCGGTGCTTGTGCCATTATTAACGTTTTTTTCAGTCGATATGAAAAAAGCCATTGGCTGTGCATCGGCTTGTGGCATTGTTATTGCGCTCTTTGGTTCGGTAGGTTACATCAGTGCGGGTAGTCAGTACTTTGCATTGCAAGACGGTTTTGCAGGGTTTGTTTATTTACCGGCTCTGTTGGGTATTGTTTGTACGTCTTGGTTTACTGCGCCTTGGGGGGCCTTAGCAACGCAGACATGGCCAGTGTCATTGATCAAAAAAATATTTGCCACTTTGCTTATTATAATGACCGTTAATATGCTGACTCGCTAGCATATTTTTAATGCTTGAATGTAAGGCACCTGTTGGGCAGCTATGTCTTGCATTCAAGTTTTTTGGGCTAGCGTAATCTAGCAATTTGCATTTTATCGTGGGATGCTATGTTTACGTTTAACACCTGAATTTTATGTGCGTTCGCAATTTCCTACTAAACTTGCAAGGGCAGAATTGATAGAGCGCGCAGCGATGCAGGGAAATGAAAAAGCACGTATATGTTTGTCGATGAACAAGTGGGCGTAAACAGTGCGGCTAAAGCCTATGCGATTAATCGTTTGCTTATGGAAATGACGCAAAATAATGATTTATATAATCGCTATGCTTGGTTTGAGCAAAAGCACTCCCCACGCTTGTCACAGAATGAGCTTGCAGATGCTAATACCTTGTTTGAGCAGTGGTTAGCAGAGATAAATAAAAATGGCTCGCTTTATCCGAGTGAGTTTTAAGGAGGAAATTTACGATGATAAAACCAGATTACGCAAATTATACATTGGCAGAACTGATTGATTGCCAACATCATATAGACGCACACGCATGGCCTGAACGTGTTAAAGAAATCGATCACTATCTTGGTCTGTATGCTGCAAAATCGCCTGAACATGAACGGGAATACAAGCAGGCAGTCTTTAACGCATTTTGCGATACCTTACGTCGCGATCTTGCGATAAACATCGATGATAACATTTTGTGGTTTTTAAGGTTTTTTTCTAAGCGTGCAAAAGCGCTAACTCCAAGTACATTTGCTGATGAAGTGTGTCCACTTTGCCATGCAAGTCTTCATGCTCGAACTTGGGCTGGTGGTTGGGAATTGCACTGTAAAGCATGTGATGTGGCGGGTATTGTCGTCGAACGTTACTCTGTTTAAGAAGTCGAATCGTGGTAAAAAAAACAAGTAAAAAAGGTGTAGATTTTACTTTGTACTTGTGACTTTTGGTTATATAGTCTACGCCTAACCTTAGGGGAGTAGTCGCTTAGTTACTAAGATGAACGTCAACAGTCTCCGAACATTCGTTCGTGGCGTTCATGTCCGTAGTATGGATTGACAAGACTTAAGGCATCTACTGTGTTCCGGGCGGGCATAGTGCATGCCTTATTGTATTCCGCCCTAAGGGGTCTGCTCGTGTTTATTACTTTTCTAGCGTGTCGTCTGGGTGACTACGCAATGTTCAAGTCGGTCATTTTGTTACCACTGATGCGCCGGGAGTTCATATGATTACTTTTGTCCTCGCTATTTTATGCGGTTTTGCATTGCTGATTTGGAGTGCCGATCGATTTGTTGATGGTGCCGCTGTCAGTGCTAAATATGCGGGTATGCCAACTCTTTTAATTGGCATGATCGTTGTTGGCTTTGGCACGTCTGCGCCAGAAATGTTGGTGTCAGCTATGGCAGCGGCAGACGGCAGCCCCGAGCTTGCATTAGGGAATGCCGTTGGGTCAAATATCGTAAATATAGGGCTGATCTTGGGCCTTACAGCTATTATCTCGCCGATTGTCGTTCATTCAACGATTGTTAAAAAAGAGCTGCCACTATTACTGCTTGTTAGTATTTTGCTTGCTGTGTTGATATGGGACAACAGCCTAACGCGTTTTGATGCCATTGTATTATTACTTGGGTTTCTAGCCTTTATTGGCTGGAGTATTTTTGCTGCGCTAAAAAGCAAAAACGATACCTTACAAAACGATGTTGAGCAGGAACTGAGTGCCCAACCTATGTCGCTTAAGGCGGCTATTACTTGGTTAGTCATCGGGCTTATTGTACTCATTTCCAGCTCTCGTTTACTTGTGTGGGGGGCGGTAAATATTGCTGAACTTATGGGAATAAGCGATTTAATTATTGGCTTAACTATTGTGGCACTGGGTACGTCGTTACCTGAACTTGCCGCCTCAGTTGTCGCAGCGCGAAAAGGTGAACACGATATTGCCATTGGTAACGTGATTGGCTCTAACATGTTTAATATTTTAGCGGTGACAGGCATTGCTGGTGTTATTGCGCCTGCCGTTAATCTTTCAAGTGATTTATTAATGCGTGATTGGTTAGCGATGTTCTCTTTAACGCTATGTTTATTAGTGTTTGCTTATGGTTATCGCAGGACTGGCAGAATAAACAGAGTTGAAGGGGTTGGGCTACTGCTTGTGTACTGTGCCTATAATACGTGGTTACTGTTTTCAGTAAGCAATTAAGTTAACGAATTGAAATATAAATATATTATACAGGACATAGTATGAAACAAACGGTTAGCGATTTTTGGCTTAATCACTCACAGACTATTATTGCGCTGGGCTACAAATTGGTGTTGGCGATTGTAATTTTGATTGCCAGTGCGCTTATCGCCAAGTCTGTGAAAAAGGCGATTAAAAACTCTCATTCAAAACTGAATAAAGTAGACGACACACTCTTGCCTATTTTGTCATCGGTTACAGGCTATACGGTATATGTGATTGGTGGTGTGTTTATTTTAGATATTTTTGGCGTAAATACCGCAAGTTTGATTGCGTTAGTGGGGGCCGCAGGCCTCGCGATTGGTTTAGCGCTTAAAGATACTTTAAGTAATATTGCTGCTGGCATGATGTTACTTATTTTAAGGCCCTTTAAAGTGGGTGACTTTGTTGAAATAGGTTCAATGCAAGGAACAGTTTCTGAAGTTAATTTGTTCACCACTATTTTTCAAACCATCGATGGCTTATATATCGCATCACCGAACGGGATTGTGTGGGGCAACAATATTAAAAACTTTACTCGAAATGGTAAACGCCGCATGGATATTGTTGTGGGTATTTCGTATGCCGATTCGATTGATGAAGGGTTCGATGTTTTAAAACGTATTGCTGCCAGTGAACCTCGCTTACTTTTAGAGCCTGCACCTCACGTTATGGTATCGGCTATGGCCGAAAGTGCAGTTAATATACAGCTTAGAGCGTGGGCTAAAAATGACGATTATTGGCAAACGTATTGGGATTTAAATAAGCGCGTTAAAGAGTCAATCGAAGACGCAGGCTTAACGATTCCATTTCCGCAGCGTACCTTACACATACCCGAACGGCTTGTTACAAAAAGCGAGTCTGTGTGAAATAAAAGCCACAACTGTGGCTTTTATTGTTTAACCACCGTGGGTGGTAACAATGCATTATGGTAAAGATAAACAAACGCTCACTCAGGACCCAATTGCCAATGATGTTTTACAGTTTAACAACGACAAACGTCGACATCAGCACACATAAGCTGTCGTTTCGATGGGTTAATAAATGGTATGAACGGCATGAATACACAGTTTAAAAATAAACCACCCGTTGTCCTTATTCATGGTATGTGGAGCACCGCGGTGGCTATGCAAGACGTGGCGGCAGTATTTACGCAACAGGGCTTTGAAGTTCATGCATTAACGTTGCCAATGCATTTTGACAAATCAAGTTATACAACGGCAGATAAACAGACATTAGCGAAGCTGCGCTTACAAGATTATGTTGCGTTTATTATGGCAGAAATAGCCAAGCTTGATAGGCCTGCCATTATAGTTGGTCATTCGATGGGTGGGTTACTGGCTCAATTGGTCGCAGCAAGGACGCATGTTGCCAAGCTTATTTTACTTTCATCAGCCGCACCGGGGGGGATCAATGCATGGAGTTGGTCTGTTATTCGCACATTTGGACGTAATTTATTTTTATTTCCGCTATGGCGGCGGGTAACACACATCACGCTTGCGCAGATTCGTTATGGTATTGCGAATACGCAACCTGATTCGGTTCAGCAGCTAATATATCAGCATGCGACTTATGAGTCGGGGCGGGCTACATTTCAAATGGGGGTAAGTGGCTTTTTTCCAACGGGTTATTCACGCGTTAATAGTGCATCAATTCGCTGCCCAATACTTATCATTGCGGGCAATAAAGACAGGGTGACCCCCATCAAAGCACAGCGAGCAATGGCAAAAAAATATGCCCGAAATAAGGCTCAGTTTATTGAGCTTGAAGGTGTTTGTCACTGGACTGTGGGCGGCGAGCATGTTGAAGTTGTCCGCAGCGCCATGTTGTCATGGCTGGCTGAGGACGCGCAAGCTTAAGCTTTCTTTACAAATTTTGCAGTGACCATCATTTCGCCGATACCGTCTACTTTACAGTCGAGCTCGTGGTCTTTTTTATCGAGCACTCGGCGAATAACAGCTTTGGTGCCAATTTTAATGACTTGTGAGCTGCCTTTGATTTTTAAATCTTTAGCAACTGTCACTTTGTCGCCATCTACCAATAAAGTGCCGTTGGCATCTTTTACTGTGATCACGTCATCGCTATTTACAGCCGTTGGATTCCATTCATGCCCACATTCAGGGCATATGAGGTTATTTTGATCTGGGTATACGTATTCCGATTGACACTTTGGGCAAGGAGGGGTCGACATAAACTACACCTAGGTTAATTTTATTTGCGCTTATATTAATGGCTAATGGTGCACTATGCGAGCCTAAGTTACTTACAAATACACCATCATGGCATTGTATTAGGGGGTTTCCAGTGTTTTGCTCACAGAAAAAATGCCTCTTAAATCGCCTAGTTTATACCCAGTTGCTAAGTCGTTAGGGTAATGATTATTGAGCGCTTGTTTTACCTCTGGTGATATTTTTTCACCGTGACAGGCTAAACACACCGGGGCAACTTTTATGGCTTTGGCAAAGCGAAACTGACCATCGCGGGTGGTTGAAAATGTGACATTCTCGATGCTTTCGCTGTTTCGTAGCATGTCCAGAAGTTCGGCTATTTTCTCGGCCTCCCAACCATCGGGTTTATTGTTCGGGTTTCGGTTTTTGCTGCTTTTACGAGCGACTTTCCAGCCATTGATTGACAAACTTTCAGCGATAGCGGGCGCCTTCATTTGGCACACATCAATCCCTGCAACAAGCCCACCTTGCTGTATTGCCTCACCAAGTTCAGATTTGAGTGTGTTTGCAAATAATGCAATGCGCTCAACGGCTTCGCTCTCCAAACTCGCGATATTTGGCGGTGTTGTTTGTGCATAGCTCATTGAACTGAAAAGTACTAAAAGACCGCTGACTCTTTTTGCTGTGACCATGGTGATTCTCATTATATTAGTTATAACTAATATAATAGGGTAGATTTTAAGATTTTGCGAATAGCGTGTGGTCATAGGTCGAATTGAAAGCAGGGATGTTGATTTAACCCTATTAATGCACATGTTTTTATTCATCGTAGAGGTTTATTTTAGAGCGTTTAGTGTTGTTTTGAACGCACCTAAAACTGGTGTAAATAAGCGCAATTAGTTATTGTGGGACTTTAATAGCGTAGAGAATAATAATTATGAAATATGTATTGAGTGCCTTTGTGGTGCTTTTGTCAACGACGCTGTTTGCCGCTGAAGCGCCCTATGCTGGCGATATAACGGTTGCAGACTTACTTAAAAACTACGCTGAATTTAGCGAAGAATATGAAGACTATTCGCCAAGCGAAAATGACCTAAACACAATAAAAGCACTGCAAGGCAAGCAAGCTTTAGTTTTTTTAGGCACGTGGTGCCATGATTCAAAACGCGAAGTACCGCGCTTTTTAAAATTGCTTGATATGGCTAAAGTGCAACTTGGTTCATTGCGTTTAGTTGCGGTTGGCTACGACAAGCTCGACCCTAACGGCCTCGCAAAGAAGCATGACTTACGTTACACCCCTACCATCATTATCAGTGATGATGGCACAGAACTTACCCGAATGATTGAAAAGCCTCAGCAAAGTATTGCCCGCGATCTTACGGGGCAGGATCAAATTCAATAAACTTTTCGATTGGTAATGGCATTGAAATTAAATACCCTTGAATGTAATCAATGCCTTTATCACTGACCAGTTGCCATTGTTCTGAGCTTTCGACCCCCTCGGCAGTGATGGTTAAGTTTAAATGATGCGCCAAGTCACTCATGGTTTGTAAAAAAAGACCGTCACGCGGGTTTTCGACGCAATTACAAATAAACGCGCGGTCTATTTTCACGTTATCAAGGGGGAATTGCTGTATGGACGCAAGCGATGAATAACCCGTTCCAAAGTCATCAAGCGATAAATCAAAGCCCGCTGTTTTTAGTTTGTGCATTAAGCTAATGGCATATTGTGTGTTTTGAAAAAGAGCAGACTCAGTGATCTCAAGGTTTATTTCTTGATCTGCCGGGAACAAGGTCATTTTTTCTTGGCTTAAACGTTTTACGAGATGCGCATCTGAAAACTGTTTACGAGACAGGTTTATCGACATTCTTATATGAATGTTATTTTCCACTAATCGGTGACAGTCTTCAGCGACTTTGGCAATGATCCACCGCGATAATAAGTTGATCAACGCAGACTGCTCTGCAATGGCGATAAATTCGTTTGGTGACACATAGCCCCTAACAGGATGCTGCCACCTAACTAATGCCTCGCATGCAACCAACGCCCCTGTTTTGGTATTAAGAATGGGTTGGTAAACCATACTCAATTGCTTACCGGTAGAGAGGGCGTGACGCAAATCACTTTCTAAGTCGCTCTTTGCTATCAGCTTATCTTTTAGAGACTGGCTGTAAATAGTGAATGTTTTTTCTAAGCTATGGCACTCATTCATTGCAATAAGTGCCGTATTAATTTGCTCTCTTGCATCGAGACTTTGTAAATGAGGATAACCCACACCAATATAAAAATGATAAAAGTGGGCCGTGCCTGCGGTTTCAATTAAACCAGCAACTTGGTGTTGAAGTTTATCAACAAAGGTTGCAAGCTTTTCATCAAAAATAGCTTCTTTTAACAGCAGTAGAAAACACCCGGGTTTAATATGGGCGCAAAATGCGTGGTAGTGCTCTGCAAACTCTATTAAACGATTGGCAATGATTATTTGTAATTCGTTTATGAAATTATGACCATAGATATCTTCGAGTTGTCGAAAGCCTTTTATTTCAACGCATAACAAGGTAAGTCCTGAGTTATATTGATTTTGAGGACATAAGCTGGTGATGTATTTTTCAGTGTAATGGCGATTAGCCAGTCCGGTCATTGGATCAAAATTAGCCTGCCGATAGAGTTCATGTTGCTGGTGTTTTTCGTCACTGACGTCTTCGACAGTCCCCACTAAAGTGTTGGTTTTAAAGTTCCACTCTGCAAGTTCGTGAAACCAGCGCTTTTCGCCATTAATTTTTATGGTGTACTCAAGCTCTATAGGCGTATTTGGGCGTGAATTGATAAAATTTAAAAAGGCATTTTTATAAAAACTGTCGATGCTGTTACAGATAGCGTTGATCGTTTGTTCTGCCGAATCTGAGTTAAAAAGCACTTTGGCTTGGGCTGATAAATGACGCGTTCCCGTATCGGGTGATAAGTGCCAGCTCCCCACACCACTCAATGATTGTGCTTGTTTGAGTGCTAACGCTTGTTCTGAAAGTTCGACTGTTTGCTTTTGTACTAATTCTTCTAAATTATGCTCGTGCTCGCGAAGACGCGCCGTGATAAAAAACAAATAACAGCTGATAGATGACAACAGCAGTGAGAACAGCAGTAAAACAGCAATTTCGGTGTGACTACGCAATATAAATTGGTCTTTAATGCCGACTACCCATTGCTGATTTTTTATCATGATCGGCTGAGTTAGCCATTCACTTTCATCAAACGTCTGATTAGCGAGTAAAGGCCGGTAATTGGTGTCTTGTTTTTGCCAGACTTCAAAACGATGAGATGCAGAGGCAAGTTTAGGTTTAATATTGCTTATAAATTCAGGAAAGCGCAGCACAGCAATACTAAAGCCCCAAAGGGTGTCTTGTTTAAAAATAGGTAGGCGTGCGACTAACCCTTGTCCACCTTGTGAGAGCTCTTTAGGCCCATCAAGTTGCATTTGTTTGGTTTGTATCGTTTTTTGCAAAGAATCTTGGATGGTTTTGTTTTTGAATAAGTCTGCATTGATGACACTTTCATGGCTTAGTAATGGATAGCTGTAGGCAATAATTCCGTTTGGCGCCAACTGGATCGTTTGGCTGCCATCGCTGTGATTAAGGATTTGTTTGGCGAGTGTTTCGAACTGCTCTTGTGTGTATGAATAGTCACGCATTGCTGCGCGCACTAAATAAGGGCCTTGAAGGGCATTGAGAATGGCCTTTTCAACATCGCTACTGTAACTATTCAAAATCGTTTTTTGTTCCAGCTCATGCATTTCTTGCCTATCAAAATACACCTTGAATGCAATCGTTGAAAATAAGCCGAAACTAATGATAAAGGAAAGTAACGATTGAGAGATTTTATTTTTCTTCAGCAAGGGCATCCCTAAACTCTTAGGCAATTAAAGTATGAAATTACTTACTGAAAAATACTAGTTTAGGGTTGCTTTATTGTCTAGCAAAGCTCAATAATTACTCATCAATTTCAACAAAATAGCAAAATGTAACAGACCAGATTACAATAACTTGCAAATACTTAAGAAAGAACTCCTATGTACCAAGCTGTAATAAAAGCAATAGATAATGCAAATAATGCTGATCCAAATAGTGTGAAGTTCGAGGGGCAGTCATATGCAAAAGAATTCCTGTATGCGATGCGTATGACAGACATGCTAACGCGTTTTAAACCTGACGCTGATGAGTTAATGCACATTGCTGCACGAGGTCAGCATATTGAACGTTGGCGCTCACCTCGCAGTGATTTCCCTTTAGGTAAGCAGGGTTATTATCAGTGGCGAGGCGCGTTATACGATTTTCATGCTGAGCGAGTGACTGCGCTAATGAAAACTGCGGGCTATTCAATAGCTGATTGTGAGCGTGTGTATGCTGCGGTTGCTAAAAAGAATATTAAACATAACCCTGACAGCCAGCTGATAGAAGATATTGCAAGTTTGGTATTTATTGAGCATTACATGCTTGATTTTGCAATGAGTAAACCTGATTACGACGAGGCGAAATGGCTGGGGATCATTCGTAAAACATGGCAAAAAATGTCGAGTGAAGCACATGAGTTTGTTTTAGGTGGGCAAATCGCATTGCCAGAACCATTAAAACCGCTTATTTTAAAAGCGCTTAACTAATATTAAAAACAAGGATGTTTTATGGATTGTCCACGCACAAATACACCCCTTAATGAGGTGAGTATTGGCGATACTAAGGTGTATTTTTCATCAACGGGTGGCGTGTTTTTTGATAATCGGCAAATATTTCACTTCAGCGATCCCAATTTAAAAACAGCACAGGTGTTGGTCGCACACTTACAAACATTACCGACAGAATGCATTGATCTTACCAAGCGGATTAATTGCCCTAAGTGCCCTGATATCGTGATGATGCGGCGTTTTTTTACCCCGCTTAAAGTAGTTGAGTTAGATGAGTGCCCCAACTGTGCCGCGATTTGGCTTGATAATGGTGAACTTGAAAAAATTCATGAAAATCACCTAACCCCAAAAGAACGTGAACTATTCCGTCTCGATATGGCAAACAACCATGGCTTTATTCAAGTTAAGATCCCAAAAAGGCGTTATTCTGTTGATGCTGAAAAACCAGAATCTAAGGCAAGCTCACCATTAGAAAAACTGGCACAGCTGGCATACTTATCGCTTTTGAATGGCTGATAACCTATATAAAGCCCCTGAGGCTGAGCTAACTCGCAAAGCGATGTACCTCTCGAAACCTCGAGATTTAGCTATTTGTGATGTACTGTTTTCTTTTCAAGGGCGTTTAAATCGTAAACAGTTCTGGTTTGTACATGGGTTTTATCTATTGACTCAGACCATTGCTGTCATTGATGTGTTTTTATTTATTGGTGTCTTTATTTTATTTCAATGGCCACTCATGGCGTCCCAGACTAAACGTTGGCATGATATTGGAAAATCAGGCTGGAACTGCTTACTTTGGTTTGTCCCCTTGGTTGGTTTAATGATGACATTTATTGAAGCAGGGCTAAGTAAGGGACACTTGATTAGGAATCAATACGGTGGTTCGCTCTACCGTGCTGATTAAGTAATTTAGTGGGTTGAATTTATGTATTTTTAAATAAACTGTTCAATAACGCAAAAAACGAAACTGTGCGAGCCATTGCTAATACCATTGTGCAATAATACTTAATCATTGTGAGTGATTAAACCAGTCGCTACCTGCGTTAAACATGTCTGATTTACGACTGCATGGATGCAGGTAGAGCAATGCAGGAGCAATTGCCGAGCACAACTAAATAACGACATTTTTGCTTTGTTATCAACGCGGTTTTATTGCCTAAAAATAGACCACTTAATTAAGCACAGTGGTATAAAACATCGTTATGCTGTGTTTTTGTTTCATATGTGTTTCTGGTTTCGACGATGGTATTTTTTAAATTTTTTCACTATTAAAAAGCCTGTGTCAGCGAAGACACAGGCTGTTTATTACACGTTTAGCGTGTTATAGCTTAACCAGCATTTTGCCCTTATTCTTACCTTCGAATAAACCAAGAAAAGCATTTACGGCATTTTCTATGCCTTCGTATACTGTTTCTTCAGACTTAACTTTACCTTCACTGAGCCATGCGCCCATTTGCTCGATAAATTCAGGGAATTGGTCAAAATAATCAATAACAATAAAGCCCTGTACGGTTAACTTTTTAGAGTTAATGAAGAATAAGTTATTTGGCCCAGGTTGCGCCGTGTCGTTGTTGTAACCTGAGATCATGCCACAAACAGGAATGCGGCCGTAATCGTTCATCACATTTAATGCTGCTTCAAGGTGGTCGCCACCGACATTTTCAAAGTAAACATCAATCCCTTGTGGAGCGGCTTGCTGAAGTGCTTGAGTAAGGTTTTCAACGGTTTTGTAGTTGATTACAGCATCAACCCCTAAGTCTTTTACCATGCGTGCTTTTTCATCTGAACCCACCGAGGCGATAACTTTACAGCCTTTTAGCTTAGCAATTTGGCACACAACACTGCCGACTGCGCCAGATGCAGCAGATACAAACACAGTGTCTGTTTCTTTTAGAGTGATAACTTTTGTAAGGCCTGCCCATGCAGTTAAACCTGTCATACCCATGGTGCTTAAAAATAATTGATCAGGCAGTGGTACATCAGGTAATAAGGTTAAGTCGCTGCCATCGCTAATGTGTGCAGTGCGCCAGCCACTAAGGTGAGTTACTTTACTGCCAACAGGAAATTGATTGTTACGTGATTCAATTACTTCGCCAATGGCACCGCCATCCATAACGTCGTTTAATTTAAAGGGTTCGATGTAAGATTCACGATCTATCATACGTGGGCGCATGTAAGGGTCGACTGACATCCAGGTGTTTTTAATTAAGACTTCACCGTCTTGTAGTTCAGGCAATGTTATTTCTACTTGCTTGAAGTTATTGTGGGTCGGCATGCCTGTAGGGCGTGATACTAAATGAATCTGTTGACTTGTAGCCATAAAAACCTCGTATTTTTTAATCTAGCAATGCTAGTGAAATAACAAACTAAGATTCACGCAAAACATTTGTGCGCAAACTATTTGTGATCAATTTAATGATCTTTTAGGCAAATGGCAAGTGTTATTCGAAAATAATTTGCGCGCAAAGTAAATTAACGTAATAATAGCCGCAGTAATTATCTTTAAGGCACTGCAATGACTCAAAACTTATCAGACAATGTGTGTTTTACGCTTTACAGTGCGACTAATGCGCTAATAAGAGCGTTTCGCCCTTTACTCGAAGCGTATGACTTAACCTATCCGCAATACATCGTGATGCATTCTTTGTGGTACAGAAATCAAGTAAGCTTAAAAGAGCTTTCTTTTGATACGCATTTAGACTCTGGCACACTGACCCCTATTGTGAAACGGTTAGAAGCAAAAGGCTTGTTAACTCGCCAAGTCTCTAGTGAAGATGAACGCAAAAAAGTGATCTCGTTAACAGAGCAGGGCATACAGCTTAAAACAGACGCGGAAGAATTAACGGCTAAGTTAATGGCACGCTCTAATATGAGCTTAGATCGCCTTGAGGAACTTCGCGTGCTGACACTAGAGCTGCATACCGAGCTGACAAAAAGTTAAATCTCAATGAGGCACACCAATGTACCTTCAATAGCCCTTACATAGGCATAATGTTGGGCGTCTTTTTTTGTCGGTGGGCATAAAGGTTCAGCACCTGCAAGTACGGCTTTATCGTAGCTTTGTGCTAGGTTTTCACAACTAAATCTTAATTCAAATCCCAATGCGGGTTGCTTCGGGTGTGCGCGAATGTAGCCTTGCTTAAAATAAGATTGCGCGTGTGGGTGAGTGGCAAACGCTAATTTCACCGTGCCCGTTACGAGCTCACCGTATTCTGCATCGTCACTTATATGATTGGTATTAAAACCAAATGCTTGATAATAAAAGTCGAGTACTTCTTCTACGTTATCGACGTAAATAACCTGACTTATAAACTCCATTCATTGTGCTCTTGTTTTTATTCGTCCTATAAATAAAGCACAGTTTTTGCTGTTTTGCAGGGATAAAAAAACCTTCACAATGCGTACAAGGTTTTTTATAGTTGTTAGAGTTCTTGCCTAGCTCTTCTGTCTTATGAATTTGGTATTTATATCACTTAAATTATTACACAATGAAAATGGTGCTGAAATATCGATAGTAAATGATTGCAATATGACTTGGTCATCAATTATTGCACGAATAATAACCGTGGATTGCCCAATATCTGAATCAGAAGGCATCCACGTTATTTCATTTCGGTTAATTACCATGCCACTAGGTGCTTTAACAAGGGTATATTCAACGCCTCCAACATAATTAACAGTAATGGAATATGAAAATATCTCTTCAATCATAACTTGGGTGGAAGGGGTTGAGGTAAATTCATAATCACTAACAGGAATGTCTAGATCAACATCTGATTTATTCAAACGGCTTAGCTTACCATCAAACCAGGTTAAAACACTGTCGCCTATTTCCTGTAAAACTACTATTCGCGAATCACTTGGAACAGAGCCTATATCATTCCCATCTTGATCTTGAGATAACTCAATATAAGAGCCCTGAGTTTGACCGAAATATCCACTGCCATAAGCCTAGTATGATGCATCGTTGTGCTAAATATTTAACCAGCTACCGGTGCTTCTTGTACCGATAACTGCATATTTATCACCTGCATTTATGTTGCCAACAAGTTCAGATGATGATGTTGCCAGAGCTCTTAAATTGACTCTTTTTATATGCTCAGAAATTAAAAATTATGAAAAAGCATGAGGAGAAAAATATACATAGATAAATAAACGTCCTTGTAAGTTGAATAAATTAAGCTGTTTTTTATTTGCAATGTTATTTGAGTTGTTTAATAGCTAATTTTTGTTTTTTCTTTTTGTAGTTATATTTTGTTTGTTTTTATTTTAATGTAGTGATTTATTATTCTTTCTGTTTTTTAATATTTATTTTGTTTGATACATTATTGAATTGATGTAATGTTTGTTTTAATAAAGGGGGAATTTTAATGATAAGGAATAGTTATGGAAATTAGGCCTAGTAGTTTTGTATCTTGTTTTTTTGGTTGGTTTGCTGCTTTTTAGCTCTAAATTACTCGCTGTTAATTTAAATGATGTCAATCAAATAGAGTCTGAAATAGAAGATCTTAGAACGTAAGCTGGTTATGGTTTAAGTTATATTCAAAATTTAGTTATACAGCTCAATAATGTTGAGACTAATCTAAATAAAGAACGTGTGTTAAACAATGAAAAAATTTCTTATCTTTATTTTATTTTGAAAAATAAACTGGCCTTATTAAGGCATGTAAATGAGAGTCGTTTATATGGTGTTCTTAATCAATAGCTAATAATGTTAATGGTAGGTACAAATAAAAGCATGACTCGCTATGAAAGAGATGAAGCGCTTGGTTATATTTTAAAAAACAATAAAGCTGATTTATTAAAAGAGTTAGGGCTATTGTTTGATACAGACAACGGCCTTGTTTTATCGCCTGAACTGGTGCAACTTGCAAATATTTATAGCTACCAAATTAGTGGCAGTGCCGACAACCCCATTATTAGCGCTAAATAATTATTAAAATAGAAGGTTAATAGTGTGAAAAATTTAGTAATGTACTGTGTGCTACTGGCGTGTTTTTTGACATCAGGCTGTGATTTTTTATTTGATAAAGCACATGGCTATCGCGGGCCCATTGTTGTGACGATTGAAACAGAAGATGGCTCAGTGCCAGAATTCCCTTTTTTGATAAAGTCGGCCTATTCGGAGTCGTGTGGTCACAGTAGTTGTGGTATTGAATTTGGTTATAAATATTTTAAAACTGCCTATGCTAATGAGCCAATTACCTTCCCTCGTGAGCGTTTGGATTTATTACAGCCCAACGCCTATGCATCGATTGAGTTTACGGTTACCCATCCTAATTATCACCAAGGCGGATTTCCGCGAGGTTTTGGGCCTACCGATGCTGATGATCCTATTCATATTACGTTTACCGTTAAGCCGTTTGCTGAACAAATGAAAAAAGTAGCTGGCTGGGCGACTGCCCCTAAACAAGACATGCAAAACTTTACACCTGATAGCAGGGAATATAAAAAAGCAGACATTAGGTATCGCCAAGCGCGCTTTAATTTGGGGGCGATGATTAAAAGGCACATTACGGTGATCAAAACTATGTACTTACCCCATTTTTCAAAACGTATGCAACAACGCGTAATTGAAAAGTATCAACCGATTTTTAGAGCGTGGTATTACGGTGTACCCGAAACGGATTGTTGGAACAAAATGACTTGCCAAGAACATATTTTAAAGCCAAGGGAAGCTGAATATGAAGGATTATAAGCGTAAAACTGCACTGCAATTTTACTGTGTGCTACTGGCGTGTTTTTTGACAACAAGTTGCACTACGGTATTCGATAAGGCTCATGGCTATCGTGGGCCTATTGTTGTGACGATTGAAACAGAGGATGGCTCAGTGCCAGAATTCCCTTTTTTGATAGAGTCCGTGTACACAGAGTCATGCGGTCACAGTAGTTGTGGCATAGACTCCGGTTATAGATACTTTAAAACCACGCATGCTAATGAGCCAATTACCTTCCCACGGGAGCGTTTGGATTTATTACAGCCCAACGCCTATGCAACAATTCTTTTTAAGGTTACTCATCCTAATTATCACTACAATGTATTTACGCGAGGCTTTGGGCCTACCGATGCTGATGATCCTATTCATATCACGTTTACCGTTAAGCCGTTTACTGAACAAATGAAAAAAGTAGCTGGCTGGGCGACTGGCCCTAAGCAAGACATGCAAAACTTTACACCTGATAGCAGGGAATATAAAGAAGCAGACATTCTGTATCGCCAAGCGCGCTTTAATTTAGGAGATATGATCACAAGGCACATTACGGTGATCAAAACTATGTACTTACCTCATTTTTCAAAACGTATGCAACAACGTGTAATTGAAAAGTATCAACCGATTTTTAGAGCGTGGTATTACGGCGTACCTGAAACGGATTGTTGGGATATGGTTGACTGTAGAAAGCAAATTTTAAAACCAAGGAAGGCTAAGTATGAAGGATTATAAGCGTAAAGCTGCACTGCAATTTTACTGTGTGCTACTGGCGTGTTTTTTGACATTAGGCTGTGATTTTTTATTTGATAAAGCACATGGTTATCGCGGGCCCATTGTTGTGACGATTGAAACAGAAGATGGCTCAGTGCCAGAATTTCCTTTTTTAATAGAGTCGGGCTATTCGGAATCGTGTGGTCACAGTAGTTGTGGTATTGAATTTGGTTATAAATATTTTAAAACTGCCTATGCTAATGAGCCAATTACCTTCCCTCGTGAGCGTTTGGATTTATTACAGCCCAACGCCTTTGCATCGATTGAGTTTACGGTTACCCATCCTAATTATCACCAAGGCGGATTTCCGCGAGGTTTTGGGCCTACCGATGCTGATGATCCTATTCATATCACGTTTACCGTTAAGCCGTTTGCTGAACAAATGAATAAAGTAGCTGGGTGGGCGACTGCCCCTAAACAAGACATGCAAAACTTTACACCTGATAGCAGGGAATATAAAAAAGCAGACATTAGGTATCGCCAAGCGCGCTTTAATTTGGGGGCGACGATTACAAGGCACATTACGGTGATCAAAACTATGTACTTACCCCATTTTTCAAAACGTATGCAACAACGGGTAATTGAAAAGTATCAACCGATTTTTAGAGCGTGGTATTACGGCGTACCTGAAACGGATTGTTGGGATATGGTTGACTGTAGAAAGCAAATTTTAAAACCAAGGAAGGCTAAGTATGAAGGATTATAAGCGTAAAGCTGCACTGCTTTTTGGGGCGGTAATGGTATTTAATTGTGCAGCGCACGATACCAATACCAGCCCAATACCAGCCACCCACGTATTACAGAAGCAATTTATTTTTCAATGCTAGGCCTAGATAAAGAAAGCTTTTCTTACTACCAGCTATATCAAACCCACCCAGGTTATGTCACTAAGCTTGTGGGGGATGCGCACCCAATAAAATTTTTTTTAATTTCAAAAAATACTGAAAATGGCTACTTAATCCAGGTCATCGATAAAAAAAATATAATTACTCAGTCAATAACGACGGATAATACTGTAACAATAGACACGATAAATTACTTAAGAATTTTAGCCGATGGGGGAGTTCTCCAGATCATTCATCCAATAGAAAAAAAGGAAATATATACACCTAAATTTTTAGATTTTATTACTCATAAGATTGATATACAGCTGAGTTGTTGGTGCGCTGATGAAACATACCCAGAGGAACAAGATTTATCTTTAGTTTATCTCCACTTTGTTGATTTAAAAGAACAATATATTAAGAATGTAGATGTTGTTAGTCGGAGAAAGGCTATTGAAGGAAGGAGTCGAGCACTTTATTCTCTCGTTGCCGTCGCAAGCTCTAGTGTCAATGAATCAAGGAAGCTACATAAGAGCCAAGTAAGTCAAATGAAAAAAGAGATGGGGAAGATAATAGGTGATTTATATGTTGATCAAAGCTTAAGTTACTAGTAAAAACCTTGTAGGCAAATGCGTACAAGGTTTTTTCATGACCGAATAAAGTTTATGACTTATTGCGGTTTTCTTTCGCAAATGCACGTATTTTACGTTTTTGCGATAAGGTCACTTTATTGGTGCGGCCTGCGTATGGGTTATCACCTTCTCTAAATTCAATTTTGATAGGTGTGCCCATGATATTCAATGCTTTACGATAGTAGTTCATTAGGTAGCGTTTATAGCTATCAGGTAAGTCATGAACTTGGTTACCGTGAATAACGATACGTGGTGGGTTATAACCACCGGCATGCGCATATTTAAGCTTAACACGACGGCCACGAACGAGAGGTGGCTGATGATCCGCTTGAGCCATGTCCATGATACGACGTAGCATTGCAGTACTAATACGCTTAGTCGCAGACTCATATGCTTCATCAACTGATTCAAATAAGTGACCCACACCGGTGCCGTGTAACGCAGAGATAAAGTGTAAACGTGCAAAGTCAATAAAGCCTAAACGACGGTCAAGCTCAGATTTGATTCGCTCTTTAACGTAATCGTCTAAGCCGTCCCATTTGTTTACGGCTACAACGAGCGAACGACCTGCATTTAAGGCAAACCCTAATAAGCTTAAGTCTTGATCTGAAATGCCTTCGCGAGCATCAACAACCAGTAATACAACGTTTGCATCCTCAATAGCTTGCAGCGTTTTGATAACAGAAAATTTCTCAACAACGTCGCTTACTTTTTTACGCTTACGAACACCAGCGGTATCAATAAGGATGTACTCTTTGTCATTACGCGTCATCGGAATGTAGATAGAGTCGCGTGTAGTACCTGGCATATCGTAAACGATAACGCGTTCTTCACCTAAAATACGGTTAGTCAGCGTAGACTTACCCACATTTGGGCGACCAATGATTGCGAGTTTTACAGGTTTATCTGCAAATGCTTGTTGGTTCTCTTCGCTGTCGTCGTCTTCACTGTAAAGATCAATTAATTCGTCATCACTTTCTTCAACGTCATCGTTTTGTGCAGCCATTTCAGCGATAACTGGTTGAAGTGTTGTTTCAAGTAACTGCGTAATACCACGACCGTGAGCCGCGGCAATGTGGTGAATATCACCCAAGCTTAATTGAAAAAACTCTGCACAGTATGAGTCAGCATCAATACCATCTACTTTGTTTGCGACAACAAAGCATTTCTTTTGCTGTTTACGTAGGTGATTAGCAATTGCTTGGTCTGCGGCTGTCATGCCTGCGCGCGCATCAACTAAAAATAATACGATATCGGCTTCTTCAATCGCGAGTAACGATTGCTCGGCCATTTCAGTTTCGATACCTTGCTCAGAGCCGTCAATACCGCCCGTGTCTACCACGATAAATTCATAGCCATCATAGTCAGCTTGGCCATATTTTCTATCTCGTGTTAAGCCTGGAAAATCGGCAACGAGGGCGTCACGAGTACGTGTTAAACGGTTAAATAATGTGGATTTGCCCACATTGGGTCGCCCAACAAGAGCGATCACGGGAAGCATAAACTACCTCTTTAAAAAACAACAAAAGGCTTCGCCAAGCGAAGCCTTAGAAAAATAACGTTTACTATTAGTAAGTTAGTCTGGAATTTTAACCGCGCTAACTTCACCATCTCGGGTGTATAAAATTAACTTGTCACCGGCAACAACAGGCTCAATAAAGAAACCTGAGCTGTCAAAGTCTTCACGCGATACAAGCTCGCCCGACTCTTTATCTAACCAGTGTAGGTTACCTTCTTGGTCACCCAATGCTAAATATTTTCCAGCAACTGTTGGGCCTGTTAAGTACCAGCCACGTAGAGCAGGTTGACTCCAACGTTCAATACCAGACACTTTATCTAAGCCGTATACCACACCGTTGCTGTCAACAATATAGATATATTGACTGTCCATCGATAAATCACGGTAGCTGCTGTACTCACGTTTCCATACAACATTACCAGAACGAATATCCACGGCTGCTAAGTTACCATTATAGGCGATAGCATAAGCATATGGGCCGCTAATTAAAGCTTGTGTATCGACATCAACTAAACGCTCAAACTCAGAAGCCCCTTTTGGTGACGCAATTTCAGCGCTCCAAGCAGAATAACCGTTTTCTGAAATTAATACGTTGAGCTTGCCTGTTTCAAGGCCTATTAATACCCCACCATTCGCAACCGTTGGTGAGCTTTGGCCACGCAGTGTTAGTGGCGGTACTTCTTGCTCATAACGCCAGCGTTCTTCACCTGTGTCTGGGTGAATGGCCAGTAATTTACCAGAACCCAAATTAACGAATATTAGGCCATCGCCCGCAGCTGGTTTTGAAAGTACTTCGCCCGGCACTGTTTTGCGCCAAATAATTTCACCCGTTTCGCGGTCAAGAGCAGTTAAATAGCCGTGCTCAGAACCAACGAATATTTTACCATAGGCTTGTAAAATACCGCCTGATAATTTAGCGCTCTCAGATGTTTCCCAAGGCCAAAAAGCGGGGTTTTCACGTACATCGGTATGCCAAAGAGTATCGCCATTTTCAAGCGATAAGGCTTCTACTTCACCTTCACGGTTGGCAACATACACAACGTCGTTATATACCGCTGGAGTGAGGCGAGAAAAATAGTGCTGAACACCATCACCAATCGACTCTTGCCAAACAACCTTTGTTTCAAACTGATTAACAATTTCTGGTAATACTAATTCATCTTCGTCATCACTTGAAGAACACCCTGTTAGGGTCGCAATACACAGAGCAAGTGTTGCCGCTGTTAACTTCTTCATCTTAACCCCTTATGCCGCTGGGCTAGTTTGTGCTAAGTCATCAAGTTTAATTTGTAATAACGGGTTATTTTCAAGGCCACCTTTATCAGCCGCAGCTTGATATTGGCTGCGCGCTTGGTCTTTGTCACCTTGTGCTGCAAACACATCGCCTTTTAATTCCGCAACCGTTGCAGCAAATGATTCTGGTAACGTTGAGTTTAATGTTGCTAATGCTTGCTCATACTGCTTTTGTGCAAGATGAACACGAGCAAGACGCGTTGCAGCTGTGGCTTTTAACTCGGTGTTTTTCTCGTGCGTGATAATCCAATTAAGTTTTTCACTTGCCGCATCAAGATCATTTTTTTCTACGGCTTCTTTAGCTGCAACGAAAGCAACTAAGGTACTGTAGCTTGATTCATTATTATCTTTGATAAACGTTTCTGCTTTGTCTAGCACGGCACCGCTATCAACAAGTTGAGTGAATGAGTCTGATGCATTTTCAGCACTGGTGATTTGGTGTTGATTATATGCTTTCCAGCCATACAAACCACCTAGGCCTGCGATAATACCCACTGCCAGTGCGACACCGTTTTCACGAAAAAAGCGTTTAATCGCTTCTGCTTGTTGTTCTTCTGTTGAATAAATTTCCATGCTTACCTCTGTTGCTAACTGAACTTAAATAAGTTCAGCTAGTAGCGTTTTCGCTTCTTCTAGTTTTAAGGTGACTTGTTCTTTACGCTCACGTAAATATTTTACAGTCACAACGCCTTGTTCTAATTCATCTTCGCCGATAATGAGCGCAACTAATGCATCGCTTTTATCAGCGCGTTTTAATTGCTTTTTAAAATTGCCGCCGCCAGCGTGAACCATCACTCGAAGACCCGCCACATCTTTGCGAAGTTGAGCTGCGATGATAGGCGCTTGAATACTGGCTTTGTCGCCCATGGCTGCCAAATATACATCAGCACTGCGACGAATGTCACCTACACATTCTAATGCTTGTAGTAGCAGAACTAAACGTTCAAGACCCATTGCAAAACCAACGGCTGGGCTTGCTTTACCACCTAGTTGCTCAACTAGGCCGTCGTAGCGACCACCGGCACATACGGTTCCTTGTGCGCCCAGACTATCTGTCACCCACTCAAAAACTGTGCGGTTGTAATAGTCAAGGCCACGTACAAGCTTTTCGTTTACCGTGTATTCGACGCCAGCTGCGTCTAAACGTTCACATAAATTTTCAAAATGTTCTTTTGATTCAGCATCTAAATGCTCAGACAGCTTTGGCGCATCAGTTAAGATTGCTTGTACATCTGGATTTTTACTGTCTAAAACACGTAATGGGTTAGAATACATGCGACGTTTTGAGTCTTCATCTAGCACATCAACATGTTGCTCTAAGTAGGCAACAAGGGCATCGCGATAGTCAGCACGTGCTTCATTAGAGCCTAATGAGTTAAGCTCTAGACGAACGTGTTCGCTAATACCAAATTCTTTCCATAATTGGGCTGTAAGCAAAATAACTTCTGCATCAATATCGGCAGTGGCAATGCCGAATGTTTCTAAACCAAATTGGTGGAATTGGCGATAACGGCCTTTTTGTGGACGTTCATGGCGGAACATCGGTCCCATGTACCATAAACGTTGCTCTTGATTGTACAGTAAGCCATTTTGGTTACCTGCACGTACACACACCGCGGTTCCTTCAGGGCGAAGTGTTAGGTTATCGCCATTACGGTCAGCAAATGTGTACATTTCTTTTTCAACGATATCAGTAACTTCACCAATAGAGCGTTTAAATAGATCGGTTGACTCAACAATTGGAAAACGAATTTCTTGATAACCAAACGATGAAACGGTATCACGTAAGATATTTTCTACTTTCTGCCAAATCTGCGTGTCGCCTGGCAGACAATCGTTCATACCACGAACTGCCTGAATTTGTTTTGCCACTGATAAATCCTAAATACTGTACTTGCGTAAATAATCATTACGCATCAAGAAAACTAAAAATTGACCCGCTATTATAACGTCTGAGCGGTAAAGGTAAACGGCAAACCGCTGGGTTTGCCGACTATATTCGTATTATTCAACTATTTTGATGTCGATTGGCGTTTCTTTCTCTTTTTTAGCGATAAAGTCGCGCACATAGCCTTCGAGCTGGTCAACAATGTTGTCGTTATCGATACGTGCTTTTTGACGCTCGCCATTAATGTAAAGGCCTGAACGACGGTTTGCACCCGCAAGGCCAATATCACTCACGAGGGCTTCACCGGGACCATTAACCACACACCCAATGACAGACACTGACATGGGTTCAACAACGTCTTCAAGGCGTTCTTCGAGTTGGTTCATCGTGCTAACAACATCAAACTCTTGACGCGAACAGCTTGGACACGCAATAAAGTTGATACCACGCGAGCGAATACGCAACGATTTTAATATATCGAAGCCAACTTTGATCTCTTGCACTGGATCAGCCGCAAGTGACACACGTAATGTGTCGCCAATACCTTCGGCAAGCAGCATACCTAAACCCACAGCTGACTTGACTGAGCCAGAACGCATACCGCCAGCTTCCGTAATACCTAAATGCAGAGGCTGATCAATTTCTTTGGCAAGGAGTCGGTACGCACCGACTGCTAAGAATACGTCTGATGCTTTAACCGAGACTTTAAATTGATCAAAGTCTAAACGTTGCAAAATCTCAACATGGCGCATTGCTGATTCCAGTAATGCTTCGGGCGTTGGCTCGCCGTATTTCTCTTGTAAATCGCGCTCTAATGAGCCGCCATTTACACCAATACGAATAGGAATCTTGTGTTCGCGTGCAGAGTCTACCACTGCACGAATACGTTCTTCACTGCCAATATTACCTGGGTTGATACGTAAACAATCTGCGCCATACTGCGCTACTTTTAGTGCAATGCGGTAGTCAAAGTGAATATCAGTCACCAGTGGAATAGTGACCTGTTCTTTTATGCTTTTAAATGCTTCAGCCGCTTCCATGGTAGGCACTGAAACACGAACGATATCGGCTCCAGCGTCTTGAATGGCTTGAATTTGTGCAACCGTCGCATCGACATCTAATGTGTTGGTGTTAGTCATCGACTGAACAGCAATCGGTGCACCATCACCAATGGGGACATTGCCTACGTTAATGCGTGTCGATTTTCTGCGTTTAATAGGAGATTCTGAAAACATTGCGGTTACTCTGATAACGGTAAAGTAAATTTAGCTAATCGGTTTTTGGCAAAATGTGAGGTGTCGACAGGTTGACCTTCAAACGTAATATCAACCATTTGGTGTTTGCCTAGCACGACATTAAATGGCTGTGGACCTGTGACAGTCATGACGTAGCCGGCTTTTTTTACGCCAAATGCTACGCGGTCACCGTTGCCATCGTGAATTTCAACCCAGCTGTCTTCATTAAAGTGCATGACAATGGTGCTTTGTTCAGGATCGCTTGAGCTTGCTTGCTCTGGTGTCACAGGTGGTGTTGTCGCAGAGGCTGGTTCAGACTCTGCAACAGCTAAATCAGTACTGATTGGTGCTGCACTTTCAGTGTGTTCTTGGCCAACGGGAGGCTCTTGAACAGGGGACGAAAGTTCACTTGTTTCAAGTTGATTTGGCTGAATTGTCTTAATGGGCTCTTCAATCGCTGGTGCGCTATTTTGCCACCACCAAAAAACAGACGAGCCAATGATCACAGCTAAAATAAAGTAGCTGAACAACATTAAGCGGCTGTCATGTGCTTCTTTTTCAGTACGACGAGAGAAACTTTGCATTTTTGACTTTTTCGCAGGTTCTATCTGCTCAGGCAGTAATGCAAGCATTGCTTGACTGTCAATTTTAAGCTCTCGGCAATAACTTTTAATATAGCCTTTAACAAACGTGGCAGGGCCAAGTAACTCGTGTTCGTCGTTTTCTAGTCTCTGTAATTGTAAAACAGATAATTTTAATGCTCCGGCAAGTTGCTCAAGGCTCACTCCCGCATTTTCGCGGTGCTTTTTTAGCGCTTGGCCGAGCGTTTCTTGCGGTTGTTCTAACGTGTTTTCTTCATTCATAATGCGTATGAGTCTGGGTCTACCAATAAGAGTCTATGCCCAGGTTTTAGGGCTACATCTGGGCTCAATTTGTTCCAGCGCATTAATTGATCGATCAATACGCTATGCTGGGTGGCTATGCCATAAAGAGTATCGCCAGCGTTAATGTCATGGTAAATGTGCGGATCATTTAAATAGATTTTTGTGCCGTTTTGCACACGATCCGATTCTTTTAAGCCATTCCATTGCAAAATCTTCTGTAGTTTAACATTGTATCGCACCGAAATGCTAAATAGGTTTTCACCATTTTGAATAACATGGTAAGGAATATTTAATGCGGCGACACTGGGGTTCAGCATGGGCAGTTGTAATTGCTCTGTGCTGACGCTGTAGCGCGTGTTACTTGTTTGCGCAGAACGAGAAGAACGGGTGTTAAATACATCGGCATCTTTTTCTGCTTCGTAAAAAACCACGGTGCCAGTGTCTTTTTTCACAGCGTTTGTAGATGGCTCAATTTGCTGTTTTATTTCAGGTGTTTGTGGAGCACCAAATGAAACAATTTTTACGTCATCACTGTTTGTTTGTGTGGGCTCAACTGCTGGCGTTGTGGTTTGTGATGAACCAAGTGCATTCACGACTGCTGAGGTATCGTTAGCCACCGCGGTTTTTACTACTGGGCGTGATGACACGGTGGTAAAACCGCCTATTTTAGGCTGCGTTTTCTGTACGGTTGCCACTGGCTGTTGTTTAGGTGCCGTGACTGCGGCCTCTTCTTCGACTGCGGCCTTTTCTTCCACTGCGGCAACGTGCTCAATATCAGCTTGCGCAACTTCAACAGATTTTACTTCTGGTAATGAGTCTGCGGGCGTTGGCATGGTTGCCACAGGTTGTGTGTCTGTTGGTTCTGCAGCGACAGACACCGCTGCTGATTCTTCAGTTGCGACAGGTTTAATTGTCGCGACAGGTTCTATTGTTGTGTTTGCAGCTACTGTTGTGCTCGCCGAACTTGCTTGTTGTGGCTTAGGCGGTGCTTTTTTCTTTACGATACGGATTTTTGGCTGATCTTTACTTACCGACGAGTAATCGCTTGAAATGAGCAGCTCTTCTAACTGAGAAAGGCGGTATTTTTCTCGTAAAATCTCAAATTCAGTGCTCTTTAACTGCTGAGAGGAGATGGCTTTAGCTTCACTTGAGCCGGGGTAAGTTTGTAAAATAATGGCCGCCGTGGTTTCTGCTTTTTCAATGTGGCCCATGCGTTGTTGAATAAGGTAACTTAGCATTAAAGCGCGAGGAGTGACACGGCCTGTAGATTCAAATTGTTCCACGACTTCCTGTGCTTTATGTAAGTCGCTTTTAGCATAATATAAACCTGCAAGGTTTATTAATGATGATGGGCGTTGTGAGCTGTGGCTTAATGCTGATTTAAAATATTTTTCAGCATTTTCAAAATCATTAAACTCAACGGCGCATAACGCTAAGTTTTCGTAACTTTCGGCTACACGAATATAGCTTGGAATCGCAATGGCTTTAAGGAGTTCTTCTGCGGCGCGGTCATATTCACCGATACCACATAAAAAGACCCCATAGTTATTTAAGGTATTAGGATCGTCGGGATCAAGTTTTAATGCTTGTTGATAGGCCCTGTCGGCCAACTCATTTTCATCAACTTGCTGATAATAATATGCCAGAGAATAGTGTACTTCAGGTAGTTGTGGTGCGAAGTCAGCTGCACGCTCCAAATTATACTTTGCTTGCGAGTTATTGCCTGTTTTTAAGTACTGTAAAGCAAGGGCTATACGAGTACGCGCGGCACCAGTATTATTGATTTTATTTTCAACAACAGGTTTGTTACTTCCGTTGTAGCTGTTTTCTGTGACACACCCAGCTAATGCTAAAGCACTAACAGTTATGGCAAGTAAAGATCGCATTACCTAATCTCTTGTTTGATTCCGTATGCCTATCTTACCGAAAAGCCTTTGTCTTGCATCTATTATTTTAAAAATAAGCTGCTTAACACAAAGGCTTGTCTTGGATTTAACGATTATGCTTGATGAATATTAACAGCAATTGCGTTGTCATCGCGCATTTTCTTTTTCGCTAAACGCTTTGTTCTGTCAACCACATCGCCCACTAATTGACCGCAGGCTGCATCAATATCGTCACCACGAGTACGTCGAACAATACAGGTAATGCCTGCCGCTTGTAGTACTTTAGAAAAACGGTCAATACGGCTATTACTTGAGCGACCATATTCGTTGCCAGGGAATGGGTTAAACGGAATAAGGTTTACTTTAGACGGTGTCCCTTTTAATGTTTTAACCAGTTCATGGGCTTGGTCGGTGCTGTCGTTAATGCCTTGCAACATGACGTACTCAATAGTGACATCTTTATTTGCTTTTGAGCCATCGATGTAACGACGACACGCCGCTAAAAACTCTTCAATTGGGTACTTTTTATTGATAGGCACTAGCACGTCACGCAGCTCGTTGTTTGGCGCGTGAAGAGAGATGGCCAACGCAACGTCGATTTTTTCTTTTAGTAAATCAAGAGCAGGAACAACACCAGATGTGCTCAGTGTAACGCGACGCTTTGATAGACCAAAACCCCAGTCATCCATCATCAGTTCCATTGCTGGCACAACATTCTTAAGGTTTAAAAGTGGCTCACCCATACCCATCATTACAACATTAGTAACAGGGCGTTTGGTGCTATCGCCATCAAGGCCAATATCTTTAGCAACACGCCATACTTGGCCAATAATTTCAGATACCGTTAGGTTACGGTTAAAGCCTTGCTGCGCTGTTGAGCAGAAAGTACATTCTAGCGCACAGCCTACTTGTGACGATACACATAAGGTTGCACGGTCTTTTTCAGGGATCCACACAGCTTCAACTTCTTGGCCACCTTGTAGCAATAAGGCATATTTAATTGTGCCATCACTTGCTACTTGTTTTACTGAGATCTCGGGTGCAACAATTTCACATTCAGCTTTAAGCTTTTCTTTTAACTTTTTATTGACGTTGCTCATGTCGTCAAAATTATCTACACCAAAATGATAAATCCATTTCATCACCTGATCGCCACGGAACGGCTTTTCGCCGAAGGATACAAAAAGCTCACGCATTGCATCTCGGTTTAAATCTAATAAATTAATCTTTTTTTCTGTGGTCATGAAACAACCTCAATCAGTGACGGTGGTATAAGTATTTAGGGTGCGCGATTGTATATTATTTAATCGACTTAGTCATTAGCTAAACAGACGAATAATAAGCTTAGCTAATGACTAAAAAAGGGCTCGAAAGCCCTTTTTCTTCTGCATCACAGACTTAGCTGTGAACTCGATATTAACGAGTACGTGGGCAGATTTCTTCGTCAGCGAAGAAGTATGCGATTTCACGTGCAGCTGATTCAACAGCGTCTGAACCGTGAACAGCATTTTCGTCGATGCTGTCAGCGTAGTCAGCACGTAATGTACCTGCTAGCGCTTCAGCTGGGTTAGTAGCACCCATGATTTCACGGTTTTTAAGTACAGCGTTCTCACCTTCAAGAACAGTAACCATTACTGGACCAGATGTCATGAACTCAACTAAAGCACCGAAGAAAGGACGCTCGCTGTGCTCAGCGTAGAAACCTTCAGCTTTTTCTTTTGAAAGGTGAACCATTTTAGCTGCAACGATCTTAAGACCTGCAGTTTCGAAACGGTTGTAGATAGCGCCGATGTGGTTTTTAGCAACTGCATCAGGTTTTACGATTGAAAAAGTACGCTCTAAAGCCATCTTTGTGCTCCAATAATTTTATATATAAAAGGTTAAATATTAACGGGCGCGAATTATACGCGCTTTACGCTAAAATTCCTAATTTTATTAAATAGAGCATAGATGGCATTTTTATGATCCTTTTGGCGATTGCCCTAAAAGGCTGCCTTTAATTCAATTATGACTGCAAAGTTGTTACTGCAGAGGGATTTTGAGCTATCATTTTCAGCAAGGAAAATAGAGTACTAAAATAAGGAAAAACAATGAAAAAACTTCTTTTAATAGGTTTACTTGCTAGTGTTTTAGCTGGCTGTAATTCAGATTCAAATGATGAATTAACATGTCCGCCTTCACCTGTAGCTATCGATATTGCTAACTACGCTGTGGTAGCTGAACAGGATAGCGCAAATACACTTACACCCATTGCCTTTGACACCTATAAAATCAAGCTAAGCGGAATGGGTGACGGTGTTTATCAAGACGGTAACGAACCAGATCCTAATAAAGAATACGCTGATTGCCCAGTGGCGGCTGTGGTGCTTGGCAGTATTAATAGCATTACTGCAATTAATGTTTATTCAAGCGCCGATTATAGCAGCGAACTAACGGCTGGTATGAGCTTGAATAGTATCTTCAATGTCACAGAGATGTATGTGAATGACTTTGACTACTTTAATGAGGGAGGCTATGCCAGTGTCGCTGATTTTGCTGACATATTACCTACTACAGCACCTGTGTTTATTGAACTAAAACCAAATCAAGCGCCTGAACTGCAAAGCAGTCATATTTTTTATATAGATATTTATTTTGCAAATGGTAAAACGTTCACACTCGAAACAGAAGAAGTTGCGCTTTTTTAGGCAATCATAAAAGGCACTAGAACTAGATAAGTGAAGTTACTTTGCATATCGCTACTTTACTTATCTAGGTGGAACATTCCTTTTTACAACCTTACTTTTGTTAACCTTTCATTCACTTTTGCACTGTTAACGTATACCAATGTGTTATGCTGCTATAACTTTAACTTTCTGAATATATAGGTTTTAAATTCACTTTTCTTCTTTTTACCCTACCTTAAAATAAAAAATAAGCACCTTTTAAATTGTAACCGAAATGTTAAATTTAAGTGTACAAAAGGCTACATGTTTTTGCGTGAACTCTTGTCTTTATTCAACCATAAATAATTAGTGATTAGGTTTTTTGTAGTTATAAATCCTGATTTAAAACAATAAATACACGAATTAAAGAATGATAGGAGATATGAATGAAACTACGCAGGTCATTAACCAAGCTGTCATGTGCATCTATTTTTGCACTAGGCACTGCGATGGCATTGTCGCCAGCTGCCAATGCAATGAAATTAAAGCAACAAAACTTACAAGAACTAACGCAAGCATCTCAAAGTATTATTACTGGCGAGGTTATTAAAGTAACCGATGGGTTTGACAACAAGCGTCCTTACACTGAAGTCACTATTCAAGTTGGGTCTGATGCAAAAGGCAAATTAAAAGAAAACTCGACCTACACTTTTCGTCAATTTGGTTTAATTAAGCCTCGCTCAATGGGCAATGGCAAAGTGTATTTAGGGGTTACTCCAGATGGTTTCGCAAAGTGGCATGAAGGTGAAAACGTCATTGCTTTTATGTACAAACCAGCTTCTATTACCGGTTTTCAAACAACTGCGGGCATGGCACAAGGTAAGTTTGTTGTACGCGATGGCAAAGTCGTAAACGAATTTGCAAATGCCGGTCTATTTGAAGACATGGATACATCTAATTTTTCAAATGAAGAACGCAATATGCTCACCAGTCCGGGAGCAGTTAAGGCCGATGTATTTATAAATTTGGTGGGTAAACTGACTGGAGTACAACAATAATGAAATTTTCAAAAATTACAGCAGCCCTTGCCTTAGCCACTCTTTCAGCCAGTTCACTCGCTGGCGGCCCTTTATATATTCATGATAAAACCATGGCACCGTATAAATGGGACACCTCCAAAGGCACTATTCCTGTATGGACGGATGGTGGTCAAGTTATTAAAGACAAAGACGGTAACGACGTTCAGGCTTTTACCATATTAGAGCAAGGCACGACATTCAATGTCGATATAACTTTACCAGATGGCACTGTGTTACCAAAATACGTTCCTTTAGACCGAGATTACACTTTTCTAACGATTGAGCAGGCGAATGCAGTCACAGCAGATGCTGTCGCACAGTGGTCAAATGTTGAAACCTCAACCTTAGACATGGCACTTGCAGGCACAATTGAAAGTCAAACTGGTATTAGCGACGTTAACGCTTCTAATGTTGACCAAATATATGGCGCCGAAAACGGCTACGGTTTTTGGGTTAACTATGATACTGACGGTGCGATCCTCGAAAATTACTTTGGAGTTCCTCGTTCATCTGTGCTCGGTATTGCTTTTCCTGAATGGGCAGATGAAGAAACGGGTGAAATTCTAGAAGCAACTGCGCTGATGAATGGATGGTATGTCGATATCAACGACACCGAGGGTAAGATGATACAAGGCGTATTTACTCATGAGTTTGGCCACGCGATGAATATGTCACACTCACAGGCAAATGGTCACTTTACCTATATAGCTAACCCAAACTACCTTATGTATGATGGTGTTGCTGGTTGTGCGGGTACGAATTCGTACACTGGGCGGAATAGTGCGCCTGTCGACAGTATCGAAACAATGTTTCCATTTATTAATGTACGTGGTATCGAGGGCGAAGCACAGGGTACGGTCAATGTACGCGATGATATCGTCAATATCTCTGATTTATATCCAACTGCGGATTACAAAACCAAATACGGAACCATTAAAGGAAAACTTTACACCAAAGAAGGTGTTGAGTATGCAGGCATGAATATGGTTGCCCGTAACCTCGATAATCCATTGCAAGACGTAATCACCCAACAAAGTGGGAATATGACCCAAGGGCGTATAGGCCCTGATGGCTCATTCACAATCAACGGCTTAACGCCTGGTGGCCGCTATGCGCTGTATATGGATCCAATTCGTGCTGGCGGCTACCCCACGACACCAACCGATATCATTTCTGAAAATGAATATTGGAATGAAGATGAAGGCACTTCACCAGCGCTTGACAATGCGTGTAACATGACCGAAATCATTGTCGCTGGAGGTGAAACTAAAGAAGTTGAAATGTACTTCAATGGCTATCAAGATGGTATTCAATACACCCCGCTTGTGGCAGCCTGGGTAAGCGATCATGCAAAAAATGGCAAGAAAGCATTAGGTACTACTCAGGGTGGTACACCATTTATTTATAACAGCACACAGAATACTTTTGAAACACTGGAGACGCCGCAAGGTTTTGCGCCTTTAAAAGCCACTTCTGCTGCGATGAGTAAAACAGCCACAAAGGCGGCAGTTATTGCTGATCTTGACGGTAACGGCATTGGTCAAGGTGCAGTATGGGATATCAGTTCAGGCCACCTCTCTGTGCTTGAAGACCCAAGCAATAACACCTGTGCGCTGGCAAGTCAGTCAGGTGTGAGTTCGCACTCTATTTGGGATATGGATGATGCTGGTAAAACCGTTGTTGGTAATTCTCGCCGCCCCAATACTGGTGGCGTAGAGTGTGCACCAGACAAGGCGTCAAGTTCATATGGCGTTCCAACAGTCTGGGATGTTAAAACAGGCAAAGCAACACCATTAACCGATGGCTTAGAGTTTATTCCTCGCTCTTGGGGAGATGGCTATGAAGTACGTATTAATGGTGAGCGAACCGAAGCATGGGTGCGTGCAGATAAAATTTCTGGTAACGGTAAAACAGTGACCGGCTCAGGCAACAACAATAACTCTCAGCTTGCGTGGGTGGATGGTAAGTTACGAGACCTCTACAAGGACTTCGGAGCACTCAACTCTTCTGTAATTTCTTATGATGGTGAGCGTATCGCCTTTGGTGCACAACGTGGATTTGGCCGTCGAGCGTTCGGTGAGGGGGTGAAAGTCTGGAATGCTAAAACAGATGAAGTGACTAATCTCGGTGGTCTACGTTGGTGCGAAGATGTTCCATACTATCAGTTCATCTACAACCTATGTGCGGCACCTTATAATATGAGCCATGAAGAAATTGCTGAAATTGCTGGTTTACCATTGAACATGGTACTTGATGCCAATGATGATTTATCTGTTATCACAGGCCGCCTGCTTATCAATGGCATGCCTGCTGGGTCGACCATCTATATGGAAGGTATTGGTTGGATGACAGGTCAGGAGTTCTTTGGTAAGCAAGGTGTCGTAGAAGCGAAAAACTTCATGACCAATGGCATTTTCGGTGTCAGTGCCAACGGCTCCGAAATGATGGCTGGTATTGTCGGACTTCCCACACCAGTGACCATTGAAGTCGATGCCAACAAAGCCTTTGTATGTAAAGATGGCATAAACCAAGAACTAAGTTTCCCTAAACAGGTGGTTAACGCTGTGAAGAAGGGAGCAGAGTTTGGTCGCTGTGCCCACATAGATGACTAGTATTTTGCTAGGTTAGTGGATGGCCCACTCAAAATGTGGGCCATTTTATTGTTACAACAAAGAATTGTTTATGTTTAAAAATATAATAAAAATAATGTGCTTATTATCTGTGATTGGCACAGCTGAAAACTTACATGCACAAATCAATCAAGAATCGAACACTGTAGAGGCTGAGTTTCCAACTGAACTTGAGACAACATGGGAACTTGATGAGGCTGCATCAATTGAGTACGCAAAGCGCTCTGTGTACTGGAATGATAATATCGCAAAGTTACTGCCTAAACTCATAGCGACGAATAAGCAAATAAAATATCGTTTTAATGAAAATGAGCTGGTGAGTGTACTCGAAGACACTAAGCAGAAAATAGCGATTACCTTAAATAAACAAACCCTTACAACGTTTTTATTTAACTTTCAGCATGATGACAAGCAAGGTCATTTGAAAGTTGAAAAAGCGGCGGGCGGGCGAATTAACATTCAAGCTGAAGGCTTGCTTGGCTATCAATTTCTGTTGTGGAAAAAGCGCCGCGAACGCTTAACAGGCGTGTAAAAATTTTTATGAGAATGGCTTTGCTGTTAACATAACTAAATCAAAACCAATTATCCTGGATAGTTAATTGCGTTTGATCTAAAAAAGGTGGCCATAGGATTGGTCACCTTTTTTTCTTTTCTCTGTTAGTTTTTCGTGTTTCAAAGCCACTCATCTCATTAAGCGAATGGGTATCACAATGCACTATAACCACAGTGCAACAGTGTTTAATTAAGATCTTTTAATGTGCTATTTGGTGCTTGATTACACTTTGGTACAAACTGGTACATATGAACGCTGTGTGAATTTAATTTTAACAGATTGTAAATGAAGGCGTTTTTTCTGCTTACATTTGTGCTGTTCATTTTTGCTTATTTCTGCGTATTGAATTCTCTTATTGGTTGCTCTAATACTGTGCTGTCGCTCTTAACTAGATGTATATACTAGAAATATTAGTTTGCGTCACAGTGGATAAAACGATAATGAAAACAAACTACAAGGAAAAAAATATGAAACTAACACAGTTAGGGTTGTTAATTGCAACAGCCGCTATATTGAGTGGCTGTGCAAAAATAGATGCACGAGTGTCAGCAGGTGGAACGCTTAATTCAAAAGGCGGAGCGGGCAAAGCTGTCTTTACTGCGCATGCTGCGCGATGCGATGGTGATGTATCTGGACAGGTTAATTATAAGGATTTAACAGCAATTGATTGGCAGCAAATGGGCGGTGTAGCGTTTAATGCAAACGTGTATGGTGCTGGATTATGCAGCGAAGAGCCCGTTGATCCTGAGGGCGCAGAGTCGGGTGATGAGCGTTTGTACTGTAAGCAAGATATTTGCACTGAGGGAATGTATCAGGTGGAGTTTAATTATAGCTCAACCAACCCAACAGCGCCGGGAGAGGGCGTTGGCTTTGCCTGTATGATGGATATTTCAGAAGGCGTTAAAACAGGGATTGGTGCAAATGGGCTCTTAAATGTGATGTTGCTTGAGTCTGGGCCATATCAAGGTTACAGCAATGCGGGAACAATCAGTGGTAACGTTCAGTTGCATGATTGCCCAGCGAGCAAAAACGATAATACTGCACAATAACAAGGAGCCCAACGATGATTAATAAAAAAACAGTACTTGCTGCAAGTGTGGCTCTCGCATGTAGTTTCCCCAGTTTTGCAGAACAGACGTTTCGCATAGTGGTTGAAGCGAACAATAATAAAGCGTCAATTGTGAAATCGGCACTACAGGCTAAAAATGTCAAAATAGAAAAAGAAATTAAGTCACTCGAGAGTTTTGCAGTCACTATTAATAAAGCGCAATTGGCAGAGATAGCGGGTTTATCCAATATTAAAGCGTTTTACCCCGATGTACCTCGTAAACTGATGTCAGAAGAGCCGATGCAGTTCTTACCTTATGGCTATACGATGGTTCAGGCAGATAAAGTGCAGTATCAAGGCGGTCAAAAGGTGTGTGTCATTGATAGTGGTTATGGATTAAGTCACCCTGATTTACCGAGTGCGGGCGTGACCGGTTCAGCGGATGGTGGCGCGGGTGTTTGGTATGAAGACCCATTTGGTCATGGCACGCATGTTGCGGGCACGATTGCTGCAATTGATGACAACAAAGGCAGTGCAGGTATTGTGGGTGACCACTCTCTGGATATGCACATTGTGCGTGTATTTGCAGGCAACGGTAGTTGGGCTTATGCCTCTGATTTAGCTGGGGCCATTGATGAGTGTCAGCAAGCGGGTTCAACAGTGATCTCCATGAGCTTAGGGGGCAAATATTCAAGTCCGATTGAAGAAAGAGCAATTAATAAAGTGGCGCGTAATAATATTTTAATGATTGCAGCAGCAGGTAACTCAGGCGATGCATCACACAGTTATCCTGCGTCTTACGATAGTGTGGTTTCAGTTGCCGCCGTGGATAGTGTTAAGCAACATGCAAGCTTTTCACAGCGCAGTTCACAGGTTGAGTTATCAGCGCCAGGCGTTAATGTTTTCTCAACTGTGCCTGTTGACCGCGCGCGCTTTTCAAAATTTAATGTCACGCAAGATAATGTTAATTTCCAATATTATGGAATGGATGGCTCGCGTTTTGGTCGTGTTACAGGGGAGCTCGTTGATTGTGGTTTAGGTACTCAGAGCTGTGGCGATGTAACAGGAAAAATCTGTCTAATCGAACGAGGGGAAATTCCGTTTCATAAAAAAGTAGAACAGTGTGAAGCGGATGGCGGTGTGGGAGTTATTATTCGTAATAACAACCAAAGCCAGCTTATCGGTACTATTAACCCTACTTCTATGATTGCTGGCTCTGTGACAAGAAATGAGGGTCTTAATTTAATGGAAAATCTCGGTAAGGAAACCACAATAAGTGTTGCCGAGTTTACAGATCATGACTTCAAGTCAGGCACTTCAATGGCCACACCTCATGTATCAGGCGTGGCAGCTGTGGTGTGGAGTAATTTTCCTGAATGTACTGCAAATGGTATTCGCTTAGCGCTTCGTGCGTCGGCGGATGATCAGGGTGAGGCTGGGTATGATCATGCTTATGGCTGGGGGGTTGTTCAAGCAAAAGCCGCCGTTGATTATATTTCTGAGTATGGCTGTAGTGCACCAAAAGGCGTGTTACGTGGGGGCGATGGCTCGGCTCATTAATTCACGTGTTATAAGATACATTGTTATTGATACCAAAGCGCCAAAGGGCGCTTTTTTTCGTTGTGTTTCGCAAGCAGCAATGTTTGGCGTTAATTAGCGGCTTAGTTACCTGCAATTATGATCTAGATCAATAAAATATAGTCACAGATTATTATACTCCCGCGCTCGTTAATCATATTAATTCATGCAACCGATTTGTACTCGGTTCGATGTGTGGAGCATTCATGTCGTCACCTATTTTGACCCCTCGCCCTTTTACGCCTGAGTTGTTATCACCCGCAGGTAGTTTAAAAAATATGCGTTATGCTTTTGCTTATGGCGCAGATGCCGTTTATGCAGGTCAGCCTCGTTATAGCCTTCGTGTTCGTAACAATGAGTTTGATTTAGATAACTTGCAAATCGGTATTAATGAGGCACATGCACAAAATAAAAAGTTGTACGTTGTGTCGAACATTGCTCCCCACAATGCCAAAGTAAAGTCGTATTTACGTGATATTGAACCTGTGATCGCAATGCAGCCAGATGCGCTGATTATGTCAGATCCGGGCTTAATTATGCTGGTCCGTGAAAAATGGCCAGACATGCCAATTCACTTATCTGTACAAGCTAACGCAGTTAACTATGCCACGGTAAATTTTTGGGCAAAACAAGGTATTGAACGTGTTATTTTGTCGCGTGAATTATCACTTGAAGAAATTGCAGAAATACGCGAGTTATGCCCAAGCACAGAGCTTGAAGTCTTTGTTCATGGGGCATTATGTATGGCGTACTCTGGACGCTGTTTGTTGTCGGGTTATATTAATAAGCGCGATCCTAACCAAGGCACGTGTACGAATGCATGCCGTTGGAATTACGATGTAAAACCGGGCACCGAAAACGAAACGGGCGAAATGGTTCATAAAATTGATCCTAAATCAGTGATCCCCACACTCGGTGAAGGCGCGCCAAGTAATGAAGTCTATATGCTGGAAGAACAAGGTCGCCCTGGTGAATACATGCCTGCATTTGAAGACGAGCATGGCACTTACATCATGAATTCAAAAGACTTACGCGCCGTACAGTATGTTGATCAGCTTACAAAAATGGGCGTACATAGCCTAAAAATTGAAGGGCGCACAAAGTCTTTCTATTATGTGGCGCGTACCGCACAAGTTTACCGTAAAGCAATTGATGATGCGGTGGCTGGGCGTCCTTTTGATGCAAACTTATTTAAAACGCTTGAGAACTTAGCGCACCGTGGTTACACCGAAGGCTTTTTAAAGCGCCATGCACACCAAGACTATCAAAACTATGAGTACGGTCACTCGGTATCAGATAAACAACAGTTTGTTGGTGAAGTGCTGGGGCGTACTAGCAATGGGTTGGTTGAAATTGATGTTAAAAATAAATTTTGTACGGGTCACTCGCTTGAGTTAATGACACCTAAAGGCAATATCAACTTTAACCTTGAGTTTATGGAAAACAAAAAGGGCGAGTCAATCAGCGATGCAAAAGGCTCAGGCCATATTGTAAAAATCCCTCTACCGCAAGATATTGATTTAGACCACGCAATTTTGATGCGTAACCTCGATGCTAATCAAGATACACGGAATCCTTTTAATAAAGGTTAGTTTTCATTCTGTTGCGCTAAGCAATAGTTAGCGCAACACCGACAGATTTTTTCATTATTTATCTACACTTAACTGTTATTTTTACTATCCTTTTTAGTAATACTTATAAAAATAGTTAAAAGCTTAGTGAAACAGTTTGTACATACTTCTCATCATAAAGAACTTGTAAATACCTTACCTTACATTGGTGTCGGTGTGTTGCTATTAGCCATCGTATTACTGCTAGAAAAGGTCGGTTTAATTGCTACTGAACCTTTTTATGTAGGCATGCACACCAGTGTTGAGCTTTTCTCAGTTGTTATTTCATTCTTAATTTTTGCTATTGGATGGAATACATGGCACTTCACCCGGAATAGCAAGTTATTGTTGCTATCTTGTCTTATGCTGTGTGTTGCTATTTTTGATGCGTTGCACTTTTTGAGTTTTTCAAGTGTCAGTGATCACGAGAAAAACATGGAGCAAGTGTTTGCTTTTTGGCTGTTTGCCCGGTTTTTTAATGCCGCTGCATTTTTAGTGATTGCAACCGCTATTTGGGTGAATTATAAGCTGTTTAATGCGCGTGTTGTGCTGAGTACTTTACTTTGTGTGACCGCGTGTATTGTGGCTGTTGTATTTTATTTTCCCGATTGGTTGCCCACGTTGTACATTGAAGGGGGTGGCAGCAGTCAACAAAAGTGGCTGATAGAAATAACACTGATTACGCTCTACAGCCTTGCTGCGTGTATGTTTGCATCGCAATTAAGAAAACCAAGAAACACTCTAAATATCGCCGGGAAAACGCTTGTTTGTTTGTTGGCTATATTAAGTGAGGCGTGTTTTACGCTCTATAATGATGCCTCGCATGTAACCGATACACTTAACTTCTTTGGTCATATTTATAAAGGTTTGACCTACTTCTTATTATATAAAATCGTGTTTGTTGAAACCGTCATCAAACCCTATGCTGATCTTGAAAATTCAACAGAGCAGTTATCTGCAACGCTCACCGCTTTACCCGATTCTGTTTTTGAGCTTGAGCGAGATGGCACGTTTAAAACTATTTACAGTGACAATTCGCCGAGTCGTGTCTTTTCGAACAATGTGTTAGGTCACAATATTTGTCAGCTTTTTGCTCCTCAACATGCACCGCAGTTTATACACTCACTGCAACAAAATCATTTATTTGGATTATTTACTATCGATGCATTACCTCTCTTAATTAATGGACGTACGCATCATTTTGAATTCTCTGTGACGTTGTTTACTTATGAAAATGAGCATGAAACTTATTTAGTTGTCGCGCGTGACGTAACAGAAAAAATAGGGCAAATGGCAGCACTGCTTCAACAAAGCAAGTTCAATAAGGGATTGCTTACATTGACCGAAATTTCGTTTCAGGAAGATCAAGAAACCTTGCTTAATTATGCCGTTGAGCAAGCCCGTGAAATTGCAAATTGTGATGGTGCATCGCTCTATATTTGTAATGAACATAAGCAGCTCGCTTACCGTGCGGTGCATGGCTCAAAACTGGATGTATGTACCAGTAAGTTGCAAGAAAAAGTCGCTGTTGGAGAAGCAGTCATTGTTAATCGCAAGCAAGCAAAAGAGTTTGGCTTGCCAAGTAATGCCAGCTCTTTGCTGGTGGTGCCGGTTGTGCGTCATGGCAAATGTCAGTTAGCGATTATTTTGCAACACACAGAAAAAACATTTTCAGTTCATGATAAAAACATGCTCACCGTGTGGGCTGAATCAGTGTGGCAGTGGTTTAATAAAATCACGTTGAATAAACGCATGCATATTTTATCTCAAGCTGTAGAGCAAAATCCGCACCCTATTATGTTTACGAATACGGATGCCAAAATTGAATATATGAATCGGGCGTACTTAGACATGTGTCAGTATGGTTACGATGAACTTATAGGCCAAAGTCCGAACATGATCAGCGCAGGTCAAACGGATTTAGGTGTTTATCAGGGGATGTGGCAACAGCTCAATAATAAACAGGCGTGGGTTGGTTCATTGGTTAATAAAACTAAACACGGAGATGCTATTGTAGAGCAAACAACCATATACCCCATTTTTGATAAGCAAGGAGCAATCAGTAATTACATTTCTTTTCAACATGATATGACTAAGCAAGTCGAAAGTGAAAGCTTAATACATCAGCTCTCTTACTTTGATCAGCAAACAGGGCTTGCCAATCAAGTGAAGTTACAAATGGAATTTGAGCAGGTCATAAAAGCGCATGTCGGTATTAAATCAGCCTTTATCTTAATTGGCTTAGACAACTTTAAAATTCTTAATAAGGCCCTCGGAATAGGGAATTGCAACTTAATACTGCAGAACTTGAGTGCAAGAATGAGTAATTTTATGGGTGAACAAGTCATGGTTGCGCGTTTACAAGGTGACCGCTTTGCATTTATTACCCCCTATACATCGACAGAAGAGATTGATAAGTGTACTCATAACTTACTCAAAGTGATCAGAGAACCCTTATCAATTAACGACGAGTTAATTGTTGTAACGGCCTCGATAGGGGTTGCCCTGTGCCCGCTGGATGCCAGTGACTTTGAATCTTTATTGCAGATGGCTGAGTCGGCTATGTTTGAAGTGAAGAAACTAGGCCGTAATAATGTCTTGTTTTATGCTGAAGAAATGAATAAAGCAGGTGTGAGGCACGCTCAGATCATTAATGCTATCAATTACGCACTAAAAAATAACGAATTTTCACTCGTATTTCATCCTCAAATAGAACTAGCAACAAACAAAATGGTAGCCGCTGAGGTTTTATTGCGCTGGCATTCAGCTTCGTTAGGCTGTGTTTCACCCGCTGAGTTTATTCCGATTGCAGAACGTTGTGGCCGAATTAGTGACATTGATGATTGGGTTTTTGAAAATACCGTAAAAACGATTCGTCAATGGCGCGATAATGGGATGCCAGCGATCACTTTTGCCATCAATTTATCGGCTACCAAATTTGTTAAAAAGAACTTGCTACGTAGTTTGACCACGGTACTGCAAAAATATTCCATTGAGCCGAGCTGTATTGAACTTGAGCTGACTGAGACGATTGCGATTGGTAATCCACAGTTTGCATTAAACACGATAACTAAACTGCGTGAAGCTGGATTTAAAATGTCGATTGATGATTTTGGGACGGGTTACTCATCAATGGGTTACCTTAAGGAATTTGCACTAGATAAGTTAAAAATTGATAAGTCATTTATTGATAATTTAGAACACCCAACTAAAGCAGATATTGCTATTGTAAAAGCTATGATTGATCTGGCGAAAGCACTTGATATGGAGTCGATAGCAGAAGGCGTTGAGTCAGAAAAACAATTACAAACCCTAAAAGAGTTAGGCTGCATTCAGATCCAAGGTTATTACCACAGTAAACCAATGCCAATTGATGCGTTTTATACATACGCTACTCATGAACGCGATAAGAATTGACGATTATTTATTAAGAAACTAATTACCTTTATTAGGTATTATTTTGGGTTGTTTAATTTAATGTTCAATTACCTTTATTAGGTATTATTTTGGGTTGTTTAATTTAATGTTCAATTACCTTTATTAGGTATTATTTTGGGTTGTTTAATTTAATGTTAAATTACCTTTATTAGGTATTTCATCAAATTATTTGCTGTATAGTATTGTATTATAAAAAGTGTTTTTTTAAATTAAATTGCAATTATCTTTTTTGATTAATAGTCTTAGTTTGTTTCTGATTTATATTGATGTAATTTAACTTTTTAAGTAAAATAGAACGACTAAAGGATGAATTGTCAATGGGAAGACGATGAGTAACTAATGTTTTTTTATTACAAGGTTACTTAGATTGAAAAAAATACAATCCAATCAATTAAAGAAAGGTATGTTAGTTAGGGTCAATGAACACTGGCTAAAAACTCCTTTTTTTACAAATAAAGTTAAAATTAAGTCTGAAAGCGATAAGCACAAACTCAAGCAATTTGAGGGATCGTTATATGTCTCTGAAGACAAATCGGTTGGTGCGCTGAATAAAGGGTTATCAATCCTTAAAGTGGCACTTGAAGACTGTGGCCAATCAGATGTATTAAACAACAAGGCGATAACTCAAGCCGTTACAAATATTGTTTTATTTGTGCTTAATGATGCCAGTCGTCTGGATTTAATATACGAAAAAATTAGCGAAGACTCCCAATCATTTCGAGAGTCTGTGCGGTTATTGGTGTTAATTACTTTATTCTCAAAAGAAATAAAATTAAGAAAAGATAAACTCATCCCCTTTGCAAAGTCAGCATTCTTAAAAGACATTGGCATGTCTTTGATCCCGCCTGATTACAAGCAAAGTAAGCAGTTAAGCGCGAAAGCAATTGACAGTGTTCATGAGCACGTTGTGTTGGGCTGCCGCGAGTTGCAAAGCCGCGGCATTGAAGACAATGTGATCAAGATTATCAAGTGCCACCATGAAAATTGTGATGGCTCTGGTTACCCTCATGGCCTAATAAAACCCGAAATCCCCCTTGAAGCACGCATAATTCGTATCATTGATACATACGTTGCTTTAACTTCACAGCGTCATTATCGCGAAAAGTTCTCACGTGTAGAAGCGATTGAGAAAGTTTATCACGCCGCTCAAATTGGTAAGTTTGATCATATATTAACGACTAAATTTATTAACTTTATTCGTCTTTATCCAAAAGGTGCAAAGGTTGAATTAAATGATAGGTCGCAGGCTATTGTTAATAAAGATCTCGCGAATGGCACCGTTGAGTTAGCTGATAGCCACACAGTTGAAAAATCAATTGTTGACAAAGTTAATATAGCTAAATGTCTGTGGTTTATATAACACGCCTCTATTTTTATTTTTAATCTAGCTAAATAAAACCCTTTATATTGAACTGGCATTTTTAAATGAGCCAGTAAATGTTGTGCATTTAATTTTTAAATCTATTAAAAGACTGTAAATGGAACAGATATCATGCGAAGTGATTTACCAATAAATAATTTAGAAAAAATACTCTCGACTTTAAATAGTTCACTGTTTCTTTCACAAAAAGTAGGTGTTGATGAAGAACCGTTAATTGGTAAAGATTTTAATTTTTTATGCTGCTTTGAGTTTTCAAACGCTGTGCTTTATACAATGAAAAAGCAATTAAAAACCTTGAATTTAATGATTTTAAAAAGTCATGCTGTTGCTCAAAGTAAGCATGATGAAGACGCTTTAGCTACGCCTATGTTTGCTGTAATTTGGCAAGGAGAATAGACAATGTACATCTCTAAAGCGGGTTTTAAGTGTCAGGGTGTAAATAACCATTATTTTGTTTTGTTTTCGAGCTTAATTATTGGGGCTTTAATATGCTTTTTTGTGCTTGAAAGTATCGATATATTTTCACAAAAAAATACTGAAATACTGCATTTAACAACGGAGCTATTGTCAGTTTTTGTTTTCTCATCAGTGGTACTGCTTGAATTTCAGCGCCTTGATGGCCGCTATGCAGAACAAACGAATATCATCATATTCGGATTTAGTATTGTCCTAATGATGGACTACATGAACGCGATTTCGTTTGCTGGTATGCCAGCGTTTATTACACCCAGCTCAAGTCAAAAGTCGATTTTCTTTTCTTTAGCTGCGCGAATGTTTGAATTACTGACGTTTGCAGCCATTGCGGCCTCACTGACTTTTCATGGCAGGAAAATGGTATGGCTAAGCTGTGGGTTAATTGTTTCAGTTATTTTAATCGCGTTCGGCACCTTGTTTGCTTATAACCTACCGTCTCTCTTTATTCATGGCGAAGGCGTGTCCATTGTAAAAATAACCTTAGAAAATGTTCTATTAATTGGTTATGTCGTCGTGGCTTATTTGTTTTACAAGAAACATAACGTAGATGGTGAAAAAAGGTACCTTCATTTTGCATTATCATCAGTTTGTATGGCGTTGTTTTCATTGTTGGTTACCCAGTATCAAACCCTGTCTGATACCTACCTTGTCATTGCGCATTTGGTGAAGTTATGTGGTGCGTTATTTATCTATAAAAGCGTATTTATTGAGGGGGTTTTATATCCTTATTCAATGGTGAACAAGGCTGAGCTGTATGCATCTAAAAAGAAAAATGAGCTGAAAACAATCTTAGATAATATGAACATAGGTGTGCTCAGATTGAGCGCTGATTTTAAGTTGAGTTATTACAATCAGAATGCGCTAAAAACCTACTTTTATTTACGTACACCGACTCAGGGTAAGTATATTCATGATGTTTTCCCTCCCGATGTTATCGATAAAGTATTGCCTTTTTAAGGACGGCATTAAAGGGAGAACAAGTTAAGTTTTCGATAAACCTCAAAGGGCTCGATGAGGAAACGTTGTTTCTTGATGTTAATGTGATCCCAGAAAATGATAAGTCAGAAAAAGTAATTAGCCTGTTATGTTTGATTGAAAACATGACCGAAATGAAGCTAGCCGAAAAAGAAAATGAAGAGCTCAATAGAAGTCGAGCAGAACTAAAAAAGGCCCTTGATCAGCATGCGATTGTCGCGACCACCAATAGCAAGGGAGTAATCACGAGTGTGAATGAAAAGTTTTGCAACATATCGCAATTTTCTGCTGCAGAGCTTATCGGAAAAACCCATGCGTTAGTCAATTCTGGAACGCATCCCCCGCGCTTTTTTAAAACTATGTGGCAAACAATTCGCAGTGGTCAAGTGTGGTCAGGAGAAGTCTGTAACCGTGCCAAAGATGGCAGCTTATATTGGGTTAACTCAACCGTTGTTCCTTTTATTGATGAAAATAACAAGCCGTATAAGTACATTGCTATTAGAGCTGATATTACCGATCGTAAACTTGCTGAGCAAAATGTTCATCGCTTAGCAATGTATGACGAGTTAACTAATTTACCTAACCGACGTCATCTTATCGACAAAGCAAAGTCATTGGCTAAATCAAAGCATCATACCCAAGGCCACAGTTACGCCTTACTGCTGATTGATTTAGATAACTTTAAAATGATCAATGACACTTTAGGGCACAGTATTGGTGACTTACTGTTAAAAGAAGTCTCGCGCCGTTTAGAAAGTATTGTTTTATCGCCTAATTTAATTGCCAGATTAGGGGGCGATGAATTCGTTATTTTACTGGATGATCCTACCTACATAAAAGATGGTGACTTTCATTCTGTGGATAGCTTTGCGCAAAACATACGTGAAACGATTTCGCGCGTTTTTTACCTTGATGGGTATGAAGTTCATACAACACCTAGCATTGGCCTCACAATCATTAATGCATGCGACTTTGAATTGTCAGAGGCACTGAAGCAGGCTGATATTGCCATGTATCACTCTAAGGAGCGAGGGCGAAATATGATTAGTTTTTATGACCCGAAATTACAAGCATCTATTTTAGAGCGAAATGAAATAAACCAAGGGTTGATCAATGCCATTGCCAAAAAAGAGCTAAACGTTGTGTATCAACCTATTCATAACACCAGCAAAGAACTCATTGGTTATGAAGCATTACTGCGATGGGATAGCCCTAAATTAGGGAGCGTTTCACCAGATGTTTTTATACCTATAGCAGAAGAAACAAAACAAATTAATCAAATAGGGCAGTGGGTTCTTGAGCAAGTGTGTGAAGAAATGAGCAAAAATGATGCGTATTCAAACCCTAATTTAAGTGTGGCTGTTAACGTCAGCGCGCTGCAATTTCAAGACCCTAACTTTGTCCCGCAAGTGCTTGAGACAATTAATCGATTTTCAATACAACCTTCACGGTTAAAACTAGAGTTAACCGAAGGGGTTATTTTAATGGGCACCGAGATGCTCATAAAGCGAATGAAGGATCTAAAAAACTTGGGTATCAACCTCTCTTTAGATGATTTTGGAACCGGTTATTCTTCGCTTAGCTACTTAACGCGGTTTCCGATTGATACGTTAAAAATCGATAAGTCATTCATCGATAAAATGCTGATTAGCTCCGAAGACGAGTCGGTTGTGAAAGCGATTCTCACCTTAGCGACAAGCTTAGGAAAAAATGTGATAGCCGAGGGGGTTGAATCAGAAGAGCAATTTCAATACTTAAAACGTTTAGGGTGTCAGTTTTTCCAAGGTTATCTATTAGGTAAGCCACAAAGTTTTAACCACCGTGAATAATGATTGATGGGTGCACGTAAGGCATTTTATTTATTCTCGCTGAGAGAGTGGCAAATAACATGCCTTACGTTAAACACGATTAAAAAAACATACCTTCAATACGCTCAATAAGCCAAAAACAGGCAAGGCTACCAATACCGTATGCCGCAAACGTAGCCGCTGATTTTGGCACTTTAATAAGGTGCTTAGTAATGGCAACGGTGCCTAAAATAGCGGTAATGAAAAACAATTGGCCAAGTTCAACCCCTAAGTTAAAAAACAAGAGAGCTGCAGGCACATCGACTTGTGGTAAGCCAATGTCTTTTAGTGCTCCCGCAAAACCAAAGCCATGCAATAAACCAAATATAAATGCGACTAACCAAGGCCATTTTGTTGTTAGGCTGTGTTGATTGTGTCTAATACGTATTGATTCAGCTGCAATCAGTAAAATACTCAATGCGATGAGTGCCTCAACGGGAGGAGGTGGCAGTGATACATAACCAAATGTTGCTAAACCGAGCGTGATTGAATGTGCTAATGTAAACGCGGTGATTGTTTTAAATAACGTGACCCAGCCTCTAACAATAAACATCAATGCCGCAACAAATGCCAGGTGATCCCAGCCCTCTAAAATATGCTCAATTCCGAGTTTTGTATAAGAGGTGATGATTTGCCAAATACTGCCTTCGCTTGGAATCGAAAGCGTATTTTCATTCGGCTTCATTAATAAACTATATTGACTCCCGTTCAACAATTTTATGTTGATTAAAGTATCGATAGTGGTGCGGTTTAGGTTTTCAATTGTCAGTGTTGTTCCTGCAAGTTCTGTATCGGCATTTAACCGATATTGAAACAATACAAATCCATTTATTACCATGTGATTCGGTAATGGAGAAAGTGAAAACTGAGGCTCGAAAACAGGGCGTATATTCTGCACTAAGTTGTTGTTAGTGGGTACTTTCCAAAGTAAATTATACTCGTGTTCAGTCACTTGATTAATTTGTAAATACGCGGGGCGAATTTCATGTGCAAACCCTGAACTTCCCCATATTAGTAGCAAGGCAAAACAAAATACTTTCATTCTCATAATGCGGCAAACTCTTGCTCTATTTCCGTCGGAATGGTGTCAGCTTCCAATCGAACGCGATACTTTTTAAGCAACGTTTCGAACATTTTTTGCTGTGAGTCGATGACTGCATAGTATTTATACTGCTCTAAAACATAGTCTCTAATATCACTGAAAGGGGCTAAATGTTCGGGGGTATTATTGGCAATTTTAACGAGGTGCAAACCAATACCAGACTCAATGGGTCCAACCCATTGCTCTGTTGGCTGCTTAGCGAGTTGCTCAACAAAGGTGCCTCCAAATGCATTCTTGAGGGTGTTTTCAGGCATGAGAGGCCAGTTGTTAGGCACTGAACGGCGATTCTCAAAACTGTTTAGTGTATTTGGATTTGCTATTAGCTGGGCGCGAATTTCACTCAGTTTTGGCTCTTGAGCCTCTTGTGGCGTTAATATAACTTGCTCAAACGCGAATGATTGCGCAATGGTAAACAGTTCTGGGCGAGCTTGATGAAACTCTTTAAGCTGTTGCTCAGAAGGGAGCTGCATTAAATTGCTGAGATCGCTGGCAACTGCTTCCATTTTCTGTGCAAGTCGCGTACGAATTATTTCATCACTTTGATCAAGACCCATGGTTAACGCTTCACGGTAAAATACCTCTTTGCGAATATGTCGCTCAAGAATGGCAGCAATATCCTCATTCGAAGGTTCATGTTTCCACTGCGCTTTCCAAAGGGTTTTTAGGTGATCAAACTTAGCTTGATCGACCACTATTACATACTCATTGTTTTCTGATTCTTGCGAAGGTGCAAGGTAATTCCATGCTGCAAATAAGAGTGAGCCTAATACCAGAAAATGAGTAATAGGCTCTTTTAAAATACGTTTAATCATTAATTATACTTACTCTACTTCGTACCAAATAGGTGAGGCCCATGCGCGTTCTACAATTTGACGTTTTACATCATCTGGGTATTTAACACCGGCATTTATTTCGTCATATAACGTCCAACGTGCTGTTGGCAGTTGCAAAACACGCACATAATAAAATGCTTCTTGATTTGGGTCCCAGTCAGGGTCTGTCCATACTGACATAAGTTCAACAGCCCCTTTTACTTGATTGAATTCACCCGTTTTAAGATTTATAGGGGCATCAATAGGGGTAACACTTCCATCTGCTTTTAGGCGATCTCCCGAGGCTACAACGTCATAAACGTGGTCTTTCATCTCACCGTTTTCGTACCACCCTTTAATAATCTGGATACGATCTAAGTTTGGGCCAATAGGATCTTTGATTGCCCATACTAAAAACTCAGGGGCTTTTTTACCTTTGTAGTCGCCGCCCATCGGCACGCCCTTTTCATAACCATCTTTTACAAGGTCGGTGTAATTTTTGTAACTTTTATTGAACCCTTGGCCTGCAAAAAAACGGACTTTCATACGTGGGCCGCTGGTGGCAAAGGTTTCTTTTGCTTGCATTGAATCCCAAATCGCACTGCGCGTATTTGAATTAGCCCACACAGCAGTCAACGCGCCAGGACTGGAGTCTGCAATCAGCATTTCGCCTTCAAGCATTGCCTTAGAACGTACATCGGCTGTTTGGTCGGCATAGCCATGACTACCGACAGCGTAATTGTCTTCTTCAACGTTACTTGGTGTGCCATTATGGCTGTCTGTTCCGCCAACAAACCCATATTTAAAAGGGTTAACTCCAAGCTCTGCATGATATTTAATGCCGCGTCCTAGTCCATAACGCACATAGTTTTCTTTTATGAACGCACGACCATTAAACTTTTGAATTGACACTGCATTTTCAAAGTCTGCAAACTCGTCATTGGGCCAAAAGTTGGGTATAACTTCTGAATTACCCTTAACTTGCATCATTTCAATGAGTGGCTCCATACTGGCCCGTTTTTCAGCATATTCTTTGTTTACGGGTACGCCTGAAAGACTTGCTTCAGCAAATAATAAGCCTTTCGATTCATTTGAGTTATGTGGTATTGCGAACACTTTTTTGCCACTGTCGCGTTGTGTTTGCATCCATGCCCATAGCTGCTCAGGATCGGCCCCTTCGTTTGATGAAAAAGGCATATCAGGGACATTGTTATCTCTAAAGAAAACATTGCGATGTTGGTTAGCCCCCCCAGGAGCAGATGTCCACTCGTAGGCATGTATAGTGGTGAATTTACCTGGTTGATAATGCTTTTCAGTGGCTTCTATATTTTTTTGCCATGTAGATTTAATGGCTTCTTGGCCTTGAAAAAATGCAGGGTGAGGTTCTCCACCGCCTGCTAATGGGGCTAATACGTACTTATTATAAAGTTTTAATGCCGTTTCTAAATCTGGAGCTTCACGAAAAGCAACGGCTATTTCGTGGTCGTAACCAGGTGCCCCTTCATTCATTAGGCTAAAGGCTTCTCCCATAAACTCTGAGTGATCTGTAACAGCAACAAAATCAAGTGGTCGTTTTATTTTGTGGAGACTACCATTCACCATCATTTCTTCGCCTTTAGCAAAGCGATAGGCGTCATCAGGCGTTAGTCTATTACCCGCAATAAACGCATCCATCGACACACCTGTATGGACATGCTGCTCACCGAAGAACGCTTCTTTCAATGGGTAGACCTTGGCACTGTTAGGTTTTTGTTCGGCTTTTGCAGAAAAAGCTAACGGCAAAGAGCAGGCTAAAGCGACTGAAATAGTTGTAGATATAAGTGAAATCCGTGCACACATTTTGAGCACTCCTCGCAGTAAATGTGGTGATGTATATTTTTTGGATACTAACTGATTAAAAAATAGCAGGCTTTGTGTAGAAGAACCATCAAAAGCGGCTTTTTTTTTGCACGATTAAGGAGTGCTGAACTTTTGTTTGATGAAGGAAATTATTTCTAAGTCGGTTGAATTAACAGTCATTACTGCAAATGATGAAGATAACGTTATAAAGGAGAAAACGTAAATCAAACGTTGCAATTAATGTTAAACCACTTAAGTATAGATAACAGTTTAGTTGGCCAAGCAGGTTTATCTGCGTTTTATAACATGTGATAAAAATTGAAAGGCGTATTACTTGAAAGAATTAGATGTACAGGAAGTTGGAATGCAAAATAAGCTATTAAAAATGAGCTTACTCTTTTTGATTGCGGTGCTTGGGCTCGTCAGTATTGATGTGTTAGCACATGGTGTAGATGACAACACCCGTGCATTTTTAGAGCAAAATCAGGGAATACAATTTGTCCCGTTTTTGTATATTGGTGCAAAACATATGATCACAGGCTATGACCATTTATTATTTTTAGTCGGTGTGATTTTCTTTTTATATCGCAGCAAAGATGTGTTGCTCTATGTGACGATGTTCACTCTTGGTCACAGTACTACGCTTTTGCTCGGTGTACTGGGTGATATTAACGTTAATGCTTACTTAATTGACGCGATTATCGGTTTTTCTGTTATTTACAAAGGGTTTGATAACCTAGGTGGGTTTAAACGCTGCTTTAACTGGCAACCCAATACAAAAGCAGCGGTGCTGATTTTTGGCTTGTTTCATGGTTTTGGTTTAGCGACGAAGTTACAAGAGTTTCAATTACCAGAGGATGGTTTATTAGTTAATTTAATCGCGTTTAATATTGGTGTTGAATTGGGGCAATTTGCAGCGCTTATCTTTATTTTAATAGCCATAAATGCGTGGCGACATTTTCCATCATTCCAACGTTTTTCGACCTTAACAAATACAGCACTCATGAGTGCTGGTGTGATGTTAGTTGGTTTTCAATTAACGGGTTATTTCGTTAGTTAACACATAAATAAGAGATGAGTATGCAACACACAGTGAGTTTAAAGACCTTAATTATAGCGAGCGTATCGTCAACGGTTGTTGCGGCCATTGCTCTGGTGACTTTAATTCTTCCGGCCGAATATAACATTGACCCAACGGGTCTTGGCCATAAGCTTGGCCTAACCAGCATTGCGATAGCTGCAGAGACAGGCACGCAACCAAATCAATCACCGACAGGGAATAAAGGCACCGATGAATTTCAGATCATTGAAGTAATCGTTCCTGCAGGTAGAGGAGTTGAATATAAGTTTGCAATGCCCCAACATGCCAAAATGACCTATGAATGGTTAACAGAGGGTGAGCCATTGTATTTTGATTTGCATGGTGAACCAAAAGGTGACACAACGGGGTATTTTGAAAGCTATACGATTGCCACCAGTAATGAAATGAAAGGAAGCTTCACCGCTCCCTTTGCCGGTTCACACGGTTGGTACTGGAAAAATAAAACAGATAGCCCAATTGCCGTACAGCTCCTTGTTAAGGGTGAATATGAAGTGATTGGCTTAAAAAAATAAACGGCATAATTAAACACATTGTAAAAGTAAGAACCAGGAGAGAAAAGTAATGAATCGATTAATTACAACAGCGTTAATCTGCATTGCATTATTGAGTGTTGGTGCGTTGGCGCACAGTGGCCATGACCTTATTAATGACCAAAAAGCAATGAATATTGCTGCCAAGTCAATCAAGAAAATGACTTTTAAGGATTATGGGTTTGAAGTTGGTAAACTCGATGCTTCATGGAAAGAGGTAGCAAACGATAAGCTCTCAATAGTCCATGTTGAAGAGGGCTATTATGTTGTCAAAGCAGAAAATAACCAAAATGAGAAAAATATCTTCTTTAAGATAGCTAAGACTGGCGAATTGTTAGATGTGAAGTCCAATCATGATTTTGAATAGCTGAAAGCCATTAGCGTGCAATATAAATGAGCCACTCTGATAACTTGCTGTGTAATTCATCTATCAATAAACATGACCTTAATTTAGATAAGTGTAACGGGGCTACTTTCAGGTATACAGTGGAGAGGTGGGGAGCAATACATTTCAATATTTTTATTGAAAATGATGTTTTTACCTTGTTTTCATTTCATGCATAGATAATAAATAAGCCAAAAAGTGACAGAAAACGTATCCTCAATTTGGTTCTTATTTAGAGTGAGATTGAACTGCTACTGTAATATTAAATATAGGAAGATGAAGGCAGTGAGGTATATTGCAAGTATGCGACCTATTAAAAAGTAAGTGACTGAACTTTAGAGTACAAAAGTCTCAAGTGAGCGTTCAAGAGACAATAACTCACTTTTGGACATAAACGCGTTAAAATATTTGAAGAGTCATGACTAAATTAAGGCATAAAAGTATGCCACTACATGGTAGTATTTAGTAAGGAATGCTGTGAATTCATTTCAGCACAATATGGGCACTAAGCCTAATAACTTGTGGCGTTTCTTTTTAACTGTGACAAGATATTATCATTCAATTTTAACCAATTAGTTTCGTATTCCCATGTCTTTTTGAAGTCGTCATTGCTCCTTGAACTTTCAAGCATTTCTCTAAAATCGAAAACACCTAGAAAATTATCAGCCGTAACATCATACCTTCCATAACCTCGGTTTTCAGGCACAATATATTTTAAAAAATTAGATTTAAAATCAGATATAGTGCTTACTAGTTCCTTTGAATCATTTAGTTTTTCTTCTAAGAATTCTTTTTCAAAACCTGTAATTGTGCCTGTCGCTTCTAAAGCACCAGATTGGTTTATAGCGATTCCCCAATTTTTATAGGCCAATGAAGGGTTCTGCCGATTTATATCTGAAAGAAGTGAGTCATAGGGAGACAGCATTTTTTCTACCGCCTTAGGCACACTACCTCCCGGCAAATATAATTCACCAGTAGCAACAGCTAGCTCATGCATATAGTCATCAACTGTTTTAGTTATGTCTATCTGGCTCGATGTCATCGTCAGCGGTTTGGTATACGTTTGGTTTAGCTCTGGAGGCGCGCTTTCATGATATACGTCATCCGCCAATTTTTTAAGCTCAGTTTCTAAAAGAGCCTTGCCATTTATAGGTGACTCTAAAGTCACATTTTGAATATTAAGTGGTTGCGGTAAACTTCCAGAATTAACCTTCATAATACGTCCCTGATTTAGTGATGTAATTTTATATCGGCCTATTTTGATGATTCTTTATATTTATCATTTTTTAAAAAAGGGAGCCAAGCTAATTGTATTATTATTAGGGATGGATTATTCTTGAAAAACTTAGGGGAGTAGTCTCTTGCATTAAGCAAGGAAACTGTCAACAGTCTCCGGGCAACATCGCTCGTGGCAGTTTCGAACCGTATCAGGTTTTGACAAGACTTAAGGCAATGAGTCATTTCGGGCAGAGATGGTTTGTTGTCTTTTTAGTCTAGTCTGCCCTAAGGGTAAATAATGAAACTACATCGCTGCCAAAGTTCACTTCATTTTGCAAATAGACCAGACAACTCTGCCATACACCCTTCAGGTATTGATATCGCGGGGGCTCAGTCATGGTTTTAGCTATAGCCGCTATTATTGCAGGGTTTGCCTTACTCGTATGGAGTGCAGACCGCTTTGTTGAAGGGGCGGCATCTACAGCAGGCCATGCTGGCTTGCCTTCAATTTTAATTGGTATGGTCATTGTTGGTTTTGGGACTTCGGCTCCTGAAATGGTCGTATCAGCAATGGCTGCAAGTGATGGAAACCCTGATTTGGCGTTAGGTAATGCACTCGGGTCCAATATTGTAAATATCAGCTTAATTCTTGGTGTAACAGCCATCATTGCCCCTATCACTGTTCAGTCTAAAATTGTTAAAAACGAGCTTCCCTTATTATTAGTTGTCGTACTTTTTTGTGGGTACTTGCTGTATGACGGCGCTTTATCAGTGATTGATGCAAGTCTGTTGTTGGGCGGATTAGTCTTGTTCTTAGCATGGTCAGTCTATTCAAGTATGAAATCACCAAGTGATACCCTCGAAACAGAATTTGATACTGAGCTTAAAAGTCACGCCATGTCTTTAGGGAAAGCAATTTTCTGGCTCACCGTGGGCTTAACATTACTCATTATTAGCTCTCGCATACTTGTTTGGGGAGCGGTTGAAATTGCAACTGCGCTCGGTGTCAGTGACCTTATTATCGGCTTAACTATCGTTGCATTAGGGACATCTTTGCCAGAGCTTGCAGCTTCTATTATTGCCGCTAAAAAGGGAGAGCATGACATCGCCATTGGCAATGTTGTGGGGTCGAATATGTTTAACATCTTAGCTGTAATTGGTATCGCTGGTATTATTGAGCCTATCCCTCACATTTCTACAGACGTACTTTACAGAGATTGGAGTGTGATGCTTGTACTTTCCGTCATGTTATTGGTTATGGCTTACGGTTTTGGCCGACAAGGCAGAATAAATAGTTGGGAAGGTAGTATCTTGCTTGCTTCCTATATTGCTTACAATGGCTACTTAGTTACCAGTATCATTAAATAACATTTATTGCTAAATTGTTTAGAGCAAAGCGCATATTTTATTTATATTAAAAGGGAAATCACCGATGGACACCATCATAAACTTTTTTTCTGAGCATCAATTGCAACTTATAGCAATAGCAAAGAATACGCTGCTGACTATTTTCATTTTTATTGGGGCAAATATTTGTTCAAAATTACTAAAACGTGCCGTACATAAAGGTGTTTACAGACTGAGCAAGCAAGATGAAATCATTACAAAACTGCTTACCACGCTTTCAGGCTATGTGGTTTATTTAATTGCAATTGTGATTATTTTAGATTTATTTGGAGTCAATACGGCCAGTCTTGTCGCACTCGTCGGTGCCGCAGGCTTAGCGATTGGTCTAGCCCTAAAAGATACGCTCAGTAATGTGGCTGCGGGGGTCATGCTACTTTTCTTAAAGCCTCTAAAAAAGGCAGAGTTTGTTGAAGTGTCAAGCTATACAGGGAGTGTAAAAGATTTAGGTCTATTTACCACTGTCCTTGAAACCGCCGATGGTGTTTTTGTATCAATCCCAAATAGCACGGTTTGGGCAAATGCGATAAAAAACTTTACGAGAAACGAAAAGCGTCGCATGGATATAACTGTGGGTATTTCTTATGGTGATTCAATTGAAGATGGACTTGCGGCATTAAGGGAGCTTGTTAGTGAAGAATCTCGAATTTTGATTGAGCCAGCCCCTCAGTATTTAGTCCACACATTAGCAGATAGCTCTGTGAACTTGCAGCTTCGTGCTTGGGTCGCTACACCACATTACTGGGATATATATTGGCAAACACAGCGTAAAATTAAAGATAAAGTGGAGAGCAAAGGGATTACTATTCCGTTCCCTCAACGTGATTTGCACATAATAAACGGCGATAAAAAATAATGAAAAACCTCGCTCAGTCCTAGCACGTTTTTCTATGATAGAGTGACAGGACTGGGCCTTTGCTTGAGAGCATAGCTCGCGTGTAATAATTTAAAAACAGAATTTACTATGCTCAAATATTGGTATAAAAACATTCCAGCACACCACAATAGTCCTGAGCTATTTTGGCGAAGCCGTTTGATCGCCCATTCTTTATTGATATGTACTGTGTACTTCTTTGTACTGACTGTTATCAATATCTTTAAATTCAACAGCTATGAACTCGCTTTGCTTGATGCGGTTGGGCTAACTTTGTCTATTTTACTATATGTTTGGTTCATTAAAAGCTCAAAAATTAAAGCGGTTTCATGGGCTGTGGTGTTATTGATTAACAGTTTAATACTGACATTTATTATCTCAATTAACGGCGCGGCCTATTCATTATTTTGGGCAACATTAATTCCTCCATTTTCATTTTATTTAGTAGGTCGAAATTGGGGAAGTTTACTTAGTGCGTTTGCTTTTGCAGTGTGTGCTTTTATAGTTTATGAACACTCACAGAATCCGGAACCTCTTAAAATTGGCCTTGGCTCTGTTTTTAATATTATTGAAGTTGCCATTGCTCACATTGTCTTATTTCGTTTCTATGAAAAAACTCGCTGAAACCGATAAACTCACTGGATTGTTTAATCGAGAAAAACTAGATAGAACGCTTTCAAGTTTACTAAAAAGCTCGAATTTTGGTTTCATACTACTAGACATTGATTATTTTAAAGAAATAAACGATACCTATGGTCACTTGGAAGGCGATAAAGCGCTTGTCATTGTTTCAAATAAATTAAAGTCAGTATCTCCAAGTAAAGCGTTATGTGCTCGTTGGGGTGGCGAAGAGTTTGTAATCATCATTGAAGGGGCAACCTTAGATGAAACAAAAGAGGTTGCAACGACCATTATTACAGATATAAATGGTATTTATTTTCACGAAAAAAGATTGTCAGTCAGCTGTGGAGTGACGATTAATCACAGTGATGATAATACGCTAACAGTAATTGAACGTGCTGATTTAGCTCTATATCGTGCAAAGAAAAATGGCAGAAATCGAGTTGAATATAATGAATGAAACTTGGATTAATTTTGTGGTCATTACGTTCATTAATGACCACATTTTGAATGTTTAAAGTTATCTTGCAGAGTGCTTCAATGACGACACAATGAATTGACACTTTTCTTGCTCAATACTTAGAGGGTGATTATTCATTAATTTAGAAATATCATAAGCTAAAAGGAAACTTCTACCACCATCTTTATCTAGCTCACCATAATCAATGTCCGTTTCTTTATAAAAGTCCTTGCTATGTGCCACTTCATTTCGGAGTTTTATTAAGTTAATCAAAGTCTGATAAATTTTACTTTCATTGTCTGTAATGAGCTTACCAGATGATAAAAGGAACCCTAATACATCTAACTTTTTACTTAAGTTCATTGAAAGAAACGCTGTTGCATGTCTTTTGTGATCAGCTTTAGGGAAATGACGAAAAGCCCATGAGATGATGCCTTCATTAAGCAAGCTTTCCAATGAAGCGGCAGCAACTAAGATAAAGGAGTATTTATTTGAATTGAAGAATGCATCATCATCTTCAGTGTGTGCCGGTAGATATTCTGCTGATTCAATTAGTCCTCTAGAGGAAGTAAATACAAAATGCATTTCCAAAATTCTGATGCCTCGTTGCTTTATAGCGCCCCGCACTGCAATGGCTTGTTATGTTTCAACTCGTTGAGTTTTGCTTTTGGCAAATTCTAAGGTCTTTATTAGTAACGTAAAGCCTGAGGCCATTAATAAGCCACCTACAATGAAATAAAATAATACAGGATTTTCATTAAGTTTAACGCTAAATCCAAATGCTGAAAATTGCATTTCGAAAATACTGAACAGGCTATAAATAAAAACTATAACGGATAAAATAAAAAGTAGTTTATTTCCAAATCTATAACTCATAAGTCAACTTTTCCCTTTGAAACATGACATGTCTATAGCGAGCGAATCGCGCGTTTTTCTAACACAGTGTCGCTCGCTTTTCTGAATGACTCATTTGTAACAAACTTCTTAACTAATTGCCATTAAGACTAAAATGCAGTAGTTCTAGCTTTTGTCTCAGGACAAAAAAGAGCGATTGGGTCGCTTTCCTGACTATGCAAGCAATATACTTTGACGAAATAGAAAAGCAATTTTGAATGGCCGAAGTTCGCTCTTTTGAGTAATTCGCCTAAACACGTCTTGGGGCAAAGGCAGCTTAAATTGCCGCCTTTTCTTAATTAACAATCTGTTTCTCTGGATATCTTGATAGCATCTTCAATCTCAATTCCGAGATATCTAATTGTGTTATCGATTTTTGTGTGACCAAGTAGTAATTGAACAGCGCGAATATTTTTGGTTCGTGCGTAAACCAAAGTCGCTTTGGTTCTGCGCATTGAGTGAGTACCATATAGATCAGAATCAAGCCCTAACTGCTCAGCCCAACTCCTGATTATAGACCTGTAATATGAATAGCTTATTGGTTGATTAGTGCGACGTAAACTCCTAAACAAATATTCACTAGGTTTCAATTTACCTTCTTGAACCCAACGGCTAATACTTTGTTGTGTTCTCGGAGTTATCTCAAATTGAACTTCGATCCCTGTTTTCTTTTGTGTCCATTGAACCCTCTCGAAAACTTGATCTTGGGTTGCGACATCTCTAACCCTTAAAGACAGTAGATCACATGATCTTAGTTTGCTGTCTATCGCCAAGTTAAGTAACGCCAGTTGCATCAAGTTATTTTGAATTTCAATGCGAGTACGTATACGCCAAATCTCTTCAAGTTTGAAAGGACGTTTCATCCCAGTAGCATTGTGGTTTAGTTTTTGTTTCATAGTGACCTCCTAATTAAAAGTCACTATTGATAATAGATAGATTGCCAATGACTAAGGTTTGGACAAAACCGAGTTACAGCGCTTGCTAAATTAGCAAGTAACGGATTACCTAAGGTATGGCATCCGCTATGGCTCTGAAATTACCGTTATACTATGTGTTCCTCTTGTCAAAGCAACATAGAACTCTTTTGGGCTCATTCTCGTAGGGTACGTAACGATGCAGTGATTGTATTCCAGCCCCTTAACCAGTAAAGTCGTCCCGATTTGGTTATCCATGCGTACTGGGCGTCCCCTGTGTCGAAAGTCCTGCCTATATTGCTTTATTGCTTCAGCCAAAGGTAAAGTGTGAGCGTAGCCCAATACTGATATAAAGCGAGAGAAGAGATCTCTTCGATAAACTTTTGTTTCGGTACACTCAGAAAGCCCTTTAACAAAAGCCATCAACGTCGCAATATTCCCATTAGCTAAAAACTCGTTCGCGGAAGCAACTAAAGATGGATATCTAGTTCTGGTAGTAACCTTAGCAGTTTGCCCTTCGATAGTTTTTTTAGGTAAAACTCCTCCAACAGATGTCATACATGACTTTGCGAGGTCAACAACAGCAACCAGTTTAGCATTATTACTTTTAGCTTTAATTACCTTATCAACTGTTCTAATAAGAGCCTTGCCTTCGACTTCCTCAATACTTGTATACATACCAGATAGGCACTTTGATAAAGCATGAGTCTTACGTTTATATTCTTCTGAACCCGGATAAACAACAATACACTTTCCCGCCTCTTTTGCTTTTTCCTTGAACACTGTAAGCCTGTTAGGAGATTGCATATCCTCCAAGTCATAATGAACATGATGAAAACAAGCTAGTTCTTTAGGTGCTTTTGGCATATCACCTTTAGCGATTTCTTCTCGAATTTTGTATAACCATTCACCTAATTGTTCTGTACCTGCGAGCTTCCATCGCCATGGAGTTTTGAGCTCTCCCAACTTATCAAACTTAGGTATAATACAGGTATCCCAATTGACAACTTTCTGTCCATCAAATTCAAATATTGCTTGTAATGGGTCTCCAATCATCCTTGTTGGTTTAAGCTTGACAAGCTTAAGAATTAGGTTGTGCTGGATATCTGAACAATCTTGGTATTCGTCGACAAAAACACCAGAGTATGTACTAGCAAAGACCTGCTCTATAAAGTTATATGAAAAAAGCAAGGTCGCACTTTCATACAAAGTGCTCCAGTGAGCTTTTGTTTCGGGCTCATCAAACACCCAATTAGCTATTTTCGGATAAGCCTTAACCCATTTCAAAGCAAAAGAAGCGATTGTATCTACATGGTATTGGCTAGAGGGCACATTTTGGTTGGTCAATTTATTTTTAATTGAGTCAACTCCAGCAAATGTGTGCGTCAGTATTAGCTGCTTTCCTGTACAAGATTTAACACTTTCTGCAATTAAAAAAGTTTTACCAAACCCCGCTGGAGCAATGATATAACCCGATTTAGGAGCTTCTGCTAAAGACTTCGCTAATTGGTCTGTCATAGTGCTACAAACCCTCTTAGCTCTTCCATCTTCTTATGAGTATCTGTTCCCTTCAGATTTCCCTCATGAAATTGAGCCGTTGTCTTTTTACCTAGTATTTCACCTAAAGTAATATTTTTGAACCAACTTGACGACTTAGCAGCATCTCCAACCGCCTTTCTGTATTCTTCCGTATCAATCCATTCTTTTATGTTATCTGGGGCTCGACCACCTAGTTTAGATTCTACATTGGCACAAATGTTTAAACCTAAGTCATCTTTAGCAAAGGAAAGTAACTCAATTACTGAATTCCACGGAAGATCTAAAAACAAACGTTGTTCCAGAGCCATTGCCCCGTCCCACATGATCACTGTTATATCTTTTTCTTCTAGGACTTTTTTATGTTTATCACCAAATTGTTTAGGATCATCAGAATCAACGAAAGCTGCTACTTTATAGCCCAATGAGTGCATTACTTCAGCTTTTGGTTTTACTTGGCTACCGCTAGCTGCATCAAGATACGAAACGCCATGATAACTCAGGGACTCATTATTTAAACTTACATAGAAATCATCCATTCCTCTGATAAAACCGACCTCAGTTGCCCCCTCACATACTATGACCTTAGGGCATAAGAATGCCTCAGCATGAGAGCGTAACGTTCCTTGAACTTTGGAGTCGACAGGTGATTTATCTGCCGTATTCTTAATTGTTACTATACCTGCCTCATTATGTACAATATTGAGCTCTTCAAAGTTGAGTTCACGTAAAACGATTGGGCTATGCGTGGTAAACAGATAGGAACCTTGATGGTCTTCTTTTAAATGCTTCAATAACCTTGAAATTCGATGTGGCTCTAAGCCGTTCTCTAGTTCATCGATAAGAGTTATGTGTTGGCTCTTTAGATTCTCAGCCTGAAGACCGCAGGTTAACATTCTTCTAGAGCCTAATCCCAACTGGCGTAAGGGAACATCTCCTTCATGCAGAGAAATTCCGCCTGCCTTTACATTTATGGCACCTAAATCAAGATGACTGCGAAACAAGTCTGAAGACTGAACACCGAGTTTTTTTGATAGCTCATAAACTTTGGCCGCCGCCTTATCTAAAGCATCAAGATCTTCACGATTAGCATCAAAAGCCCCTTTAGCTGCCCGTGCCGCCTTGGCAAGATTTGACTGGACACTTGCCTCCTCAGTTAGCTTTGATAGTGGACTCTGAGCATCCCACGTTAGCATTCTATTACTGTAGGCACCGATAAAGGTCGCATTCAGGCGTTTTCTATCTGCTAAAAGAAATGAAATACCATCTGGGTTTCTATCAGTGACTACACGCCAATTCGGCTCTAAGTCTGATTCAACTTTAAGCTGAACTGTTATCACTGGTTCGTCATCAACAACTACCAACTCTTTTTCGTACTGTTGAGGCTCATCATTAATACGAGACTCTATTGGGTTCCATCCTCTCAAATGAAGCCCAAACTTACCCATATTAAGGAACTCTTCAGGAAGATCTCCGAGTGTCACTTTAATACTTATCGGATCATCAATATTAACCTTGAAGAAATCGACATCACTGAGTTGAAGTACCCAATGAGGGTAAAATGCTAATCTGATTGCTTCTAAGATAGTCGTCTTACACGAATCGCCTTTACCTATAAGGGTAATTATTTGATTGTCGGGTAAGCACCACTCAAGTGACTTGATTCCTCTAAAGTTTCTGATTTCCAAATGACGAATCTTCATTACCAATACTCAATAGGTTGAACATAACTCAATTTAATAACACAATTCGTCCTCAAAGTCGTTATCTAAGAGCATGGTCTTATGAGTTTTATTTTTAAAATCAAAATCTTATAAACACCTTTAGCTTTCTTAGTTATACTTAACTCTTTTCATATCACCCTCTGAAACATAACTCATTTTTCGATGAGTGCTTTCCAATCGATAAAATCACTCAAATTTACAATTTGACTATCATCGACAAAGCAGCCTTTGAATGGAGAATCTTGCACAATCTCTGAAAAGATACGCTTAAATTGACCTAGTACTTCTGCTGTATTTGTACAGCTTTCAAATGAAATTACGTGGTATGCGCCATAACACTTATCTGGTGGTATCAGATCAAAATAGCGTTTAGGGCCGCGTGGTCTTTCGGGGTTTGATTTAGAGATAATAAAGGTAAAACCACCTTTCCCTTTACCGACTCTAATCCAGCCAACAGCATGATTCTCTCGCCAGCTTCTCCCCATATCTTTAGCCAACTGATCTTTCATTCTGATTCGCATATTTTGACTAATCACACCATCAGTTTGAGCTTCTAACTCAGAAATCCTCTTAGCAAAGGCATTTTCATATCTTTCTTCAAACTGTTCCTTTGTTTCTTTATAAATTGGCAAGTAAAAGTACATTCTTCCCCCACGAGTTATAACGCTATTTAGGCAGAATCTTTCCGCGTTTGCTTTCGGTCTATCTTGCTACCATCACTTATGCAACTCAAGCAATATAAGCACGTTATGTGATTATTGGCCTTTCATGACAAAAATCCGCCCGAAACATCTTACGATGTGACATTAGGTTTAGTAAGGCCAAAAGAGGTGAACAACATGTGAATGAGTTTTTAATCTAAGTAGAAAAGGGGCAGAAGCAATGTGCAAGTTTTGCACCTTACTCACTCGTTAATGGACAAAAACACGTTAGAGTATTTAATCAGTAACGCCCGCTTAACAGGCGTAAAATTCTTGGCTAAAATTAGCGACGAAGGAGCGCAAGCCAAGCTTTTTTACGTCCTTTCTTGAAGCGTTTGTTATGTAACGTCTACACCAGAATGTAATTCACAAATAGCGTCAACGATAGGTTGAACCTCAAATTTTTCCCCAAGCACTTCAAATATTGCTGTATCCATATAAAAAGCTCTAAACAAATGGGTGGGGACACCATCGCTTTCAATTGTAGCACCTACATACGAAGGCAAAACATAGCCAACAATCGGCTTATCATTAAGGTAAAAGTCCAAGTTTTCATCAAAGTGTTCAAGGCAGTTTCTAAGTTTCCTGCTCTTCAATGGACTATTTCCATCAATTTTAAAGATACTTTTTAATTGGGAAGCTCGTTTATGATGAAGCTTATCTTCGCCTTTTTGGGCAGGCCAAAAGTATCTTGAAATAGAAGCGGCATGGAGGAAAATATTATGTAAGTGATTTAGGATTTGATCAGTCAATTCACCTGTAAGTTCATATTCACCTTTTTTCTCATTTGTCATGTTGGCGAAGGAGTGAAGAAAGTCTATTGATAACATTGCTGCTTCGCAATGAAATCTTATCGCTTGACCATAAAATGCAACATATGGTGGTTGAATTCCTTCAAAGTTCATACAGACTATCCTTAGTTACATAACATGTTTATAGCGAGCTAATCGCGCGTTTTTCTACCACAGCGTAGCTCGTTTTTCTTATTAGATTATTTCTAACAAACTTGTTAACTAATTACCAGTGTTATTAAAATTTAGGAGTTCTCGCTTTTACCTCAGGATAAAAACGAGCGATTGGGTCGTTTTTCTGACTATGCAAGCAATATATTTTGACAAAATAGAAAAGCAATTGCGGACGTTCGAAGCCCGCTTTTTTGAGAAATTCGCCAAACACGTCTTGGGGCATAAACGAGTTATGACTGAAGGTTCGCTTTTTGCACATTTGCGACGGTCAGATGTGACTAAACCCCATTTTCGAATTTGACAGACCAGATCAAGGCTTACTTAATTAGTAACGGTTACTCATTTAACAACATGTAAAAGTATTCACAGGTTTCCTGTCATGGGGAAACCTTACTCTTTATGTTTATTGTGCCTATTTGGTGGGGTTGCATGGCAACTCCAGGGTTTGTGAGAGACGTTATCTTTTATATTTTGATCGACAAATTGGTAGTAACTTTCTTTGGTGTGTGTCCACCAGTCATTGTGAAGATCGGCACCGTGTTTGCGAATAACGTTTTCGATCCCTTCTAAGTTTAGGTGGGTTGCGTCATAGGCCAAGTGTATTACGTTTTCACGAATATTGTAGCTCACTTCATCGATGCCAAAGAGTCTATCAATCTCTTCAATGAGTGCATCACAATTTTCATCTGTCACTTTACACAGCCGCAGATTGCGCACGACTAAGTTTGCTTCTTTTACGCCGACTCTATGTTCTAAATCACTCATAATAATCTCTCCAAGCTGTTTTATTTTCACTTCACAATTTCATTCGACTGCAGTGATAACACCTTTGTACATTTGCATTTGGCAGTGAAAAACATGTTCTCCCGGTGGGATATTTTGCAGGTGTATTTTTGTCACTTTGTTCAGGGTCAGTTGTTCACTTATATCTAAGGAGGGAATGAGCAGTGTTTCGGAGCAAGGTGACGGATCTTTTCGCAAAAAAGATAAGGTTATTGGGTGGTAAGCTGTAACTTGTAGAGAAGCAGGCGAATAAACCCCTTCTTTTACCTCAATGAGTACGTCGGTACTAGTTGCAACAACGTTGTTTGGTTTATACAGCCAAAACCACCAAATGATCAGCGCGATGAGTGAAATACCGATAAAGTTAATAATCATCATAATGTGGCTCCTTAGTGATCTTGTGCTTTAAATAAACGAAGCCTGTTTGCATTCGTCACCACGGTAAGCGAAGAAAAAGCCATCGCAGCACCCGCGATAACAGGGCTCAGCAGTAGACCAAAAAATGGATACAGAATACCTGCCGCCACTGGAATACCTGCCACGTTATAGATAAATGCACCAAATAGGTTTTGTTTTATATTGCGTAACGTGGCTTTGCTCACTGCAATGGCATCAGCTAAGCCATGAAGAGAGCCTCGCATGAGTGTGATGTCGGCACTTTCAATGGCAACATCAGTGCCTGTTCCAATCGCAAAACCAACATCGGCGAGGGCAAGCGCGGGGGCATCATTGATCCCATCGCCTGTCATACCGACAATTTCGCCTTGTTGTTGGAGTTCGCGCACTTTATTGGCTTTGTCTTCAGGTAGAACGTCAGCAAAGAATTCAGTAATTTTTGCTTTTTTTGCTATCGCCGAGGCGGTTTCTTTATTATCGCCAGTAAGCATAATAACGCGGATACCATTGGCTTGAAGACGTTTGATTGCAGAAAGTGAATCAGACTTCATCGGGTCCGCTACCGCGATAATTGCGGCTAGCTGCCCATCAACAGCAAAATACATTGGCGTTTTGGCTTCTTTCGCTAAGGCCTGTGCTTTCGTTGTGAAGTCAGAGAGTTCAATTTCTTTAATTTTCATTAATTTACTATTGCCAAATAGCAGCGACTTACCATTACACGTGGCTTCGACACCATAGCCTGTAATTGCGTTAAAGGCGTCTATTTTCAGCAGCTCGATTTCTTGCTCCATGGCACTGTCGACAATTGCTTGCGCAAGAGGGTGCTCTGAACCACTTTCTAAACTGGCTGCTAGCTGTAATATGGTTTTTTCATCACTCTCATTTGCTAAAATAACGTCAGTGACTTTGGGGGAGCCTTCGGTAATGGTGCCCGTTTTATCTAAAATCATGGCTGTAATTTTGGAAGCTGTTTGCAGTGCTTCACCATTTCGAATAAGAACACCGGCCTCAGCTGCTTTGCCCACACCGACCATAACCGACATTGGCGTAGCAAGTCCTAATGCACACGGACACGCGATGATAAGCACCGTTGTCGCAGACACAATTGCAAAGGCAAGAGTGGGCTCAGGGCCAAAGTTTAACCATGCTAGTGCACTGACGATAGATATAATCATGACAACCGGCACAAAATACGCAGATATAACATCGGCTAGTCGCCCTATTGGGGGTTTTGAGTTTTGGGCACGTTTTACCATCGCAATAATTTGTGCAAGCGCGGTGTCTTTTCCTACCCGTGTTGCTTTAAATAGGATCATGCCAGATTTATTGAGCGTACCCGCGGTGACGTCGTCTTTTTCTGATTTTTCAACAGGCATGGGTTCGCCTGTTAGCATTGATTCATCAATGCTGGTGTGGCCTTCGATTACTTCACCATCAACGGGGATTTTCTCACCCGGTCTGACTTTGATAATGTCATTGAGCAACACTTGGTCGATATTTATTTGAACGTCTTTGTTATCTCTAACAACAGTGGCGGTTTTGGCCTGTAAGCCGATTAAGCGTTTGATTGCTTCTGAGGTTTTTCCTCGTGCTTTTAGCTCTAACGCTAAACCAAGGTTGATTAAGCCAATAATCATGGAGGTGGCTTCAAAATATACATGCCTTGCCATTAGCGGAATAGCATCGGGAATAAAGACAACCAGCATTGAGTAGACCCATGCTGTACCGGTGCCCAGTGCAATGAGGGTATCCATATTGGCAGAATGATTTTTAAAGCTTTTCCATGCGCCAATATAAAAATGTTTACCAGAGAAAAACATAACCGCAAGCGTTAAAAGACCAACAATTAACCACGCGAGCCGCTCAGTATTTGTTGCTACGGTCATCTCGCCAATAGCGATACCATAGATCATAAGAGGCACACCCAGTGAGAGTGCGATAATGGTGTCGCGCATCAGCTTTTTATAATATGCCCAATCGGCTGCTTCTTTTTCATCAAGGGAGTCTGTGTGCGAACTGTCATTGAACGGTTTGGCATTGTATCCAGCAGATTCAATGGCTTTAACTAGGTCTTGGGTATTGGCTGTCCCACTGACGAGTACGGTTCGGTCTGCAAAATTCATCTCTGCGCTGTTCACGCCAGGTGTGTTTTGCAGTGCTGCTTCAATTTTCCCTACGCAACTGGCGCAGCCTGCGCCCTCAATGATTAGCTGCTGCTCTGTTCCGGCTTTACTCATGCGGTGTTCCTTTTTGCTTAAAGCCCTTAGCTTAGTGAGATGGTTGCTTTTGGGCTTTATTTTCATTAATTTTTACAGTGTCGTAAAAATGATGAAGTGAGGTACTATTTTTGTAATCACCTAGTTATAGCGTATGCCTAATTCATTAAAATTGCTCGGCATATTGTTCAATATATTGATAACTTACAGCGGGTGAATCTATTGTTAGTAAATTAATGTTGTATTTATGGAATACGTTCCCCATTTCCATCCCTGGCGTACCCACGGGCATGGCAGGAACACTTAAGCCTATCGTACCTTCAGGGTGTTGCTCTGATAAGAATTGCTTAACAAATTTAGCGGGAACATGCCCCTCAAAAATAAAGCCATCGGCTGACACCGCCGTGTGGCATGAGCGCTGATTTGGTTTTATCTGATAGTTATTTTTTATGGTGCCCATATCAACAACATCAATGGCTGTTGTGTTAAAGCCATTTTTGTTCATATGTGTGACCCACTCTTTGCAACAGCCACAATTTTTACTTTTATACACAGTGAGTTCACTATTTGAATCATGTGTGTGTTGATTGCTGTTATGGGTTAAGGGTTGATTACTAGTTGTTGCCATCACTGGCAAATTGCTCATAAAAAGTAGTAATGAAGCAAGGTAAGCTGTTCGCATGTTGTACTCCTTAATTGGACCAGTGGATATGAGTGATTTTCCATCCATTGTCGGTATTTTTGAGTGTTATTGTTTCCATTCCAATACTCTTTATTTCTTTCCCTTTGTAGCTGCCTTCGGTTGAGCTTCTGGCAATTGAGAAAGCTATATCGCCCTGCGTGAATACCTGATGCTCTAATAATGTGCTTTCAACGGCTTTTAAAAATGCCATATCTGCATGCATATGGTGATTTGCGTATTCATCTGCTGAGCGTTCAATACCGCCTCCTTCAAAAATAATAACATTGTCAGCGAGTAGTTTACGAGCTGTGACTTGATCACCCTGTTTTAGTGCTTTTTTAAACGCGGTTACAGTGTGTGCGGGTTCACTGTCGATACCAACAAATAAGGTGCTTTTGTTTGGATGAGCTTCATCACCGTGTGCGTTAACAGCAAACGAGCTGAGTGCACCTAAAAGTAGCAGTGATATCATTTTTAATTGTGATGTGTTTTTTAGCATGCGTTTTTTCTCTACTTCATAGTTAAATAGGAGGACCAACAAGTGTGGTAAAAACACTTGTTGTGATAAGTACAAAAAGCGCTATGACCATTTCAACAGCGATAGAGCCTTTTAAGGTTTCAAAATACCGTTGCCGGTTAATATTAGGGACTAAAAATAGTTTATGCCATGCGCCAAGCAAAAGCATGGCGCTGACAAGCAGTAACTTCAGTAAAATTAATTGGCCATAAGTTGAAGTAAATAATGCAGAAAATGAGTGCAGATACTGTTGTAAAAGCGCCAAGCCAGACACAAGCAATACAACCACAATAATGATGGCCATTTGTCCAAAGTGATGCATTATTTTTTCAACGTCGGTTTTGATAAGCAAGGTGCAGCTTTTAAGCAATGGCCATAATGCGCCAATCCAACAGGCTAAAGCCGCAAGATGAAATGTCAAAATACTTTTTACTAGGCCATTTTCATTGGCACTGTGACCAGTAATAGAAAAACTAAACGCAATAAGAGCCGCTATGATTAGCATAAGAGCAAAGTTGAATTTTTCTGCGTTGTTATTTTCTGCCTTCACATTCCACAAGGAGGCAACCATAAGTGCGACTAAGAAACTAACAATCCTTAAACGCGCTTGCTCGCCAATTACCGAGTACCAAACAATCTCGAGCATTGGGCGATCTAACATTCCCATAAAACCTGATTCGGCAATGGCACCTGTCTCTATTGGTGTTTGCAAAATAGCCGCTATTAAACCAACCATTAAGCATTTGATTTGCCAGTGCTTCAAGAAATATAAAAACGCAGTATGCTGGTTTCCATTAAGGTGAAAATGGCTAATAAAACGTATCAGTAATGTACCTGCAAGTGCTGCTATAGCCGTATAGTTTGCTAGTTTCATTAACAGTAAAAGCAGCGACCACTCACTAAATTGCATTGTCATGACCTAAGGCTAGTGATTATGGTTACCGTGGCCATTTTCTGGCATTTTTGTTTTATTACTATGCTTTGTACCATGGATCATGAAAGTGAATTCCCCTGTCATTTTATGGCCATCACCACCGAGTGCGATCCATTTTACCGTGTAATTGCCTTGCTTTAAGTGTGGCAGAGGCCAACTAAAATCACTACTTGGAGCTGCTGTAGGCTTAAAATCGAAGTCGATAGGTTGTTTATGTGCATCTTGAACGACTATTTTTGCTAATCTTACTTTTCCGCTAAACGCGAGCGATAGCTGCTCAGGGCTACTCATTAACATTGCTTTATCTTGTGGCAGAGTGTGTGTTACTGAGACATGAGCCGATGCCATAAATGGCATTGTTAGTACGAACATGAGTGCGACATACTTAAAAAATTTCATAATTACCTTCTTACTTGTTATTAAAAATCAAACAGATTGCAACAAAGTGTGACGTAATAAACGATTACTGACTCTGTTAATAAATAGAAAAACATGCCATAAGTTTAGAAAGTTGACCTGTCTTCAGCATGACGTGAACATGACAAAGTTGTAATCTTGGTGTCATGTTGCTGTTGTGATTAAAACACCATAATGATAACGGCTATGATTTTGATGAAGGATTGAAATGCGCTTACTAATAGTTGAAGACGAATTAAAAACAGGAAATTACCTAAAACAAGGTTTAACTGAAGCCGGTTTTCAAGTGTCACTAGCGCGAAATGGACTCGATGGTCATCATTTAGCCATGACAGAGTTATTTGACGTAATAATTCTCGATGTGATGTTACCTGATGTCTCTGGGTGGCGAATTTTACAATCACTTCGCGAAGCTAAAAAACAGACCCCTGTTCTTTTTTTATCAGCGCGAGACAGTGTCGATGACAGAGTTAAAGGGCTTGAACTAGGGGCTGATGATTATTTAATTAAACCATTCGCATTTTCTGAAGTGTTAGCAAGAGTGCGCACTTTACTTAGGCGAGGCGGCACACAAAAAGTAGAAGATGTCTTAAAAATAGCCGACCTAGAAATGAATATTCCAAAAAGAAAAGTTCAACGTGCAGGCCAACGCATTACCTTAAGTAATAAAGAGTTTAGTTTACTCGAGCTATTACTGCGCCGTGAAGGGGAAGTACTGCCTCGTTCATTAATCGCTTCACAAGTGTGGGACATGAATTTTGATAGTGATACCAACGTGATTGATGTTGCAATAAGAAGGCTTCGCAGCAAAGTGGATGATGATTTTACAGTAAAGCTAATACACACAGTAAGAGGGATGGGATACAAGTTAGAGGCAATGCCTAATGCGAGTTAGCACGCGACCCTTGTCATTAACGATGCGAGTTTTGTTATTTGTAGCAATAACAATTATTGGCTGTTTCACCTTTGTGGCCTCACTCATAAATAGCTCAATAGAGCATCATTTTTTGCAACAAGACAGTGGCGAGTTACAGGTTATCACGCAATCAGTTGAGTCTGTATTATCACAGCCTTTTCAATCACAAAAACAGCTTGAAAACGCATTGTCGATTGCTGTTGTTGGGCATCATGGGGTGTACTACCAAGTAAATACGTTAGAGGGAGAGCTTGTATATCAAAGCTCCCATAATGATTTTACTGAATTAGCAATGCGCGCGAAAGCTTCTCAGGGGTTTAAAAAGGAGAACATAATTACATGGCATACAGGCAGTAAGGCGTATCGTGCATTAGTCAGTGAGCTAGAGACATCTAAACAGCATTATAAAATAGCCGTTGCGATTGATATGAGCTTCCATCTGCGCTTTTTAACCCAGTTTAAACAGAGTTTATGGGTCATTATGTTAGGCTCGGCTGTGTTAGTGTTGCTTGTCGCATGGATTGCTATACATCAAGGTCTTAACCCTTTACGTGGGTTAACTCAAAAAATGCTTGATATACAAACCAATAAAATGGATGTCAGGTTAGATCATAATAATGTTCCTGTTGAGCTTGAAAACATGGTGCAGTCTTTTAATGTGATGTTAGATAGGCTGCAAAGTGAGTTTATTCGCTTATCTAACTTTTCCAGCGATATAGCTCATGAGTTAAGAACCCCCTTAACAAATATCATTACCCAAACGCAGGTGGGCTTATCAAAATCAAGAGCGGTTGTTGACTATCAAGAGCTGTTATTCTCAAATCTTGAAGAGTTAGAAAGATTAACAAAAATGGTCAATGACATGCTGTGGCTTGCAAAAACTCAGAACGGTTTAATAAAGCCAAAACAACAAATTTTGCAAAGTCATGACGAGATAGCGTCGCTATTTGACTACTTTGATGCGTTGGCGGAAGAAGTAGGTATTTGTTTTAAAACAGAGGGTGAAAACCTGCGTTTTTACTGTGATCAGTTACATTTTAGACAGCTGTTATCAAACTTACTCTCTAACGCTATTCGGTATACCCCAAAAGGGGCTTCAATTTCAGTTAAAAGCGAAAAAGTAAGCGCAGATACAGTGTGTATTTCGGTTGTGAATCCCGGTGAGAAAATACCCGCTGAACATTTACCGTATTTGTTCGACCGTTTTTATCGGCCGGATAAATCAAGACAAAAACACAGTGATGGTGTGGGGCTCGGTTTAGCCATTGTTAAAGCGCTCGCAGAGGCCAATGATGGCGCGATAAAAGTTTACTCCGACGAGCACGAAACGTGTTTTAGTGTGTATTTAAAGTCAGCTAAATTAACGTGAGCGCACCTATCTGAGGATATTAAAACGCAGCGCTCACTGTAAAAACGCTATTGTAAAAATAAAAGCAAGAGTAAAATACTGTAATCAGTCGTGATCAAAACACTCCAGTTCTTCGTATAACACTTTTATTAATCGTTAAAGTTAATTAATCTCTCAATGTATGAAACAGCGTTAATCACATGGGGTCGTGTTTTACACGTATAACCTCATTTCACCCGACCATTTATGTAGTCATGCCTTACCTTTATTAAATACAGTTATTGGCAAAAAACGTAATCTTCCTAGACACTTGATTCTGAGTGCTCTACTTTTAGCGTATGTAACCTAAAGGAAACCAGTTTATGTGGTTCACTAATCGCAAGTTGCTGTCTGAAATTGCTGAATTAAAAAAGCAAACAGTTGAGTTTGAAAATATAAAGCAAGAATTGAAAGAGGAAATGCTGTACTTTTTGCTAAGCAAAGATGGCCGTATTCTCGAAGTTAATCAACTATTTGCAACCGCGATAGAATACAAAGAAAGTGAGCTTGTTGGTTTAAATTTCAATGACCTGATTGTTAAAAAGTCGCTCAAAAAACCTCACACACAAAAAATGCTTTCAGCCATAAAAAAAGTGAGCCATTGGCATGGCGCTTTGCAGCTCGTAACGCAGTCTGGGCGTGAGTTATGGCTTAGAAGTATTGTACAACCAATTAATAATGAGTTAGCTGTTTACTCGGCAGAGCTTACGCGCACTATTTCTCAATCAAGAGAAAAAGAAGATATGCTTGCGGCTTTGAGTCGTTCATCTGCGGTTATCGAATTCAGCTTAGACGGTATTATTTTAAACGCCAATGATAACTTTCTGACCTCTATGGGTTACTCCAAAAGCCAAATATTGGGTAAACACCACAGTATGTTTTGCGACCCTGAAGAAGCTAAATCGAACGCTTATAAACAGTTTTGGTCTGAATTAAAACACGGACGGTTTATTTCTGATCGTTTTAAAAGATTAGATAGTTACGGTAACGAAGTATGGTTAGAAGCCTCGTACAATCCAATTCATAACAATGATGGAGAACTCTATAAAGTCGTAAAGTTTGCAACAGTAATAACCGATCAGATGCAAAGAGAATTTGCAATATCTGAAACGGCTGGTATTGCTTATGACATTTCTAAACGAACAGATGCCGACGCTGAAATAGGGTTAGGTGTCGTAAAGCAAACAATTGTTACAGTGAATAACTTATCAAAGAAACTCGAAGTAGCCAGCGAAAGTGTTAATAACCTCGACGTACAGTCGTCTAAGATTGCTCAATTAGTCGAAAGTATTAAAGGTATTGCTGATCAAACTAATTTGCTGGCATTAAACGCTGCTATAGAAGCCGCGAGGGCGGGTGACCAAGGACGAGGTTTCTCCGTTGTTGCAGATGAAGTTAGGCAACTGGCATCAAGAACGAGTTTGGCCACAGAGCAAATAATCAACGTCGTGTCTGAGAATAAAGCGCTTACTCAAGATGCGGTAACCGAAATTGAGTCGAGTTTAGCAGAGGCCAAAGATGCCTTGGAGTTATCAAATAAATCAGGCTCTGTTATTAATGATATTCAAAAAGGGGCTAAGGAAGTTGTTGAGGCCGTCGGGCAGTTTAGAACCAGTCTTTAGGTACCAATGTGCCTAAAAACTGTGTAGGCCAGAAAATGATAAATTTTCACTCCTGCTGCTGTAGTAGCTAAGCACTGAATATGCATGAACTAAGCCGTTGTTTAAAAATAGATAGATTAGCGCTTTAAAGCTATAAATATACCAACTTCCTGGTTCATGAAGGGGGCCCACAGTTATCTCTCTCGACATTACTCGGTTAAGTCCAATTTAGAACCCTTCCTCATAGCCCCATTTCTGCGAAAAATTTGTACTTTTTATGTGGTGCTTGTTAACACTACTTGTAGGGGTAAGTAAACTCTTAATGTTATAAAACAACTCACTAATCTCTTTACGCAATTTATGTTCGGTTGATGGCTCCTGACTACAGTTAATCATTCAATCTTGAATGATTAGAGAGTGATGCGGGTGTGTTGTTTGATCTAGATCAAAGCGTAGTTGCTCATTGCAAACTATATTACGCGGCTGCAATTTTTGTTACGTTTTGAAATTTTCGGTGAAGGTTTTAAAAGCGTAACTTCTTTATCTTCCTGTAAGGTTTGTCATGGCATTACTCATCAATAACAAATGTATTAACTGTGATATGTGTGATCCAGAATGTCCGAACGAAGCTATTTACATGGGCGCAAAGATTTATCAAATTGATCCTAATAAATGCACAGAGTGTGTCGGGCATTATGATAACCCGACCTGTGTTAGTGTGTGTCCTATTGATTGTATTAAGCCTGATCCAAATCACCGCGAGTCACTCGATGAGCTTGCTGAAAAATATGTACAGCTAACAACTGAGGCAACATAGCTAAGTCTGTTTGGCGTTTTTTAACAACGAATCGCTTTCGTACTAAACCGATATGTATATTAGTTTACCTGTGCTTATATTGGGTCTTACAGTAACCTCTTGAGATATCGGGGTGGCGAAGCTTTAAATGTTTGGTTTGCCTGCCTGTTGCGCGTTTTCGCCAGAGTCTAAAGCTTGAGTTTGTTAGCTGCTGGCGCATTAAAGCGATCACGCTTTTCTCATTTAAGCCAAATTGTTGCTTTATTGCTTCGAACGGGGTTCTGTCTTCCCACGCCATTTCAATGATGCGTGATATTTCGTGGTCTAAGTGCTGCATTACGACTCCTTTTTGCTAGTTGTACGTGCCTGCAGCGCATTTAGATTACAAAATATCGTGATGCCACTGCTCTGCTAAAAAGTCGATAAAGGCTCGCACTACATTTTGTTGAAAATTTCGCGATAAATACACTGCCCATATATGTGAACCGACGGTTGTATACTCTGGCAGCACTTTTATAAGCTCACCGGATAACAAATGATCATTCGCTAAATCGCAGGGTAAGTGAGCAATCCCCATTCCTTGTTTAGCTGCTTTGAGTAATACGCCCATATCATTGGCGACTATGTTGCCCTTAACGGTGACCTTTTGTGTATTACCGTTACGTTGAAACTGCCACACGTTGTGTTTTTTATGGACAAGGCAATTATGTGTGGCTAAGTCATTGGGGTCGTTTATTGTATCGTGCTGTGCTAAATACGCCTTCGATGTGCATACCGCTGTTGCTATATACATAAGCTTGCGAGCAATTAACCCTTCATCAGGCTGGTGGATATAGCGCAGGGCAATATCTACGCGGTCATCAACAAGCTGCGATAGACTATCGGACAGTAATAACTCAAACCGAGTTTGTGGATGGCGCTTGGTAAATGCTTCAATGGCCTCAAACAGTTTATGTTGCCCAAGACCAATGGGAGATGCGAGTCGAATTGTACCGACTAATTCATTGTTATGACTGTGAGCACGGCTTTGTAAGTCAGACACTTGATTTAATATTTGCTGGCAATAGCTTAGCGCTTCTTCGCCTTGAATAGTTAAACTGACTTTACGCGTTGTTCGATGAAACAATCTTAAATTAAGCCACTTTTCAATATCTTGAATATGTCTTGATACTTGTAGTCGGCTTAAACCTAAGTGTTCAGCGGCCTGTGTAAAACTCCCTGTGCGCGCCACTTCGACAAAGCTTGTAATTGAATTGAGTTTATCCATTGGTATCTTAATATGAAACAATGTGTATCTATGTAGTGTATTTATCAGTAAATGGTGAACAAGTAAACTGCTGTTAATGAAACAAACAACGGAGTATTCCTCATGAAATTAGCAGTATTAGGCGCATCAGGCTGGATTGGTAGCCACATTACTTCAGAAGCATTAACACGCGGTCACCAAGTTAATGTGTTAGTAAGAGACGCAGGTAAAGTAACCCAAGATAATGTCACGGTAACTGAATTTGATTTAACAAAAGACGATATAGCAAACGCCGCAGCAGGCAGCGATGTAGTAATTGTGGCTATTGGTGGTCGTGCTCTTGGTAATCATGAGATTGTGGCTAACAGTGCTCAACAATTACTGAGTGCATTGGCTGGCACTGGCATACGTATTTTATGGGTAGGGGGCGCCGGTAGTTTAGAGGTTGCACCGGGTGTCACGTTGATCTCTAGCCCTGATTTTCCAGCTGAATATAAAGATGAAGCACGTGCGCAAGGTGAAGCGCTTGAGGTGTTTAGAACATCAACAGCAGATACACCTTGGACCTTTGTATCCCCTGCTGCGGTAATTTATCCTGGTGATTCAGAGGGCCCTTATCGTGTAGGAGGCGACAGCTTCTTTACTGACTCAAACGGCGAAAGCAAAATATCAGTAACCGATTATGCTAAAGCCATGCTTGATGAAGCGCAATCTGCAGCACATTTAAATCAACGTATTAGTATTGCTTACTAGGCCTTTCCTCGGGCTCATAAAATGGTATTCTTAACGTCTGTTTTTAGTCGTTTATTCATCTTATGAGCCTGCTATTTTCTATTGCACTTGCAACAATTCCAGCCTTACCAGAACCGGTAGCCAATAATGCGGTTGCTAAAGTAGTTATTCATGAACAAGCTTACTTTTTAAGTTTTATGGGACTAGGTAAGGGTAAAGCACATCATGATATTCACAATAAAGTATGGGTACTCAAAGTTGGTGATGATTCTTGGCACGCAGCTAAAGAGGTACCGAGCACTCAACCTTTAACGGGTCGTTTAGCAAGTACCGCGGTAGGAGTTGGTGAACACGCTTATGTGTTTGGTGGCTATACAGTAAGCCATGATCATCAAGAGGTATCGACCCCAGATGTGTATCGTTATGATGTGATTACTAATTCATACACCCCACTTACCAGCATGCCAGTGCCGGTAGATGACAGTGTCGCTTTGGCATATAAACAACGTTATATTTATTTAGTCAGTGGTTGGCATAACGATGGTAACGTAAACTTAGTGCAAGTTTACGATATTAAAACGGATACATGGCAACAGGCTTCACCATTTTTAGGGAAACCGGTGTTTGGTCAAGCGGCTGCCATTAGCGGCAATACTATGTTGGTTTGTGATGGCGTAGAAACCAAAGCGAATGCTGATAAACGTCGCTCGTTTGCTGCGGTTCCACAGTGCCTAAAAGGAACCATTGATGCTAATAACCCCTTAAAAATTGATTGGCGAACGATTCCTCATCCCACTGGCGTGGCACATTATCGCATGGCAGCAACCAGCTTTAATGGCGATATATATATGATGGGTGGTTCAGCGAATCCCTATAATTACAATGGCATGGGTTACGATGGTAAACCAGCCCCTGCAAGCGATCATGTGTGGCGTTTTGATGTCGACAGCAATGATTGGCACGCGATGCCAAAGGCAAATACCGCCAGTATGGATCACCGCGGATTATTAGAACATCAAGGCAGTTTGTATCGCATTGGGGGCATGAACAATAACCAGCAAGTAACACCCGATGCGCTTGGCTACAAGGTACAGTTATCATTATGAATACACTCTATATCACAGGCGCAGGGGTGAGTGCCGCAAGCGGGATCCCAACTTTTCGTGGCGAAGATGGATTTTGGACCATTGGCAGCAAAAACTACACGCCGATGGAAATGGCAACACGTGCGATGTATCAAAACAACCCACGCGAATTTTTAGCGTGGTATTACCATCGCTTTGCAACGTACCGACATCACGGTCCGAACGAAGTTCATCATTGGTTGAGCGATAAAAACCTTATAACACAAAACATTGATGGCCTTGATGGAAAGGCGGGTAACACCGATTACATTGCGATTCACGGTCGTTTAGATCAAATGACGGTCTTTCACAATCAAGGTGATGAAGTGATGGCCTTTAACGCTCCATGGGATAAAGTAAACGAAGATAACTTACACCATTCATTACTTGAAGTGTTCAACATTAGTAATGAAAGTCCTATTGTTAATCAATCGTTTAAGCCGTATGTGTTGTTATTCGATGAGTATTACACCGAACTTTATCGTATTTCTGAGGCGCAGCAACGTATGCTCGATGCTAATAAAATTGTATTTATAGGCACCTCGTTTAGTGTCAATATTACGCAAATGGCACTTGATATTGCACGAAGTCAGGGAACGCCTATCGAAGTGGTAGACCCAGAACCCACGCATGTGTTTCATCCTAATGTGACTTACAAAAAAATGACGGCACTTGAGTACGTACAGCAGCAAGGTTAAAAGCTAACGAGGCGCTTATATTGTGCGCCTCGTCTATTGATTATTGTTGTTCTGCTTTTGCTTCAGTGATGTTTAACCGAGCTTGCAATGGGTCAGGTAAAAACTCTGCGGTACCTGCTTTATTCATTTGCAGTAAAAATGGCTCATCATGTTTAAACGCAGACCACTTCGGGAGTCCCGGGCCATTTGGCGTGCCTAATTTAATAAAGTTAGTAACATAACGGTGCATAATTTTAGCCGCTTGCTTGTCTTGTTCGGTGGTAACATGACCATATTTTGCTTGCACCGTGTTAAAGAAATACGGAATCTCGCTGGCATGCTCAGCTCCTGGTTTATCTAAAGTTTGCGCCACATAGCCAAAGCGGTATAAATAAGCCTGCTTGCCCATATCTGAAATGCGTTTAGCAACAAATCGAGCAGGTTCTTGCATTTGTGCATCTTGACCAATCTGATAGTTAAGCATGGGCAGTGGAGTGTCGCCATTGGCGTCGTATGTAATTCTTGCCTGTGTGCTGTGCCCAGCAAAGCTGTCGAATAAAGCGTCTTTTGAAGCAAATCCTGCAAACCCTAAATCCCTGTCTGTAGTGCCAACCATGGCTGGTATGTGGCTAAATGTCCCTTTTCTTAAACGCGTTTCGGTTGATGCACTAATAATGGTGCCATCAATAATGGGGCCACCAACATAGTTTGGTACGTCGGTATTTTGTTGGTGTAGCGTGCTTAAGTTTAGTTCATCGATAATATCTTCGGCAGGTAACTCACGAAGCGCAGCCAGCGTGTTTTCATCGCTGCCTAAAATTGTATGCTGTTTAGCAAAGTTTTCACCGATTTGTTCTGCGCTTAACACCGTGTCGTCATTACTGTGTAAAGGCCGTTGTTTAAATAGGTCTCGGCCACCAGCAGACATAATAATTGCTTGCTGAAATAAATTATTAGCAGCCGGCGTTTGCATCATCGCATGCACTGATGCACCACCTGCAGATTCACCCATTAATGTCACCTTTGATGCATCGCCACCAAATTGAGCGATATTTTTTTTCACCCATTCAAGCGCTGCAATTTGGTCCATTAATGCGTAGTTACCCAGTGCATCATTTTCAAATCGTGTGAGGGCAGGGTGCGCAAAAAAGCCGAATCGACCTAAACGATAATTAAAGCTGACAAAAATAACACCTTGTTTTGCAAAGCTTTCGCCAGAGTATACTGCTGGTGAAGCCCCACCGTTTACAAAGCCGCCACCATGGATCCAAACTACAACAGGGTAAAGGCTATCACTGTGTTTGGCGGGTTTAAACACATTCAAATACAAACAGTCTTCTGATGGCGTGGTTGCTAATGGTGCAGCATCGCCAGCAAATGGTTTTTGCATGCAATCGGGGGCATAATTTTCCAATACCTTGACACCTTGCCATTTAGTAACCGGTTGAGGGGCTCGCCAGCGTAAGTTTCCCACAGGGGGCGCTGCATAGGGAATGCCTTTATAGGCAATAACTCGCCCTTGCTGTTGTCCTTGAATAAGGCCGCCACTTACTGCTACATGGTCGGATTGTGGTTGGTCTTGGCAGCCTTGTAGAAACAGGGCTGAGCCTAACATAAGAGAGGAATAGAAAATCGATTTTAAAATACGCGATGTCATAACATAGCCCAGACTGTTTTGGTTAGGCTTATAATATTAACATATTCAAATAGCCACAACGAGAAAACCAGCACAGCAACAAGGGAAAGACTCTGTTGGTTTAGTCTTTGGCTGTTTCATATGATAAAGAATAGAAAAGCCCGCGCAAAGCGGGCTTTTAAGTGGGGTATTAACCTTTATTACTCAGGTAATGTGAATGACACTGTTAGGTCTTCACCCGATGTAACGGTAACAGGTTTAATTTGATGAAGCGTAAATTCTTGGTCTTCTGCCTCTGCATCATCAATGTGTGCAGCGCATGTGTAAGCAAGTTGGTAATCACCAGGTTGAATGAACGCAAGTTCGAACTCGTATTGATTATCTTCACTATCAAAAACCACATTAGCCGTTGCAAGTGGTGCATCTGCCGGTGTTTCGTTCTCATTTACTTCGTAGTTGTCCATTGGTGTTTCTACGTCACTGCTGTATAGGTAAACCGCGTGGCCAAACGAGCCATCTTCAGCAGCAATAGCAATATTATCGGTTTCGCAGTTAGCAATTAATACGTCGCTTACTGTGCCTTCAACATCTTGCGATTCAGCCAAGTTCTCTAAACGAACACCACGAGGCTTAAGCACAATTTCAGAACTATTTTGCGGGTCAACTAATGATTTTTTAAGGTCAAATTCAATAACAAATTCGTTACCAGCTTGATTAAGTGTGAAGCCATCAAGTTGAATTTCACCCACACCGTCGTTGCCTTTACGTTTAACGATTAATGGTTCAATGCTGTCATCTTCATACACAACATGTGATGTCATTGTTAAGTCGTTTGTATCACCATTGATAACATCAGCACGGATCCACTGATACTCGCCTGCAGGCACTTCTTCATCTTCTAAAAGAGCGAAAACATCGTCGCCTGTGTAGTCAAGTAAGTTGACCATTTCAGGTTTTGTTTCATCATCGTCTTCACGCGTTTCAAAAGTGAATTCTTCACCGCCTTGCGTTCTCAGTGTGATTGAATCAAATACGACATTGACAGCTTTTAAGCCTGTTACTGGCGCATCAGATACACCCAGAGTGAATTTAGCCATTTGCGGCTGGGCTATGTTGTCATTTTTGTCGTTGTCTGAGCCACAACCAACGAGAGCAAGTAAGATAGCGCTGCTAAGCATTGTTGACTTAAAGTTCATGATTCATTCCTTTAGTGTGTTATGTGTATGCTAGGAAGTATAAGTAACGAAAACTTAATAGAACTTGAATTGTTATTAACTCGTTGCGTTTATCAAAAAAGCAGGATGAAATATGCAGCTATCTTACATTTAAAGTATATTAATTTAACAACGTATAATGGCTTTTCTGCTTTCGCTAAACTTATAGTGTGCGTATTTTTTACTATTATTGAAAAAAAGTGAACATTCTCACCCAGGATAACAATGAAAAATTATGTCATCAGTGATTGAATTCGGCCCCATCAACGAGAGCCGATTTGCTTATAGAAATACACTGTTGCATCAAACGTACCCGCGGAACTTTTTGCAAAACCTGGGATTGAGCCCGCTTCAATGTAGTTAAGCTTACGATATAGAGTGGATGCGATATCCCCCATACGGGTATCAAGTACTAATAAACTAATCCCCATTGCGTTAGCGTCGGTTTCTAGGGTGTTCATTAATTGTTTTGCAATGCCTTGGCCTTGATAGTCGGTGTGCACCATCAGTTTTTCTACTTCACCTCGGTGCATTCCGTTTGCTTTTGAACACAAAGATAATTGAACAGAGCCAATTACTTGCTCACCTTCCATAGCTAAATAAAGGCGTCGATATGGCGTGGCTAAGTCAGTATTAACGCCTTGCCAATAGTCATGAGCTGCGTGTAATGATAACGGTGCAATAAACCCGATGGATGCACCACTTTCTACACTATTAATGAGCAGGGTATTTAACGAACTGGCGACCCCTTTTATTGAATGTACTGCTTTAATTTTCATGACGTTATTGTTGTTGAAATGGATAAACAGAGCCTAAATTAAGTAACGAGGTAAGCTCATCAAGTGCCTGATAGCTCTCAGTTAAAAGCTGAGGATCAGCAAAGTCATTGCTCGTTAATGAATCGCGATAATGTGTGTTAGCCCAATTGACTAGTTGGTCATATTTGTCGTGACTAAAGCGCACGGCAGGGTTTACCGCGTTAAGCTCGTTGGCGTTTAATGCAACACGCAAGCGTAAGCACGCAGGGCCTCCGCCATTTTGCATGCTCTGCCGTAAATCAAAAAAACGGACATGTTGTATCGGATTATCCGACAAAATTAATTCTTGAATATATTGATGCACAGCGGAGTTACGTTGGCATTCTTGTGGAGCGACTAACAGCATGCTGCCATCGGCAAGTGTAATAAGTTGGCTATTAAATAAGTAGCTGCTTACAGCATCGGTAATACTTACTTTTTGGGTCGGTACTTCAATAATATGCAGGGTTTTTTCACCGGTATAGGCTTTTTTTATTTCATCTAAGGCATGTGCTTGGTTTAAAAAAGCTTGCTCATGGCACAGTAAAACATTGCCATTTGCGACTGCAATTACATCGTTATGAAACACACCTTGGTCAATCACAACAGGGTTTTGTTGAATAAATAGCTGGCTGTGGGGTTTTAATTGGTGTAAACGAGCAACAGCCTGTGATGCCTCGAGTGTTTGCCGTGCAGGAAATTTACTTGGTTTGGGGAGTGCATTATTAAAGCTACTCGCACCAAATACAAATACCTCTAACCCCGTACCTGCATGGCTATCGCATAAACGATTATGATTGGCAGCACCTTCATCACCGAAAAAACCTTGGTCAGGCAAGTGACAGTGATGGCTAAAATAGTGGTCGTTGTTAAACATGGCTTTCAACAACGCTGTTGTCGTTGTCGGTTCTAATGAGCGGTGAAATTTGTTGTTTAAGTTTGCAGCTGTAAAATGCACTTTGCCATCAAGCGTATCAGCAGAGGGAGACACGGTTGCTGCGTTTGCAGTCCACATAGCAGACGCACTGTAACAGGCTCGCAATAAAATGGGATCGGCTTTAAATGCTTTTTCAATAATTTGCCTGTCGCTGCCAGTAAATCCCAAACGTTTTAATACGTTGATATCAGGACGAGCATGGGGTGCAAAAATACCTTGTTCTAAGCCGAGCTCATGCATTGCCTTCATTTTTTCTAACCCTTGCAATACGGCTTCTCTAGGGTTTGAATGTGATGAGGCATGACTTAATGAGGCAACATTGCCATACGATAATCCCGCGTAATTGTGTGTTGGCCCCACTAAGCCATCAAAGTTTACTTCTACTGCGTGCATACTCATTCCAATTTGTTAAATGCGTGTTTTTAAACCATACAGACTTTTTTTAAACGAAGCGAGCCAACTCCATTTCAACATTACGAAGGTGTTGTTTAAGCCGTTTTTGTGTCGCAATTAAATAAGCTTTTTGCTTATTTAATTTTGCGTGCTGTTGCCTTACAGCGTTATAAAGCGTTCTTTTGGGAATGTCATACTGTTCAGCGGCTTCGGTAATTGTAAGATGATGAACAGATACCTTTTGCAGTGCTTCTATAAATTCAGGATCGTTATTTAACATAGCGACGCTCCTTATCTGCAGTGGTATGTGGATCGTTCGGTTCATGCACATGCCATGTGCTAATATCTAAACGCCAAAGTAAGTAAAGAGTGTGATAAAAGTTAGTCACGTTCGTCTCCTTTTAGGTGCAAGTTCCTTTTTCACTATTGGAAGAACTGTGCCACTCTTTATTTTTATTTTAAATTATTTAAAATCAGTGACTTATTTTTTGTGGAAATATTTGTAGCAATCTCTAAGCACTAAAATAGTGAAGCAAGTCTTAAAAACTGCACTTTTATGATGCGGTGGGTTTTATTAAGGCAGTGCGTTATGAATATCGACAAAATAAAAAAAGAGGAGAACATAATTAGCGCTAACTCGTTAGCGCTAATTAATGGCTATGTTAACGAAAGCTGGTAACGCTAAAATCCTTCAAGCACTAACTTACCGCGTGCTTGATGCGATTCTAAAATAGCATGGGCTTTGAGTATGTTCTCGACATTTATTTTTCCTAAATGCTCACCCAAGGTGGTTTTAATGATGCCTTTATCAACAAGCTCTGAAAGTGTTGTTAGTAGTTGATGTTGAGCAATCATATCGTCGGTTTGAAACATTGAGCGGGTATACATAAACTCCCAATGAAGCGAAATACTTTTGCGCTTAAGCTTTAAAATATCGAAGCTTGCGGGGTCATCAATCAGTGCTAATTTACCCTGTGGTTTAATTACCTCGACAATACTGTCAAGGTGCTTATCGGTATGCGTTAAACTGATTACATAATCAAATTCATCAAGTTCTGCGTCAATACGTTGTTGATTGAGATCTTGGCTGTGATCTAGCACATAATCTACGCCTAAGTCGGTTAGCCATTGTACACTTTGCTGACGTGCCGCTGTGCCAACAACTGTTAAGTTTGTTAGCTGTTTAGCAAGCTGCACTAAAATTGAGCCAACCCCACCCGCTGCACCAATTACCAATACTGAGGCGGGTTTGCTGTCTTTTGATTGCGTAATTTGCAGACGGTCAAATAACAATTCCCATGCTGTAATACTGGTTAGAGGGAGGGCGGCGGCTTCTGCATTGGTTAAGCTTGCGGGTGCTTTACCAACAATGCGTTCGTCAACTAGTTGCAACTGCGCATTACTGCCTTGGCGAGTTAAATCGCCAGCATAATAGACTCGGTCGCCAACGTTAAATAATGACACGTTTTCACCAACGGCTTTTACTGTGCCTACTGCATCCCAGCCAATGACTTTATAGCCGCTTTGGGGAGAAACGTTTGCGCGGATTTTAGTGTCAACAGGGTTGACTGAAATAGCCTCAACAGCAACTAAAATATCGCTGCCCGTTGCAACTGGATCTGGTAATTCAATTGCTTGTAAGGAATGTTCACCAAGCGTTGGGGTGGCTTTGCTATAACCAAATGCTTTCATAATCGTGTCCGTTTTAGTGGGTTTTACCCACTATAACGCATTTAAATCTATTAAAAAGCGGTGTAATCGAAATTCACTTTCAAATAATTTTTGTTAATCAAGATCGCTATTTACCAAATCGAGAAGCTGAATAAGTTGCAAAGCCTGTTGCTCATTGATGCTAGGAAAGCGACAACGAATTTGTTCAGGAATACTGGCAGCGTCATCTTGTAAGGCCTTACCCTTGGCTTCGAGTTGGACTAGGCGTTTACGTTTATCTTGGCTGTCTTGGTAAATACTCAATAACGACTTTTCGCTCATCTTTTTTAAAATTTGCGTCATAGCACCGCCATCAATGGCTGTTTTTTCGAGTAATTCAGCTATGCTGATCTTGTCTTTTTCCCATAATGCCATCATCACGACGTACTGTGGGTAGGTCAAATTTAACTGGTTGAGTGAATCACGGTACGCGCGAGCAATGCTATTCGATGCCATATATAAGCGATGGCAAAGTTGGTTATCGAGTTTTAATTGCGGGTACTTCATAGTGGATTCCTTATGATCAGTGAGTGTATTTTAATTTGCATACAAAATATTTGCAATATTCAAAAAGCTGTTCTAATATATTTTGCATGCAAAATATATTCACTCACAAAGGAGAGTAATCATGAAAGAACTACAAAGCGTTGCCTATACTGCAAAAGCCACAGCAACAGGTGGCCGTGAAGGTACTGCAAAATCAGATGACGGTCGTTTAGATGTCGCATTATCAACACCTAAAGGGTTAGGTGGTGATGACGGTCAAGGCACAAACCCAGAGCAATTATTCGCAGCGGGCTATGCTGCATGCTTTATTGGTGCACTAAAATTAGTGGCAGGCCAAGCTAAAGTTAAACTACCGAGTGATACACATATCAACTCTGAAGTATCAATTGGTCCAATCGAGGGCGGGTTTGGTATTGCTGTTAAATTGGCGGTGTCAGTGGGCGATTTAGACAAAGAAACTGCGCAAACATTAGTCAATAAAGCACACGAAGTGTGCCCTTACTCAAATGCAACGCGCGGCAATATTGCTGTTGAATTATCAGTGATTTAGTATGCTGATAGGTGGGCTTAAATAGCCCACCTCCTTCGTTAAGGCTTTACTATTTCAAACCAATAGTCAAAGTTGTCAATTAAGCTAATTAATAAGGCAAATTTTTGGATATCACCTTTGAAACTGGCTTTATTGCTTTCAAGTAAGCGCTTAAAGTCGACCTGTTTCATTAAAAGTAAATCTAAATCTGCACGATTAAGCGTTAGCGTTAAATCAGCATGCTCACTTTGTGTGTTTGCTAAGTTGTTTAAGTGGGCGTTGTTTAACTCAATAACGAACTGTTCTTGGGTATCGGGCAGCTGAATATTGATAATAAACTGATGTTGAGCCGCTTTTTCGGCATTTAATCTCACACCTAAATAGTCAAAGACGAGTTCAGTACTCATTGCTTTGATGATGTCTGGCCCAATTTCTGTTTTATTTACACTGCTTGGCATGCCATTTCTAAGCTCATAAGCTGCAGATAAGTATGCATTTCTCCAACCTGCATTTTCAGCTTAGTAGCCTAATTGCTCTAATGTGTCAGCTTGTAATGCAATGGCTGCTTGATTCTCAGGTTCCGCATAAACTAAGTGATTTAGCAGTTCTGCTACCCATCTATATTCACCATTATTAAATGCCGTTTGTGCCTCGTTTAGCATTGCCTTGCTACCGCCTGCGAGTTTTACGTATCGTTTTGCGGAATCGGCAGGGCTGAGTTTATTAAGTGTGGCAGGGTTCATATCAAAAAAGCCAAGATACTTATTAATAATGCCTCTTACGTTGTGGCTAACAGAGCCATGATAGCCGCGGTTAAACCATTCGTTCGATAAACTTTCCGGTACTGTAAATTGGTTATGGATTTCGTTTATCGTAACCCCTTGGTTGGCTAAATTGAGAGCCTGATCATGCATGTATCCGTACATATCACGTTGTTTTTCAAGGTAATGAACAATATTCTTATTACCCCATCGAGGCCAATGGTGTGAAGCAATTAGTATGTCGGCTTGCTGAGCAAACTGTTGTAAAGTTTGGTTTATTTTTTTGCTCCATTGTGATGCATCCCTCGTTTCTGCCCCGCGAATTGTATAAATGTTGTGCATGCCTGCGACCGTGTTTTCGGCCATCCATAAAGTTTTAAATTGAGGAAACCAAGTATTCATTTCTGAAGGCGATTCGGTGTGCGGTGTGTTTTTCATTACCATTTCAATGCCGTCGACAACAATGGTTTCTTGAGGCTGTTCAATAATACGGGTAGGCGCGATTAAGCTAACATAGCCAAACGCAATCCCTTTACCTAGCGCACTATCAACTGTAGATAGTTCATTTTTACCAATAATACTTCCATATTGATACCCAGCGCGACGCTGCATTGCATTGCCAGCCAAAACAGACTCTTTTACAACGTGTTCCATAAAGTGTGCGGGGGCAATTACCTGTACGTCGTTATTATCGACTTGTTGTTGACTAATAATGCCTTTTACCCCGCCAAAATGATCGGCATGTGCATGACTGTAAACAATGGCTTTAATGGGTCTATCACCTAGGTGCTTCGTTATTAAATCGTGTGCTGCTTTGGCTGTTTCAGGAACGGTAAGGGGGTCAAATATAATCTATCCGGTATCGCCTTTGACATAAGTTACATTCGCTAAATCAAAGCCTCTTACCTGATATATATGCTCAGAAACTTTAAAAAGTCCGTAATTTAGATTAAGTAACGCCTGGCGATGAAGGCTTGGGTTTATGGAGGGGATAAAGTCGTGTTCTTTTAAAAAATCAAATTGATTGAAGTCCCAAATAACCTCACCATTTGCATTTTATATGTGCTTATTTTGGAGTTTAGCAATGAGTCCTTTACTGGCAAGTGCAAAGTCAGTTTTATCATTAAAAGGGAGTGTTTGTAACAACTGTTGGTTTTTTTGAACGGTGAATTTACTTGCAGGTTTACTCGTTAGGTCACTTTCTTCTTGTGTGTAATGAGTACACATTACACACGCTAATAGGCTGAGATTTATTAATTTTGTTATCATTTTTGTGTCCTTGGTGTTGTTCATTTTATACATTTTTTATTTGTGCCAATAAATCACCCGAGCCTGTGAGAGATGATGTTTGACCGGCTAAAGGTTCGCTGAACGAAATGGGCTTGATTGTTTTTGCGCGTTGCTCATCAAAAACAGGTATTTGGCTCATCGCAAACTCAGAGAGGGCAGTAATGGTTAAAGAAGGGTTAACGCCTAAGTTACCCGGAATAATTGAACCGTCGATAACGCGTAGGTTTTTGTAACCGAAAACTTCACCAGAGGTGTCGACCACGCCTGTTTGCGCATCGGCACCCATAGCTACGCCGCTCATGATATGTGCCGTCATGGGGGCTCCAAATAACACTTCGGTTAATGCTGAACCGGGTACGCCGCCCAGTTTCTCCGCATAGCGTTTGGTGGCTTCTTCTGCTTTTGGAAATGAGACTGTCAGTGGGGTATCTTCGGCTTTTTGTACTGCGGTGATACCCTTTTTAAATAATCGATACCATTTTCGACGCCACTCAAGGTGGATAAAAGCTTCTGATTTTTGCATCACTAAGAACAAAATAGAGCTGCGAGCTTTTCCCTTCGGCCTGAGTACTTTGGCGGTTTTAATTGGATGGCGTACTGTGTTTAGTAAAAATTTTGCAATACGTTTAACTCCTGTGCCTGTCACCATTGGCACGTAAGGCAAATAGAGCCAGGTACCATCTGAGCCTTCTCGAAAACGACAAATCTCAATATTGGTGTCTTTATCTACAGAAATAAATGAACTGATTGCAACGCCGTCATCCACTTTTTTAGTTGTATTGTTTGCGGTTGTGAGCGTTTCTGAGTTAGTGCGAATTTGTTGCCCAAGCCATCGCGAAATATGGGGAAGTGTTTTATCTTGGTCTCGCATTTTCAATAGCAACGGTACTGTGCCCATTACGCCTGCACTTAGCACTACTCCGCGGGTTTTTAGGGTGTAGATATGGCTGTTTTTATGGCTCGTATCTTTTATTTTAATTTTATAGCCTGCACTGCCATCGTCATTAAGAGGCGTGATTTTAATGACTTCGGAGCTAGGTCTAATTTCAACCCCGTTTCGCTGTGCAAAAAAGAGGTAGTTTTTCATTAGCGTATTTTTGGCATTGTTACGACAGCCAATCATACAACTGCCACAGTAGTTGCAGGTGTGACGACGTGGGCCATCGCCATTAAAGTAAGGATCGGGTACTTCTTTATTGTACGCTTCACCGGGCTTGGCAAATAGTACTCCCGTATTGACGGTTTTAAATGAGCTGCCTTGGCCCATTTCTTCTGCCACATGTTTGAGTGTGTCATCGGCGACATTGGTGTAGGTGTTTTTGGCACTGCCGAGCATGCGCTGAGCAAGCCCATAATAGGGCATTAAGCTTTCTTTCCAGTCTGGCTTTATACGTGTCCATGCGGGAGATTGAAATACTTCGTCATCCGGTATTAAATGCACATTAGCATAAATTTGCGAACCTCCCCCGACACCCACACCGTGTAACACGGTGACTTTATTGGTAAACGAAAATTGAATACAGCCTTTTAAACCAATTTCGGGTTGCCACATGTAGTTTTTAATATCTAAATTGGTTTTTGGGAACGCTTTATCATCTCGGCGTAGGCCTTTTTCGAGTACTAAAACCCGATTGCCTTTTTCACTTAAACGCAAGGCACTCACGGAGCCACCAAAGCCTGAACCAATAACTATTTGGTCAAAATCAAAATTATCTTGCTGCATTGTTGTCACCTGTTGGGGTTTATTGTTATGAGTTTATTCGGGTTAAAAAGGCTAATAGCCGGTCAGCAAATTTACCGTACGGAGGTGCTAAAAACTTAATGCTAGTAAATCTGGCTTGATAAAACACCGGACGTAATTTTGAGAACGTTAAAAACCCGTCGTAGCCATGATAATGCCCCATACCACTGGCACCGACTCCCCCAAAAGGTAAGTCATGTTGCCCAACATGAAATAACGCGTCGTTGACGCTAACACCACCAGACATAATGTTATCAATATAGTAGTTGATTAATGACTTGTCGTAGCTAAACGGGTAAAAGGCCAGCGGTCTATCTCGTTCGCTGACGTAATCAACCACCTGTTGGGGAGAGTAGTAAGTTTTGAGCATTAAAATAGGGCCGAAAGTTTCGCGAGTATCAATGTGCATATTGTCATTACTATGCATAATGATCGTGAGCGGGAACTTTCGTGTTTTTGCATCGGCAGCTTGTTTACCCAGTGTGATTACTTTGGCACCGAGTTGCTGAGCGTCAGCAACGCAATCAACTAAACGCTTAAATGCGCGGTCATCAATAATGGCTGTGTAGTCTTCACTGTGAATATCGGGTAGGTGTTTTTTTGCCCAATGGGTCGCTGTTTCTATAAAGTGCTCACATTGCGATTGATGCACAAATACATAATCAACATTAGTGCAAATTTGCCCGGCATTAAGCTGTTTAACATACATTATTCGTTCTACAGCCTTTTGCATTGGGTAATCCTTTGCGATGACAGCAGGCGACTTACCACCTAACTCTAAGGTAACTGGGGTCAAGTTTTTTGCCGCCGCTGCCATTACTTTTTTACCCGTTTCGCCGGAACCGGTAAACATTAAGTGATCAAATGGCAACTTTGAAAAGGCAATCCCTACTTCACCTGTTTCACAAAAAAAGGCTAATTTTTCGGGTTTGAAATAATGACCAACAAGCTCAGCGAGTAGGGCACTTAAATGACGGGAATTCTCTGACATTTTAACCATGGCTTTATTACCCGCGGCAAAGGCTGCTGCCAACTGACTAAATGCCAAATTTATTGGGAAGTTCCAGGGAATGATTAACCCAACCACCCCTAGTGGCTGTGGTATCACTCGGTTTTTAGCTCCAAAGTACATGCGATGATCTACATGACGTTTTTGTACTTTCATCCACTTTTTTAGTTGCTTGAGTGTACTGTTAATATCGGCACAGGCATTGATGATCTCTGCAAGCAGCGTTTCGTGGCGTGAACGATTACCATAGTCGAGATTAATAGCCTTAATAATACGTTCTTGGTTATTGGTAATTAAGGCTTTTAAAGCAAGTAAGTGCTCACGACGTTGTTCATAGCTTTCTATCCCTTGGGCTTTTGCAAATGCGCGTTGCTTTGCAAGTGTGGTGTGCAGAATGTCGTCGATAATGACTGGATGTTTTGCAATGTTCATGTCGGTGCTCTAATAGCAAAGGTAACTGATAGCTTAAATAAAATACTTGCAGTTAATTTGACTTTTTAGGACACTGAAATGACTCTTTGGGACATATGGTATTTTTGTGGAAAGTTTAATACGCTCATCAAGCTTGGCGGGCTTTGAAGGTTTAGTCAGGCGTTACGGGGTAAACCCAAATACGCTATTGGAACACGCGGGCATTTTACCTGCACAATTACGTGACCCCGACAGTTTTGTTGTTTATAGCCACTATTTACAGCTTTTAGAACTCGCTGCAGCAGCCTGTGACGAACCATGCTTTGGCTTAAAATTAGGGAGTCAACAAAGTATGAGCACCGTGGGCCTTATTGGGGCGTATATGTCGCGCCAGCCAACGATTCTTGATGCTTTAAACGTAGCCCAAAAATATATTTATCTACATGCAGAGGGCATTGTGCTTAACCTTGCTTTATATGGGCAAAATAGCTGCGAAGTACGATTTGTCCGTTTGTCTGATGAAAAGCAGGAATTTGTTCAAAAAGCGCAACTGGCCGTGTGTTTAGTCAATAAAGTAATGAAAGAGCTGGTGGGTCCCAAGTGGCGAGCCGATAAAGTATGCCTTCGGCAGTCGCCAGTGAGTGAACACACGGCCTTGTTTGCCAAGGTGCTTGGCTGTGAGGTTGAATTTAATGCTGATACTGATGCTATTTATTTTTCGAGTGCGTTTTTAACGTATAAACCAAAACTCAATGATGCCATTCTCGATACCCTCATTGCAGATCAGCTTGAGATGCAGCGTATAAATAAGCTCCCAGATGAAATGCTGCATATTGAAAGCGCCATGAAAATGCTATTGGCAACAGGGGACTGTAGTAAAGAAAACACAGCATTAAGTATGGGTGTTCACCCTAAAAAGTTACAGCGTATTTTAACTATGCATGAAACGACTTATCGACAACTGCTTGATGATGTTAGAAAGTCAGAAGCCGTTCGACTACTTCAACACGGTAATGTAAGTATGACCGATTTAGCCTTGCGGTTAGGTTATGCTGAATTGTCTATTTTTAGTCGTCGTTTTAAGGCCTGGTTTGGGGTATCACCAACACAATGGCAAACACAGCACGGGGTGTCATAAAACTTTAATATATGTTTTTTCATATATGAGTTTTTTATATTCGTTTTTCCATATATAGTAGCATTATCTAACGAAGGTGATGCTATGAATAACTTAGAACCTACGGCTTTTTTTAAATGTTTAGCGGATGAAACACGCTTAAAAACGTTGTTGCTGATCATGCATCAGCAAGAATTGTGTGTGTGTGAATTAGTGGCGGCTTTGGCATTGAGCCAACCGAAGATCTCTCGCCATTTGGCACTACTTCGAAAGTCAGGGCTATTATCAGATAGAAAACAAAGCCAGTGGGTTTACTACCAACTAAACTCAGATTTACCTAACTGGACGCAGCAAATACTAAAAGCGACGTTAGACTCAAATTTTCAGCTAATCGACACTGACTTAACCCGACTTGAAACGATGGGGAATCGCCCCGAACGTCAAGCGCACTGTTGTTAAAGAGGACAGCACAATGACAATTAAAATAGGTATTAATGGTTTTGGCCGCATGGGACGCTTAACACTTAGAGCAGCACTGAATTGGCCTGAACTTGAATGCGTTCAAATTAACGACCCTGCCGGTGATGCAATTACCCATGCTCATTTATTTGAGTTTGATTCGGTGCACGGCCGATTACAGACGCCTGTCACGGTGGAGCACGATACCATTCGTGTTGCTCATCATACAATTGCTGTGTCTAACAACAAAACCATCGCAGAAACTGACTGGTCAAACTGCGATATCGTGATTGAAGCCAGCGGTAAAATGAAAACCAAAGCCTTACTCGATGAATACTTAGCGCAAGGTGTAAAGCGGGTTGTTGTCACTGCGCCGGTTAAAGAAGACGGCGTGTTAAATATTGTGATGGGGGTGAACGATCATCTTTATAATCCACAACAGCATCAACTTGTTACAGCGGCGTCGTGTACCACGAACTGTTTAGCACCTGTTGTAAAAGTACTACAGGAAAAGGTTGGCATTAAGCACGGCTCAATGACCACCATTCATGACATAACCAACACACAAACCATTATTGATGCGCCTCATAAAGACTTGCGTCGTGCGCGTTCTTGCGGCACAAGTTTGATCCCCACCACAACAGGCAGCGCTACTGCTATTACCCATATTTTCCCTGAATTAAAAGGAAAATTAAATGGTCATGCAGTGCGAGTGCCACTGACCAATGCGTCAATCACCGACTGTGTGTTTGAATTAAAAGAAAGCGTGACTGAAAAACAAGTCAATGCGTGGTTTAAGGAAGCCGCCGACTGTGAATTAAAAGGTATTTTAGGTTACGAAGAAAAGCCATTAGTGTCTATTGATTATAAAACCGATCCTCGCAGTGGCATTATCGATGCGCTCTCAACAATGGTTGTTAACGATACCCAATTAAAGCTCTACGTTTGGTACGACAACGAGTGGGGTTATGCAAATCGCACTGCTGAGCTGGTTCGTAAAGTGGCATTGTCTTAAGGTATTTTGATGCGTGAACAATTGGCAGCTTTGCCAAACGAATTAAAACAATACCTAATAATAACCGGTAACTACTGGGCGTTTACCCTCACCGATGGGGCGCTCAGAATGCTGGTGGTGCTGTATTTTCATCAGCTTGGGTATGAAGCATTAGCAATTGCCATGCTGTTTTTGTTTTATGAAGTATTTGGTGTAATTACCAACTTAGTCGGTGGCTGGCTCGGGGCACGTTTGGGGCTCAATAAAACCATGAATTTGGGATTATTGTTGCAACTTGTTGCGCTCGCCATGTTGTGTGCGCCCAGTCACTGGTTAACGGTCGGGTTTGTCATGACTGCACAAGCGCTGAGTGGTATTGCTAAAGACTTGAATAAAATGAGTGCTAAAAGTGCGATAAAGTATTTGGTACCTAAAGGCCATGAGGGAGAGTCAACCCTGTATAAATGGGTTGCTATTCTAACTGGTTCTAAAAATGCGTTGAAAGGACTCGGCTTCTTTTTAGGCGGCGTGTTACTCACATTATTTGGTTTCACAGGCGCTATTTTTGCCATGTTAGTGATGCTGGGAGTGGTTTGGATTTTAAGCCTGCTTACGCTTAATGCTGACATCGGAAAAGCTAAGAATAAGCCAAAATTTAAAACCTTATTCTCAAAATCGCGGGCAATTAATTTACTCAGCTTTGCCCGAATGTGCTTATTTGCTTCGCGAGATGTGTGGTTTGTAGTGGCACTGCCTGTGTATTTGGCAACGCAGTTTGGTTGGCAACACTGGTGGGTGAGTGGCTTTTTAGCGTGTTGGGTAATTGGTTACGGTTTAGTGCAAACTCAGGCACCGCGTATCACAGGCCATAAAAAAGTAGGTTTTTTGCCAACACGCCAAGCTGCAATGTGGGTAACTGCATTAACACTATTCACTTGTTTGTTGGCTACAGCACTGACATTAAACGTGTTTATGCAACTAAGCTTATTGATTGGTTTATTGATTTTTGGCTTCATTTTTGCGGTCAATTCATCGTTGCATAGCTACTTAATTGTTAGTTTCGCAGACAACGATGGCGTGTCGCTCGACGTGGGCTTTTATTACATGGCAAATGCGTTAGGACGACTAGTGGGAACGGTGCTCTCTGGTTGGGTGTTTCAGGTGTTCGGGCTGGTTGCGTGTTTATGGGTGAGTGTGGCTTTATTAGCAATGGCATCTGTTACGACCTGGTCGTTGAATAAAAAGTAAAAACTCATACTTTTTTTTATGTTTGTTGCTGTTAGTTTAGCAAGATAGTCTAAACTATTATCAAATAAACAATAAAAACGGGAATATTCAATGCGGCAGTTAGCATTAGCAAAAAAGCTTTTATGGCTTACCGTAGGAAGCATTTTTATTACAGTGTTTGTACTTTCTAGTGTGCTCTGGTGGCAGCTTTCACAAAGTAATGAGCAACTTGCTGGGCAGTCTGAAAAATTAATTGTTGCCGAGGTTGAAGATAAACTTTCTTCCAATGCGGCAGCATATGGCGAACAAGTCGCTGGCTTTATAAATGAAGCTTACCGTGTGCCTTATTCATTTGCAGCTATCCTCGGTGATGAACAAGCTGCAAATGCCATTACGCGTGATGCTGTGGTTGAATTAAACCGCGCATTATTAGAAAAAAATACACTTCTTTCATCTATCTATACCCAATTCGAACGCAATGGTTTTGATGGCCGTGATGCGAATTTTATAAGTGGTTATGATCATTCAGTTGCAGGGGCAGGTACCCTAGAAATTTATTTTACGCGTAATCGTGATGGTGCTATTGAGCAGCAAGTGGTTGAAGACGCAGAAGAAAAATATGTAGATAAACTGAGTGAATTCGGTCAACGAGAAGCCGAATGGTACCTTTGTGCAAAAGACACGAAAGTCCCGTGCATTATGGAGCCGTACCTATACGAAATTTCGCCAGGTTATTCAGAAATGATGACCTCACTTACGGTGCCTATTATTAGAAACAGTGAGTTCATTGGTGTTGCAGGGGTTGATTTAACGTTACCCGTGTTCCAAACAATGACAGAAAAACTGTCAAAAGAGCTGTATAACGGAAAAGCGCGCGTAACCTTATTAAGCTCGCTTGATTTGGTTGTAGGGAGCAGTCATCACAAAGATAAATTAGGCCGACCACTTAAAGAAGTCGTGCCTAAAAATATGCTTGATAACTACAACAGATTAAAAAAACAAAACGGAATTTTTAAGGTCGAGGACGAGTATTTAGTTAACTACCCCATCACTATTAAGCTTGCTAAAAAGCAGTGGAATTTATTAATCGAAGTGCCGACTGAACTTGCTCTTGAAGGGCCGCAAGCATTAGCTGACAGCATGAGCGAAAATGCTAATACGCTTGGAGGATTGATTTTAGTCACCGGAATTATTATCGCAGGCGCTGCTTTTGTGATCATGTTGCTGGTGATCCGTACGATCGTTGCTCCTCTTCAGCAGATACAGCAACGGGTTGATAATTTGGCAAGTTCAGAGGGCGATTTAACACAAACATTGCATGTTGATACCCATGAAGAGTTGATTGCGTTGGCAACAGGGTTTAATGCTTTCTTAGCTAAATTAAGAGATCTTATCTGTGAACTGAAAAATGTTTCTGCGCAGACAAAACAACAAGCTGAATTAGCGACGCATGTGTCGGTAGATACAAAACACAATGTTCAATCACAGTTCCAAGAGATTGAAAGCGTGGTTACAGCCATGAACGAAATGAGTGCGACTGCCCTTGAAGTGGCACGAGCTTCTGAGCAATCGGCACTGCAAGCAGACGAAATTAATAGCCTTGTTGTAAACAGTGAGTCGAGCTTATCGTCGGCGGTGACTCAAGTTAAAACGATGTCGAGTGAGATTAAACAAGCGAACCAAGCCGTTGAAAAAGTGGCTGCGCGAAGTAATGACATTACACAAATACTTGATGTGATCAGAACCATTGCAGAGCAAACCAACTTATTAGCGCTCAATGCCGCAATTGAGGCTGCGAGAGCGGGTGAGCAAGGTCGAGGCTTTGCTGTTGTTGCGGATGAAGTGCGTGCACTTGCATCAAAAACACGCGCATCAACTGACGATATTAGTGGTTTAATCGACAGCTTACAGCTAGAGGTCGGCAATGCGTCAAAAGTCATTGAGCAAGGGGTTGTGCGTGCTCAAACTGCGGTAGACGAAACGTCTGTTGCATTTGATGCGCTGCATGAAGTGGTTGTTAAAGTGGATGAAATCACGCAACAGATCACCCACATTGCGACAGCAGCTGAAGAGCAAAGCTCAGTAACCGAGGAGATTAACCGTAATCTAACCCTAATCTCAGATGCTGCATCGCAACTAGCCGAGCTCTCGACTCAAGCCGGCGACGGTAGTCAAACGCTCAATGCGCTCGTGGCACAGCAGGATGATGAGCTTAATAAGCTTAAAACCAAATAGCGGTTGAGTCGCACACTTCAAGCCGTCAGATTACTGAGTAACTGACGGCTTTTGTTTTTATACCGTACTTTAGCGTTTACTATTTAGGCAATTTATTAGACTAATAGTTAATGTGTTCAATTCTGACTTTTTACTGGGTATTAAAATTTAAAAACACTGTCTCATATTAATTTAATCCATTTAAAATCAATTGCTTAAGTTTACTTTTCCTGTTGTGCTTTTTGCTTGAAAGGTGTTTTTCAAAATTCATACCCTACCTTTTGCCTAATCGTGTTTTGTGTCTTGCTGCTTTACCCTAAGTACAAAATAAATACTCACACAATTTTTCAAGATAAGTAGTAGGAGAAGTCATGAATATGAGGCAGCATGAAGCGTCAAAAACGCCTGCTGATCAGGAATCAGAGACGCTTAGTGGACAAAAAAGCTATCAAGCACTTCATAAACCCAGCAGTGAATTTTCAAGTCGCGATGAATACCTAGAACACGAACTACAAATTATGCAGCCAAAGCGTTGGCGTCCAAACTTACCCTTTAGGGATTATCGCTTTGAGCTCGAAGATTCAATTCCAGCAATGGCCGGTACAATCGGTAAAGTAGTGATGGTGGGAGCCATTGCAGCTACGTTTGCAGCACCACTTGGTCTTGGCGAAGGTTTTATATTAGAAAATGTGCGCTACGAGCTATTAATTGTATCCATCTTTATTTTATTGTTTTCAGGATTCTTTTTACCAACGGCAAACTTAGCTGGAACGCATGGACCACTTATTCCTTTAATTCCAATTGTTGTTGCTGCGGGAGGTCATCCCATGGCATTTGGTTTACTAATTGGGGCGTTTGGCTTGCTATTAGCGCTCAGTAAAGGGGGGAGTTTACTCGCTGGGTTAACCAGTCGCGGTGTGTGCGGTGGTTTGCTTCTTTACCTTGGTTTTATTGGCACTATTTCACAGGTTAAAAAGCTGTTTGCGTGGGCCGAAGGCATTGATATGACTCATATCGCATTTATCGTGATCTTATCAACCATTGTGCTTTATGCATTACTTGAGCATTATAAAAAGCGTTGGCTTGCTGTGCCATTAAGCTGTTTATTAGGGGGGTTACTTGCCTTTTCACTTGGCGCACCTTTTGAATTTAAAACAGCGCCGGGCTTGCCGAATATGAACCCAATGTATTGGTGGGGTGAAAATACAGGCTGGATGTTAGGCCTACCCACACTCGAAAGTTTTGTGGTGGTATTGCCATTTGCTGTACTGGCTGTGGCGATGTGGTCTCCCGACTTTTTAGGCCATCAAGTGTTCCAAAAAATTAGTTACCCAGAACGTACTGAAAAAGTACAAATGAATATTGACGACACAATGTTCAGTGCGTCAATTCGTCAAACGTTTGGCTCGCTTCTCGGTGGTTCGAACTTTACCTCTTCATGGGGCACCTATATTGTGCCAGCAGCCATTGCGAAACGCCCAATCCCAGCGGGTGCAGTTTTAACTGCATTATTTTGTATTATTGCCAGTATTTGGGGTTACCCAATGGATTTAGCTATTTGGCAACCCGTATTGTGTGTAGCCTTGATTGTTGGGGTATTTATTCCCTTACTTGAAGCAGGCATGGAAATGACCCGAGAAGGTAAAACCACGCAATCAGCAGCCATAGTGGTGTTTTCATCAACCTTGGTTAATCCAGCATTTGGCTGGTCATTAACGATGTTGCTCGATAATTTAGGTTTAATTGGGTGTAAAGAGCGAAGCGCTGAATTAAGCCAAATGAGTCGTTGGATTATTCCATTAGTGATGTTTATTATTTTAACGGGGGTTATGGCTCTTGTAGGAATGTTGCCTGGGATCCCTGCATTAATGGCTGATTTTAGACACTAACTGATTTACGGGGTAAGGCTAAGTCGCCTTACCCTAGTTTCTTTTAAATACTTAAATACGCGTTACTTAAATACCACCTGTTTATTACTACGGGTATAAGTGCGTGTTTCAGGTTTAGTCCATTGCCCTTTCTTAAGATACGATGTCGACACCACAAACTGGTTATCTTTAAATTCGCTGGTTGATTTAACTTTTGTAATTCCCTCTTTATTGCCAGTCACATTCTCGTAGGCAACAAACTGTGTCGGGCTCAAAACATTCATCGTACCTTGCGTGTAAAAACCTGCGGTGGTGAAGTAATAAAAAACCAGCGATTGTTTCTTGCTATCCCAGAAAATCATCGATTCGCCACCGTATTCACCCTCGTTAATTGAGTGAAGTGTTTTAATGGCGGTGCCATTTAGTGCACGTTGCCACGTACTTACATCTTGTACTGCTGGTTTGCCAGCTGTTACGTTGAAGTCTGATTGCCAAGTGCCTAAGTAAGGCTCAAATACTTTTAGTTTTTCATCGAGAGGTTGCTCTGTTGCAAGTGCTGTTAAAGAGCAAAAGCACAGTGATAGTAAAAATGATTTTATATATGCCATAATACAGCCTAATAAATTTCGTTCGTTTAGCTGAGTATAGGCGATAGTTCATTGATTAAGAAAACATTAATTACATTTTCATTGTTGTTTTTAGCATTGTTATGGCTCGCCTGTTGGCTGTTAAATATGCCATACCTTATCGCTGGGATTTACAGCGGTATAAGCTTAATTAGCTTTTTAGTGTATGGCTGGGATAAACGATTAGCAGTGCAACATGGTGAAGATGTGATCCGTGTACCTGAACGCACATTACACCTCTTAGGTGTGTTTGGTGGCTGGCCTGGATCATTAATTGCGCAACAATGGTTCAGGCATAAATCAAAAAAGCGCAGCTTTATCGCCGTACTGTGGTTAACTATCATCGTTAACTGTAGTGCGCTGTTTTCACTGTATTATTTACAGTTAATTTAAATACTAAAAGGAAAGCAGTGGCTTTCCTTTTTTATCAATAAATTACTTATTGCGATGCTTGGATAGATTCAATGCTATCAAGTTCGATGGTTAAAATCGTTTTCTTATCAACATTAACCCACTTTCGGTAAGTTAAGTAACCAGGTTTAGTTACCTCAATATCGTATTTACCTTCATTAAGCTCAATACCATCTTCGTAAACAGGCTTGATATTCATAATGCGCACTCGAGCATCATCAGGTGTTGTGATAACGGTTAAAGAAATAACTGACTCGTCTTCTATCACTTCAGATGAAGGTTCTACAATTGGTTCTGGTTGTGGTTCAATATCAGGACTTGATGAACAGCCTGCTAATATTAAAAAGGCAAATAATGCACTTAACTTTTTCATAATTACTCCATTTAATTGTTCACAATAAACATAACTGTTTATGATTTGAAATTTCATGAAGAATCAAGGAATAACAATAGGTATTTCAGGGGCTATTATTAGTCTTCCGTGACTTTCATATTTATTATCAATAATAAATTTGTGGTATTTTAGTATGTATCTTAATGAGGTTCAAATTATAGTTTTGAAAAATACATTATTTAATGATTTTTCATTATTGTTTATTTAATGAGTTAAAGGTTTGTTTGGTTGTTTTTACTATATAGCTCAAAAGTGATATTAAATTGACTCTGATTTATAAGGTTAAATAAGACGTGTTGTTTTGGAGTGTGGATAATGGTTGTCATCTGCTGTCCTTAGCGGTGTTGTTGTAAAGTGCCACTTTCGTATTTTTTGGCAAGCTCTTTCCACGTATCAAAAAAGCCACTCTGGAAAAAATAACTATCTGATATATTTAAAATTTGATAATTTGTTGTCTCATGATCTTTCCGTGAATAGTTTGATAGGCTATAGCCTTGATCGTCTCTATCATTTAACCGCCCCATTAAGCGTGTTAAGCCAATATCTTCACCTTAAACTAAATCGTCAGTGCTTATTTTTCCATGGGGTAATCCACCTTCGTGAGGCATTTTTGTGAAAAACTCAAATTTATTAACGAACCAAGGTAAAATTGACAGCAGTGCATCAAATTGCCAAGTTGATTTAAAGTCAGGTTTGTCTTTTCTTTTGATATTTCTATGAGAGACGATAGAGAGTTAGTTCCTTTGGGTAAAAAAGACTCAAAGTTGTTAGGGTAATTTAGTGAATCAGCTGTAGTAATCAGATGCTTTACTCCTTCAGGAGGATTATTAGGATCTGTTATTTCTTTTAGGGGGGGGTAAAAATTGTTTAGTCATTTAAATGCTACCTTTTAATAGAAGTGATAACAGGTGTGATTGTAATAGCATCACCAAATTGCTCTAAGTTGATCAGCTTTCTCTCAAAGTTGAAAGTTTCAACAGAGCCATAGTCTGCTCCTTCTAATAAACTGTTTAAATAACTTAATTTCTTTGTATTACTTTTAGTGATTTTGCCAATATTCATGTTGTTAAAGAGCAGTGTGTTAGGTTTCTGTTGATCTAATTTTTAGTCAGATTTAAAGAATCACGCTTTCTTCAGTACTACCTTCTTGCTCAAAGGTAATATTAAACTTTCCTTGCCGAGTGAGATTAAAAATCGCACGCTGCCAATTTTCTGGTTGATTTTGTATTGCTGAATCAAACACTGTTTTAAATAAACCAATAATGTGGTCAGAAACGGCAATAGGGTGCTGAGTTTTATCAGCCTCTTTTTCATAAAAGGCCTGGCATGTAATGACTTCATCGTGCTGGCAATCTAAAACTAGCATCGCTTTCGACCAGTCATCGTTAATTTGTTGATAGAGATATTGCCCCAGCTGCTGTGGGATGTGTTTTGCGTCTGTGTTCATGTGCTGTCCTTAGCATTGTAGTTATAAAGTGTCGTTTTCGTATTTTTTGGCAAGCTCTTTCCATGTGTCAAAAAAACCGCCCTGAAATAGGTAACTATCTGAAACAATTAATGGTTGATAGCTTGAACCTTCAAAACCTTTGCGAGAATAGTTATATAAACTATAACCTTGATCGCCTCTTGCATTTAACCGGCCCATTAAGCGTGTTAAGCCAATATCTTCACCTTCCACAAGGTCATCAGTACTTATTGTGCCATGAGGTAATCCACCTTCGTGGGGCATTTTTGTGAAAAACTCAAACATGATGAGTATTAACGGCAGCAAAGCTGGATATAAGTTCATGCTTTGCTGCCAACATCCATTAACCATGCTGGAATGTAGCCATTTTCAACAGTGAGCTTGTAGCCTTTTACGTCTTTAGCGATGATGGCTAAGGCTGTTAAAGCTAATGGGATGGCACCTTCATTTTCATCTTCGTGATCTTCGTTGTTGTAATATTCCCTATGAGCCAGCAAGGCTTTTTCCATGGCTTGATTATATTCTTGCTCACCGTTATCAGTGAATATAGCGGTGATCACAGGGATAAGTGGCCACTCCAAACGACTAACATATAAGTAAATTTCATCTTCGACATAATCATCTGGGTTACAGGTAAGGTATGCTTGCTCAATTAAGTTGGCTAAATCAGCGCTAGGGTTAAATACCCCTTTGAGTAAATCAGACAATGCATAATCAAACGGGGTGCGCTGATTACCATAATTAGATGTTTTAAACACATCGTTATCGATAGTCGTTAAGTAAGCGATTGCATCATGGTTACGGGCAATAATACTGCTGTACAAAGCAAGTAACCACACAGGGTGCTCAGCATGTTCAGGGTCGCGTTTACCAGTCACTTCTATATATTCATCATCGTAAAAAAAAGGGAAAGATTGGCCGTCATGCGCATTGCTTTGAAATATGCCGTGGCTTAATTGCGAAGCGCGAATAACATAGAGCCAAGCATGGTAGCTATTGGGGTTTTGAATCGCTTCCATGGGGAATGAGTCAATGATATTACGGGTAAACTGTGTATAGAGTCCTAAGCGAGGATTTTTTTGAATACGGGGTATATTTTTATCTTCGTGCCTGATGTATTCCTCGGCCATTTCATTATAACTAAGTTTGGCAAAACTATAATGATTCTCAATCATTTTATACACTCCTTAAAATCCTATATTAACCAAATGCCTGTAACGATAAAAACACCAATCAATATTATCAATAGCCCTTTTTACTATTCACTTTTCAAAGAATGAAATATTGAACATGAAGTATAAAATACCTTCGAGTGTCATTCTGTGCTCAGGTTATTATCAATACGATGTGTTAAATACTTGATGCTTTATAGTAGTCTTCAACTATCATCTGTTAGCGTTAGTCTCGGTAGTTGGGGAACGTTGTTGCTTTTTTTACTGAAAAGAGCAACGCATCTTAGCTATAGTTTCTCGGCAAAGTAACGCCCCCCAAACACCTCTAATAATAATATAAAATTAAATCTGTATTGTTATCTTCTGCATGCATTATCCAGCTTTCAAACTGCTTCTTTTGATTATTGGAAATATTACTATTTCTAATATTTTCCAACGCTTTACTGAAGTCATTTCTAACTACCGAGAAAACAACAGGGGAATCATCAGGAAAGCCTATTTTAATTTCCCCTTTCTGGTCAACTCTATACATTTTGAATTCATCATAATCATAAAATACATCGACAGAATCACTCGGATACCAATAACGGTTATTTAAACTCTTCCCAAATACCTGAATAATACGCTCGATCACATACCAATGTTTGGTACAATTTTCAGATTGTTGAGGAGTGCCTCCTTTTAAAAGTAAACTCAATATATCGTTAGCAGGAAGCCAGCCATCTTCAATTTCAAATTCATCATCTAAACCAGACAATGACGGTTGAAGTAGGCCAAACATTACATCGAACGAGCCTTTTCTATCATCTTCAGGCCCTATAATACCTGACAGAATGTTAAGATCTATCCAATAGGGAATCACACCATAACTCATAAATATCTCCTATAATTTCTAGTTAATTTTTATCTTGTAAAAATCATCTAATGCCTTTCGAACAGTACCAACAAACGTGGACACTTCAGTATCATCAGAACAGTAATTAGCACTCGACAGGGCGTAGTACGGGCGTCTATCGTAAGTATTAGGGCACTTACAGCTTTTTCAGGTGTTTTGTAGGTATGCCTATTGCAGGTTCTGTTATAGGTACGACTTAGTTATATGGCAGCAAAGCAGGGTATAAATTCATGCTTTGCTGCCAACATCCATGTTGTTAAAGAGCGGTTACTGTCGTTTATTAATTTGGGTCTGTTGGTGGTGTAACATCAATTAACCATGCTGGAATGTAGCCATTTTCAACAGTGAGCTTGTAGCCTTTTACGTCTTTAGCGATGATAGCTAAGGCTGTTAAAGCTAATGGGATGGCACCTTCGTTTGCACCTTCGTGGTCTTCGTTGTTGTAATATTCTCTATGGGCCAGCAAGGCTTTTTCCATTGCTTGATTATATTCTTGCTCGCCGTTATCAGTGAATATGGCGGTGATCACCGGGATAAGCGGCCATTCCAAGCGACTAACATATAAGTAAATTTCATCATCGGCATAATCATCTGGATTACAAGTTAGGTATGCTTGCTCAATCAAGTTGGCTAAATCGGCACTAGGGTTAAATAAGCCTTTAAGTAAGTCAGACAATGCATAATCAAATGGGGTGCGCTGTTCACTTAGCCTTGCTTGTTTAAATACATCGTTGTCGACAGTAATCAGGTAGTTAATAGCTTCGTTATTACGAGCAATGATGCTGCTATAAAATGCAAGTAACCAGTTATTGTGTTTAGTGCCATAGTCGTCTTTTTTTCCAATCACTTCTATATATTCATCATCGTAAAAAAAAGGGAAAGGTTGGCCGTCATGGGCATTGCTTTGAAATATGCCGTGGCCTAATTGCGAAGCGCGAATAACATAGAGCCAAGCATGATAGCTATTGGGGTTTTGAATAGCTTCCATGGGAAAAGTATCTATCAAGTTGCGCTTAAAATGATTGTGTAGCCCATGACTGGGATCTTCTTGAATACGCCCAAGTCCCCCCTCTTGCAACCTGTTATATAACTTTATGGTTCGGTCGTAGCTTACTTGTGCAAAGCTGTAATGGCTTTTAATCACCTTAAAGAACTCCTTAAAATCCTATATCAAAAATCGATACGTCAATAACTTCGATAAGCCCGGCGTCATTGGCTTCTTGTTGTATGCCAATATACTCTAGAGTTTTGTTCTCTTTTGCAATTTCTAACTCATCCAGCATATCTTGAATTCCTTCAACCTCTTTCACAAAATCTTTATCGCCCGCTAAGTAGCTAGGGTCTTTTGTTAGGTTACGAAGTTTATCTTGGTAATTTTTTATTATTGACTCCATATACTCTAAGGAGCCTTGTTGGGCTCTATCTTTACCAGCACTCCGACTACCCCAACTGGCATTACCGCCTTTGGCTTCGATAATTAATACTTTACCGTCTTCTGTTACATACACTTGGTCAAACTGGCCTTGTTTGCCTTTGCCGGGGAGCTTACTCGCCAGTGGTGTGGCATCTGGATAATTTTGTTTAACATAAATGCGCGCGGCTTCTTCACCAAGCGCTTCACTGGCTAAGCGCATCGCACTTTGCGCTTCTTTTAATGCAGTTGCGTTTCCGGCAAGGAGTGCGACATCACGCTTGGCTACCGCTTGATTGCGTGCTGCTTCAAACTGTTTGAGTCGCTGTTTAACGTTGTCACTTAAATTAGCATGATTTATCTTTAATTTTTGCGCTATTTTGTTAAACACATTTATTTGGTCCGACACGGGTACTAAATTACCATTTTCGTAACGTAATTTAGGGGGCTTTTTGCCATCAAGGCGGCTAATAATGACTTTACCTTCACCGTTGGTATATGCGCGGTAATTGCCGCGCATATCGTCAGATAATTCAGTGAGTAATAAATATTCAGCATGGTCTTTTGCTGACACATGCGTCGCCACAGCGTGGTTTTTACTTGGCTGTAACTGTGTATCTGGTTTGGTTATTTTGGCTGAAACAGTCGGATGTTCAGCCGTCACAGCGTGTGATAACTGTTTATTTAGCTGCTTGCGTTTAACAATTTCGGCAATCTGAGTCAGTGCTTTATTTGCTTTTGCTAAATACCGTGATTTACTTGCCAGTGAAGCGGCCGCACCCACGCCACCTGTGAGCAGTGCTAATACGACCTCAAATGCCAAAATACCTGTTAATCGTTCTTGCTCTACGTGTGAGTGGGCATCAATATACTCGTAAGGGAAACGCGCTAGCGCCAAGCGGGTTTGTTCATCATCAAGTAAAATGTAAAGTAACTCACATGCCTGAGTGAGTGATTGGGCTGATTTTTGTGAGAAAGAAACTATTGTTTCTAGCTCATATTTAACGGCTTCTTTATCACCGCGAGCAATGGCTTCTATAATTCTAAAGCAAGCAGAGTACACACTTATATTAATATCAATACCGAGTACAATCAGGTCCGCTACGCCCTCAATAAGTGATTTTGCACCTTGATAAAAACCAGTAGCATTTGCACCGAGCTCTATCATGTATTGGTTAAATAGGCTTTCTTGTTCAAACAAGGCATCTTCAATGGCCGCTTTTTGACGAACTTCATTTAGCATTGCTTCTAGGGTCTGCTTAAACTCATTACGCAGTGTAACTAAACGCTGTTCGTCATCATCAGATGAAGCAATAAAACGAACCTGACTTTGACCTTGCGGCACGTTGGCCAGTTGCGCCTTGCCATTACTGAGTGAGCCTGTGTGTTCATGGCCAAGGCTATCGATAAGCGAGTAACGAATATTGTCTTCAGCACTGCCATCTAGGTAGCAATAGCTTAAGTCTAGTGTGCATAGCGTAGTAGAATCAAGTGAGCTATCAGCCAAATCAAACGATGAAATAGTAGGCGCACGACTCACATTAAGGCTTTGTGCACTAGCTGTACTTGGGCTTTCAATATCGTAATCAACGGGGCCATCAAAATTTATAAATGTGCCATCGAGGGTGAGTATGTTGGTGGCAATAATCTCAACATTTCCTTGACTGTCGAGTTTAATTTCGCCGCCTTCGTTATGCAGGATTAAATCACCACGGCCTGAGCCAGTAATCGTGATTGACTTATTTGTTTGTAAAAATGTAGAGCCATTGGGGGCCGAAAGAGTTAAATCGCTTGAGCTGGTTTTAAGCTGAATGTCGCTTTGCGCAAAGGCTTTAATTGCGCGACCACTTACCATCGACAGAGCTTGGTGAGATTCAATGAGGGTGTTTTTTCCTTGCCAGGTTTGGCTACCAGCACTTTGCATATTGATATCGCGGTTTTGAGTGCTAAGCGAAACATTATTTTTTACATCAATAAACTGATTATTTTTAATCACAAATTGAATGTTGTCGTTCTCAGTTGTGAGGCAGAGGTCTTTGCCAGCATGTAAGTTAATGGTGCCTAGCTGGCTTATCCACTCTATAAATTGGCGGCCTGATTTTTTAGCATTGAGTTCAACATAGTGCTCACCGCCTAATGTTTGTAAAATTACTTTTGGTTCTTGTTTGTCATCATCAAACTGCAGTTCGTTTTGCGCTGCACTCACAAGTCTGTTTTGTGAATAATTTGCCGCTGTAACAACGCTTGGTTGCGATTCATTCATCGCAAACCCCATTAAAAACGTGTTATTTGGGTCGTTATTTATGCAGCCAATAAGTACCTCAGAACCACCAACTAGTGGGAAGTGCCAGCCTGTGGCCTGAGGTTGGTTTTGACATGCGTATAAAGCAAGTTGCTGAATTGCTTTGCTCGATTGAGTAACAGGCCTTGCTATTGTGTCGAAATCAGTTCGCACACGGTAGCAACCCATATCATCAATAAAACTTGATGTAGTTAGAGATTCTACTGTGGCTGGGAATGCCATAGGTTTAGCTTGGTGCGGCAACGGTTTTGCTTTAAATGGCGTACCGCGTTCGATAAATTCTGCTTTGCAGCTATAGCGCGTTAAGCCTTGATGGGTACTTTCGTCACTGGGTTGTTCACTTGTGTGATACACGCCAATACACATTAAATCAGCACTACTGCCTGTACCTGTTTGGTCGTCAATTGCAATAGAACTACCAGCATAGAGATCGCATACATTGCCTACAAGGTGTATTACTTTGTTGAGTGAAGCTAAAGCGTTACTAATGTTTTGAGCTTGAAGTGAAGCCGCTGCAGGTGTTGTTGCGCAGGGTTCAAAGTAAGATTGACTGTTACTTGCGACCTTTAAATATTGGCCATGAGCCACGCAGTCAGTGCGATCATTGTAAATTGAATGATGTACTTGGCTGTTAAAAAAACCGATATATGCGGTATTATCATCGTTATTCATACCTGCTGTGTTTTTGACTGTCACGACACCGCGTTGTAAGTATGGGCTGTTTAAATTGCTATCACTGATTACTAACAGTTCAGTGTTGTTTTTGGTTTCAAACCAAATAAACAAACCGAATTGGGCTAGTAAACGTTGTAGAAAATGCCAGTTTGTTTCCATCGCTTGTACACATTGTGGAAGATCTGGTAACGATGTGCTCACACGTAAATCAATTTGCCCTTGTGAATATCCTGCTTGGCTGGCTAAATAAAAAATAACGTCTTTTAAATTAACGCTAATAAAAACCTTACTGTTTGTGATGTTTCTTAATGTGCTTAGTCTGTCTTTAATTATTATTTTATATCGATATTTGTTTTTAAATGTACCTACTTTTTCGCATTCATAAATTATCCCAGATTGATGGCGGAAGTAATCGTCTTTATTTACAAATGTAATTAATGCACTTTGTAAAAGTAAGTTTTCGAGGAGAATGTCATGGCTGGAATCGCCAATTAATGTAAATTCAAATCCTTGATTTAGTTGCTCAAATCCATTCACTTGAGTGACATTGAGTGTAATGTTATTTACATCAATTAATAGTCGCGAGTGAGACATTTCCTTGTCCTTTTTTAACTCAATCCATTAGCGAAAAATGAAAATACACATTTATTAATAAATGTTCAATATAATAATTGTAATCGAAATTTTTTCGTCACCAGTATGTTGATAATTCCTGGTTGTTTATGTAATACGTTTTTATTAATTTTCAATATTATTGAAAGTTTATTTAAATTAATGCTTTTTTATTGGTTTTTATATTTATTGTAAATTAGTTTTATTTTTAAGCTATATTGAGTTGACATTTTAAAAGTGATCTTTGTATTATGCCCCCGATTTAAGGACGAGTGAACCCAATTGTGAAACGCAGATTATGTGTTTTTCTGGTTAATCAAGGATGATTTTATGGATAAAAAATTATTTATAAATCAAGTTAATAGCTTTTATGTATTGGCTTGGTCTCTCACTAAAAGTATCTCTTCCTTACTTGATCAGACCGGTATCCCAGCGCATCGCGTATTTTCAGAGTCGGTTATCGATCATTATTTCTTTTTTATAAATAATCCACCAAGAAATGACGGTAAAATAATTTTAATTAAAGAAAATATCATCAAGTATATTGATGAATTAATTGTTCTAAATACAAAAATAATATCTTCTGTCGATGATGTGGTCATTAAGTCTCTAGCTGTTGATAATCAAGAAAATAAGCAAGCTGGAATTTTTCCAAAATTTTTCAATAGTCGTAAATGGTCCGATTGCGCATCAGTGCGATTTAATCGAGTGATATGTCCTGTTTACGAAGAAATTCTTTGTAAAAACTAATTAATCTAATAAATCTATGAGGTTTTGAATGCGTTTTGCAATTAAAAAAGCAGTGCTAATTACTTTGCTTATGTCTTTGACTGCGTGTATGAGTACGAATGTAAAGCTTGATATCACAGCAACAGACAATCTTAATTTAAATCAATTTGATGAAGCATTACCTGTGGTGCTAAGGGTGTACCAGCTATCAGATATTCAAAGTTTTAAAACTGCAACTTTCGAAGATTTATGGAAATCAGATAAGTCAGTATTATCAAATACTTTAATCACGGTTGAAGAAAAAACAATCAACCCAGCAGAGCAAACAAAAATAGAATTTGAGCAAGCTGAAAATGCACGTTTTGTGGCTATTGTTGCCTTGTTTAGAGATCGCCAAGGAGATAAATGGAAAACATTTTACCCACTCGGCGATGGTCCAGTAAAACTATCAACATCGCTTGATGTTCTGATTACCAATAACGAAGTTCAGCTACCAGATGTCGATGAGGCTGAATAATGAATGTTAAAGGTCCAATGAAACCTGTATGGGCTGAAGGTGTGCTGCTTGCACAGCAACATTTCCAGCTTTTTGATGATTACCATGAGCAAAATCAGATTGTTAGGCAAAGCTTAATTTCGCCTTTGGCTTTTGGTTTGCACCACCTCACTATTGATGAGTCAGCACTCGCGCGGGGCATTCTAAAAGTAATTAGCTTTAAAGCTATATTAGAAAATGGCCGTTTGCTTGAATTCGATCGCCAACATAATGATGAGTTAAAACTTGAGCTCGCATCAAATGCAGATGACGTGACGGTGTATTTAGCTATCGCGGCTAATAAAGTTGTAAGCGATATTGAAGGTTATTCAGCAAGCGGGCAATTAAGTGCTTATCAAGCCGACTATATTGAGTTTAGTGATCATCATGATGCAGCCAGAAATCGAGAAGTGTTAATTGCACAGCCCAATTATATTTTGCTGACAGATCAAGATATAAAAACCTATTTTGATACGCTGGCTTGCATAAAAGTTGTTCGTGCTGAAGATGGATCATTTAAAGTCAGTAAAGAATTTGTTCCGCCATTATTAACGATACAGGCATCATTTTACTTAACAGAGCTGCTTAATCGCACAGCAAACCTAGTCAATGCTAAAGTGAATGTGTTACTAAGCCGAAGAAAAAACTTTGGTTCAGTAACTGACTTTGGTCCAAACGAAATGAATAGCTTTTTACTATTAAATGCAATGGCTCCTTCGGCAAAGCGTTTAGATCATTTGAAAAGCTTGCAACTCGTTCACCCCGAGCGGTTATATTGTGAACTTGTTGATCTGATTAGTTCTGTATCAATGTTTGAGCACAGTGACTTAGTTAGCCAGATCCCCCCTTACCAACATAAGCAGTTGACGCATGTTTTCGGCACCCTAGACACCTTACTTAGTAAGCTACTTGAAGGAGTTGTTCCTAAAAAGATGTCAGGACTTAAACTTGAAAAAGTGTCGAATGCGATTTATCAAGTTGCCACTATTGATTCTACTATTTTTGATAATAATGACTTCTACTTAGCAGTTTACTTTGAATCAGAAGATACGAAATGGATTGATACCTTTAGCGATCAGGTCAAAGTTGGTGCGAGTGAAAAACTCGAAATAATGATCGCCTCAGCATTAGCGGGTGTGCAATTAACTCATTGTCAGCGACCACCTAATAAGTTAGCAATCAAAAGTGGCTATGAATATTTTCGATTAGAAGCACATGGCTATATTTGGCAGCAAATTGTTGAAGAACAATCACTCAGTTTATTTATTCCATTTGGTTTACAGGCTGCACAAATTGAAATTGTGACTGTGGCAAGACATTAGGAAGGTAGATTGGCTATGCAAGAACAAAATACAGAACTTGATTTAATTGCCTGCATTTCTCCAGTTGTAAATGCACTCGCTCCCTTAAAACTAAAACAATCAACAGATCTTGAACTAGATGATTTTCGAGAACAATTATTAACGAGCTTTGATGAATTTGAACGTAATTGCTATACGCAACAAGTGACAACCAGCGTTATGCAAGAAGTTAAATTTGCACTCACAGCAATGTGTGATGAGTTTGTAATGAGCTCAGGAGCGCATTTTAGAATGGAGTGGATGTCTAGGCCTCTGCAACTTGAGTTTTTTGGCAACAATAGAGCGGGTGAAGAGTTTTTCGAGCGACTAGCAAAACTTCGCACTGGCGGTGAGCCCAAATTTCCTGCTCTGGAAGTTTACTACATCTGTTTACAGCTTGGTTTTGAAGGCATCTATAAAGTTAGAGGTATTGAACAGCTTAAGGCTTTAATTGTTGATATACGTGCGCAAATTGAAGATGTGCGAGGCACTCCACGTGGTCAATTATCTGATAATGGCGTCCCTCTTGAAGGGTTCGCCATGAAAGTTGGCCGAAATATACCTTACTGGGTGATTGTATCTATATGCCTCGCGTCAATCGTTTCGCTTTTTGCTGGCTTTCATTTTGTAATTAACAAGCAGGCAACACAAAGCACTCAACGAATAGACAACCAAGTTGAAGTACTTACTCAATTGAACAAAACCAACGAGACTCGATAGGACAAAAGTAATGCAAGGAAGAGTGAATAAAAGTGGCCTAGTGCACTTTTTACTGGGCTTAGTGTCATCAAGAGCGACCGGTCAGTTAATTGGGTTGATTGCTGTTTTAAGTATAGTTTGGTTTGCTGGCCGTATCGTTGGCTTAGACACAACGGATAAAAAACTTTTTGCAATGGCCGCTGTAACAGCCGTTTTTATTGTGTTTATATTCATTCGTTGGTTATGGACCAAACGCTCGGGTGATAAATTAGCATCAGAACTAGCAAGCCATAATGCGGGCTCGAGTGCTGAACTAGATGAAATTAAAGAAAAAATGCAAGAAGCATTAAGTTCATTGAAAGCATCCCATCTTGGTGCCGGTTATCGCGGTAATACGGCTTTGTATGCACTTCCTTGGTATATGATCATTGGTCCATCTGCAACGGGTAAAAGTACATTATTCGCTAATTCTGGTCTGCATTTTCCTTATTCAAACTCAAATGAACTTCATATCCAAGGTTTTGGTGGTACACGTAACTGTGACTGGTGGTTTTCTGATCAAGCTATTTTGATTGACACGGCAGGGCGTTATACCACCGAGCAATCAGAAAACAAAGAATGGTTATCGTTTTTAAGCTTACTAAAGAAATACCGTCCCAAGTTACCAATCAATGGTGTGATGGTCGCTATTAGTGTTGCAGATGTTTTAACCTCTGACAGCGAAGAAATTCGTCAGCATGTAAAGTTGGTTCGAGAACGTATTGAAGAACTGATCACGCAATTAGGGGTTATTTTTCCGGTTTATATTACCTTTACAAAAACCGATCTGATAAGCGGTTTTGAGCCATTTTTTAATGATTTAACCGAAAAAGAACGCGAACAAGTTTTTGGTGCCTATTTACTAGATATAAGTGAAGATCAGCAAAATGATCCTGCTGAAATGTTCGAAGTTCGTATGGAAGAGTTGTATCAGCGACTTTGCGAACAGCGTTTAAGTAAAGTGGCTCGTGAGCGTAATGAACACCGTAAACAGTTAATTTTAGATTTTCCAAACCAGTTCAAATCTGCATCAACAAAGTTAACTGAGTTTGTTAATTTGTTATTTAAAGCAAATCCGTATCAAGAGGTTCCTTGGTTCGCTGGCGTGTACTTTACTTCAGGCACGCAAGAGGGGACTCCGATTGAGCGCGTAACCAATGGTGTACGTGACCAATTTGGTGCTGTTGTCGTTGAACAAAAACAGGAAAGCATTACGCAAAGTTATTTTATCAATCGTGTATTTAATGATGTAATTTTTAAACTGCAAGACTTAACCCGTGGTAATCGTAAAAAACGCTTGGTTGGCCGTTGGTTAAAAGGTTTAACAGTAACGTCGGGCTTGGCAAGTATCGCGGCGGTTACAGCATTATTAATCACTTCTTATACCAGCAACCAATTGTTGCTTAACCAAGGGGAAGTGCATGTTAAAGCGATTGTTGAAGCGAATGTAAATAAAGCGAAAGATGAGCAAAAACTAGCTGCAACACTAGATTTATTTGAGCATTACCAATCACTTAAAAACTATGAAAAGCAGTTGCCATGGTATTTTATTTTTGGGATTTACGAAGGTGACGAAACGCTCGATAGTGTTGCAAAAGTTTTATTTAATCAATTGAATCAGTTGATTACTTTTCCTGCAGAAAAGCAAACACTAGCAAAGCTTAAAGAATTTGAAAATATTTGGTCAGCTGATGATGCAGATGCAAGAGCAGCGAGCCGTCAAGCATATTATGACGCTTTAAAACTGCACCTAATGCTCAGTGCTTACCCTGAACACAAAGATAATGAGTTCGCTAAAGAGCAGTTGCTCGCCTTTATTAGCCAGCATTTTAACATTGATATTGAAGCACAAACTGACTCACCTATCACAACACAACTAAGTGCATTAGTTGATTTATATTTAGCCAATATTAGTACTGATATAGAAAACCCAGGTCAAATCCTATTTTGGCAAAACAATGAAACGGCAGTGCTAAATGCGCGTAATAGCCTAAATACTCAACCAGAAGCAGAGCCTCTGTACCAGCAAATTATTAGTAGCTTTGCTGAGCGTAAAAAAGCGATTCAGCTTAAACAGTTCATGGCAGCTAAAAATCGTGATGTGCTTAGAAGTGATTTTAGTGTTCCTTATGTGTATACAAATGCAGGTTGGCAAGAATACGTTTATCCAGAAATTCAGAGGATATCTCGTCTCGTTTTCTCTGGTGATTGGGTCATGGGCACTAGCAACGAAAGTGGCCAAAATGCGGTTGATGAAGCGCAGGCAGATGCATTAGCAAAAGCAATACGTACATATTATTTTAAAGATTATGCTAATACGTGGTTTACGTTCTTAAAGAGTATCAAAGTACCTGTTTTTAAAGACTTAAATGATGCAAGTATTAACTTTGCTCGTCTTTCCTCTTCAGATGGTCCCTTTATAGATTTAATGACATTATTGAAAAACAACATTGTTGTTGCTGATAAACCATCTGCGGTCACCAAAAATAACGAAAAAATTGCAACGTTACTTTCTGGTGCAACAGATAGTGCAACTAAAAAAGTAGCAAAAGGCAAGCTAGCTAAGCAAGTTACTGAACGTCCTGATTTTGCGCAAGTGAACACTGTAAGAGCACCAGAACTTGAAACACGTTTTGCTGACTTACGTCGATTCTCACAACACGATGAAGACAAAGCTATGTCAGATTACATTGGGCAGTATATTAGCTCACTAAGTAGTATTCATTCTGATATTAAATCCATGGCAGCAAGCAATGAAGACGATGCACAAGCGATGGTGTTTATTCAAGATTTATTATCGGGTAATAGCCAAGAAAATGCGCTGCAATCATCTTGGATCATCATTGAAAGTCAAACACGAGCTCTCGATCCAGAAACTAAAGATACCCTCGATACACTATTTAAAGCCCCCCTGCAGTCTGGTATTTCGAGCATTATGGCTAAAGCCCGCAGTCAGCTAAACGAAGAGTGGGAAAATCAGGTTTATACAATGTACAGCAACAGTATTGCTGGAAAATACCCATTTAATTTAACTGGGCCAGATGCTGCAATTGCCGATGTCTCTGAGTTTTTAAACAGTGAAACAGGGGTACTTTGGAATTTCATTAATAGCCAATTAAAACCATTTATGAAGGTACGCCGTGGGGTATGGGAAGAAAAACAATGGAATGGCGTTGGTATTGGCTTTAGTCAAGAACTACTCGATGGCATTACAAAAGCAAATAAAGTAACACGATCTTTATTTTTAAATGGCGTAGACGCTGCTGGGTTTAATTTCCAAATGATGCCTGTGCCACAAAAAGGTATTCGTGAGACATATTTGGGTTTTTCAGAACAAGGTTATCGTTATCGTAATGAGCCAGAAGAATGGCGAAACTTTTCTTGGCCTGGCCGCGGTGCAGCAGAAAAAGCGATTTTATATGGCCTAGATAATACGGGTCGTAGACTAACAATAGAACAAGATGGCCCTTGGGCATTACTAAAAGTGCTTAACGAAGCCAATGTGAAATGGATTAAAGGGACTGAGTTTTTAGCAACTTGGGAACTGGTGGATAAATCAGAGCAAAGATTAACGGTTCAATTCTCATTAAAATCAGGTCGAAATAGCGGTATTTTTTCAAAATATATGCTGACCTCATTTGCGCTACCAAGTTCATTGTTTGCCCCCAAACCTCAGCTTGCTCAAGCTAGTAGAGCATTGGTTCAGTAGGGGCGGGTATGTTTAATTTATTTACCAAGAAAAAGCAGCCAATGCTGGTCCAGCAGTTTGCCTTCGGGTATATGGGCAAAACACCTGTGAGGCCTGATTTTGTTAAATTGAATATCTCTTCACGCGAATCAGTTTCATTTGATCACTGGTTGCAAGAAGGGTTTGCAAATATAAATCGTGGGGTAATAGGCGGAAAAACTACGGCATTGAATGGTGTTGCCTCATTATTTTTTGTGTCAGGAAATAGTGATGACAGTAGTTTACTAGGTGTATTGCAGCCAAGTGCCGATAGCAGTGGCCGTTTTTATCCATTTAGCTCATTTATTTATAGCGGACTTGAGACCTACAAGCGTCATCCTGCATTTTTGTTTTTGTTTGCAAGTCATGTCATTGAGCACTTATTAGGCGTGAATGATCGTATAGTTCAGGCGAACTCTATTGATGCAATGGCTGAACAAGCTAATTCGTATAGCAAAGTAGCCGATGCACTGAAACATCAACCTAACTTGAATTTAGAACTGGATAAATTACGCAGTATCCCAATGAGTGTTGTGTGGCAGCATTTGGGAATTAATGATATTCACCGAAGAGCAATATTAATTGAAGAGCTCTCTGCGGTGTTAAAGTCGATTGCTAATCGTGGGTGTTTGCGCACGCAATTTGGTATTCGCCTTCCTATGCCTTCATTTACACATGAAAGCGCGTTAGTTGCAGGTTTTTGGTTGCATTTAATTGCCTCTATGGTTGCGGATCATAATTGGCAACCCTGGTTTTTTTATCAATTAGGTAGCCAAAATAACCCGCCAAGTCTAACGGTATTTTGTCGTCCTGTACCTGCGTCGTATTTTGGCTCAGTGTGGCTTGCGGAAGATAAATCAAACGATATCGTTGATCTGGTTAATTTGTCACTGGATCAAGTGCCGAGCGAGTACAGTCTTAATTTTGCAGATATGGACAATATGAGTGTTTATGATGCTTTAAGAAGGTGGTGCAAAGCATGAGCCTTATAATTCCTCATACTCACAACAGCTGGCAAGAGTGGCTTGATGACCTAAGCAGTCCGTTATCTGGATTAGCGTGTGGTGAAGATCTTAAATATGAAGAAACGTTTAAAACATTAAAAGCCTCATCATCAGGTGTTGGTGAAGTTGACTTTAAAGTCATGTTTATTCAAGCCACTGACTTATTGCAAAACCAAAGTAAAGACTTACGTATTGTGAGCTACTTATGCTTAGCGGCAACCAGTGAGTTTGGTGTTATTGGTTTAACCTATTCTTTAAAGCTTTTAAATCAATTGTTAGCTCGCTTTACAGAGCAGGTTCATCCACTCAAAGCGCGTATGCGCAGTGCTGTTAATACGTGGTTTTTACAACAACAAGAGCGACTAAAAGGCATTTCTCAAGGGCAGAATTCAAGCCCAGAGCAGTGGGCTGAATTAGAAAACGTACTTGCAGAGTATAATCATGTATCAGTACCAATGCTCGACGCGGAATCAGGGCCCCTATCAACCCTTAATGAATGGGTCTTAGAGCAAATAAAGCGAAATCCTGTCGTTAAGCCAGTGCCTGAACAGGAGCCTAGCGACCTAAAACCAGTCACTCAAACTGCTACTGCAGAGCCTATTTCACAAGGCAGTCAGACTAAAGCGATGAGTGCCGTCCCTAAAGTTACAGAAATTGCTAGTGACACGACTTATTTAGCTGCGATACGAGAGCTTCTTAACTTTGATAAAGAGCACAATAATTTTGAGCGTGTTTTAAAGCTTTCTCGTGCTGCACGCTGGTCTGGTTTAGCTATTCCTGCTAATGACAATGGTAAAACACGTTTACCCGCTCCCCGTGCAGCGGCATTTGCACCAATCGAAAATGCGCTTGCTGCTGAGCAAGCTGAACACGCATTGTTGCTTGCTGAAGGTCTATTTATGGAAGGGGCAATGCAATTTAATTTGAATTTGCAAATGCTAACAATCGCGGCACTAAAACAACTCAATAAAGTGAAGTTAGTTCAATGGTTAGAGCAGCAGCTTGTTGGGTTAGTTAATCACTTTCCGTTATTAACAAATTTACAGTACGACGATGGTTCGGGGTTATGCAGCCCTGCCAATAAAGAAGCGTTACGGGAAATTGCTAATGCGCAGGCTACTCAAAATGATTCTCAGCAATCGCAAGTTAATTTGTTCGATGAGCAATATAAAGCCTTATGCGAAGAAGTTGCAAAAGGGCAGCTCAGTAATGCGCTTAGCCTCGCAGCACAACTAGCTACGCCAACCGGATTTGATCAAGCACAATGTCAGTTACTTAAGGCAAAGTTGCTTATTAAGGCTGAGCACTACGAACATGCTTTAGCCATTTTAACCGAATTACTCGAGCAAATTGAAACCTATCAATTAGCGAAGTGGCAACAACCGTTTTGCATGGAAGTATGGCGTTTTGCCAAGCAATGTTATGCCAACTTGTCCCAGACAGAGAGTGATGACATGAGTTTAGCTGCTAAGCAAATTAGTCAGCGAATGATGGTTACGAACCCTGCGCAAGCAATTGCTTGGGTTTAACCACGCCGAATTGGAATTGAGTCGTTAGACAAACAAACTGCAAAGGAAGAAACATGACAGATACATTTCAAAAAGAGATACCACGAGCGCGGATCAATATCTCGCTAGAGCTTGATACAGATGGGGCATCACAAAAGAGTGAATTACCTCTAAAAATGCTGGTTATTGGTGACTATTCAAATGGCCAAAATAGCCAAGAACTAGCTGAGCGTGAACGCGTGACCATCAATAAAAATAACATTGAACAAGTGTTAAAAGATATTGCCCCTAAAGCCAATTTTCAGGTCAATAATAAAATAAAAGGCGATGGAGAAATCAACGTTAATTTGCAGTTTGATTCATTTAAGTCATTTGATCCAGAGCAAGTTGCAGCGCAAGTCCCTGAGCTAAATAAGATGATGGCAATGCGTAATTTATTGCGTGATTTAAAGTCAAATCTTCTTGATAACTCATCGCTTAGAAAAGAGTTGGAACGTGTTTTACAGAACCAACCTGAGCTTGATGAATTAAAAGCGAAGCTAGATGAAATAGCGCCGCTTGCATCAGAAGACGAAAAACAACCTGTGACTGAATAAGGACGTTGCCATGTCAATGCAAGAACAATTAAATGTAGCGGCTCACACTGTTGAGCAAGCACCGGTATCAACCTATGAGAATTTATGCAGTATGGTTGATATTGCTCCCGTAGGTAGCGAAATTAAGCTAGATACTTTTCGTGATGCAAGCAACTTAGCCGAGACTCGCGCTAACGAGCGACTCACAGCAGCAATTAACGTATTTTTAGATATGGCTGGCACGAGTGGTGAATCAGTTACTCGTATCGATAAGCTATTATTAGATGATTATATCGCAAAAGTAGATACGATCATTTCACAGCAACTGGATCAGATATTACATCATCCAGATTTTCAAAAAGTTGAATCAGCGTGGCGATCATTACGTTACTTAATTAACCGTACGCCTAATAACGCGAACATCAAAATTGAAATGCTAGATGTTGATAAAGAAACACTGCGCGATGACTTTGAAGAAGCGCCTGATACTACACAATCAGCACTTTATAAGCACGTTTATACCTCCGATTATGACACCCCAGGCGGTGAACCAGTTTCGACAATGGTGTCTAATTTTGAGTTTGATTGTTCTGCACCTGACGTATCGTTACTACAAGAAATTTCACGGGTATCAGCTGCCGCACATTGTCCGTTTATGGGCAGTGTAGGGCCTAAGTTCTTCTTGAAAGATTCACTTGATGAAGTATCTAAAATTCAAGATATTGGCTCATACATGGAGCGTGCAGAGTTCTTACGTTGGAAGAACTTTAGAGAGTCAGAAGATTCACGTTACATTGGTTTAGCATTCCCACGTTTCTTATTGCGTTTACCGTACGGTGAAACAAATCCAATTCGTAATTTTAACTACCAAGAAGATGTAAACAGTCAGCACCATGAGCGTTATTTATGGGGTAATGCAACGTTTGCATTTGCGGCAAACATTATTCGCAGTTTTCATGATAATGGTTGGGCGGTCAATATTCGTGGTCCGCAGTCTGGTGGTAAAGTAGAGAATTTACCTCTGCATTCATTTGAAGCAGGAAAAGGATCGGAAACTAAAATACCTACCGAAGTCCTTATTTCAGAAACGAAAGAGCTTGAATTTGCTAACCAAGGCTTTATTCCACTTAGTTATTATAAAAATTCTGATTTTGCCTGTTTCTTTTCTGCAAATAGTGCACAAAAACCGCAAGTGCTAGAAACACATGAAGCCACTGCAAATGCACGTATTAACTCGCGTTTACCATATATTTTCTTGGTGTCTCGTATTGCTCATTATTTAAAAGTGCTACAGCGAGAAAATATTGGTTCTAGCAAACCTCGCCATGAGCTAGAGCAACAACTCAATGATTGGTTAGGCGCGTTGGTTACTAAGATGAATAACCCTGACGAATCATTAATAGCTACCCACCCATTAAAAGATGCAAAAGTAACAGTGTCTGAAATTCCGGGTAACCCTGGCTATTACCGTGTAAGCACCTACATTGTCCCACACTTTCAAGTTGAAGGGATTGATGTTCGTTTAGCGCTTGTAGGTCAGATGCCTGGGGAAAAATGAACTGCCAAGCCGCCGATGAAACGGATTTAAGCAGGCTGTATACAAAGACGTCAATTTGGTGAGTAGCTGGTTGGTGTAACAGAATTGTCCCAAGTTGGTTGCACCCAACTTGGGACATGTTCCCCAGTGGCATGAAGCATCGGGCTTTTTGGGGGGCATAAACAAGGTTGTTTATGCCTATGCCATCTAATAGGAAACAATTCATTCTAAAAGGAGAATAATGAAATGGCAATTCCAGCGTATATGTGGTTAAAGGATGACCAAGGTAATGACATCAAAGGTTCTGTAACTGTTGCAGAGCGTGAAGGTTCAATTGAGATCCTACACTTTGATCATGAACTTCGCATTCCTACAGATAACGATACAGGCGAACTTACAGGTACGCGTAAGCACGAACCTTTTGTTATTACAAAAGCGGTTGATGCAGCAACACCGTACTTGTACAAAGCGTGTTCAAACGGTCAAACATTAAAGCAACTTGAGCTTAAATGGTACCGTATTGATGACACAGGGACCGAGCGTGAATATTTCTGCCACAAGTTGGAAGATGTAAAAATCACCTCAATTTTACCAACAATGCATAACGTAAAAGACTTAGACAAGGAGCGTTATCCGCACCTTGAAACAGTTAGCCTACGTTATAAGCGCATTACGTGGACTTACCTTGATGGCAACATTGAGTTCTCTGACTCTTGGACTGAAGGTCGATAAGTCGAGAAACCTAAAGGATATGCGAGAGCATATCCTTTTATTAGAGGTAAGTTTATGGCGTTATTCGATTTTTTAACTCAACCTGTCACACGAACGGGTAGTCAAGGTTTTCAAACTGATGAGCAACATAGTGTTTGTAAACATTTGAATGAACTTCTTAATGCACGTCGTGGTGTTTTAAAACACTTAGCAGATTACGGGCTCCCCGATGTCGAGGATATCTATGAAGGCTTACCCTATTCTCAGCACACTCTGGCGTTTGAAGTTAAAAAATTGATTGAGAAATACGAACCCCGCGTTCGCTATGCCAATGTTATTCCAATGGAAATTCGTGAAGAAAATTGCGTAATTAGGCTTGATATTCAAGCGTTTCTAACATCAGGTCAGTGCATAAAACTCAATACACGATTTGAGTCAGGTGGTAAAGCCGATGTAGTAGAGCATGCCAAGCAATTTGATTGATTTAGCGTAAAAGGATAAAAAAATGCAACAATATTTTGATGCTCAAATGCGTTTATTAACTCAAGCAGGCAAACAATTTGCGCAGCATTACCCGGAGCATGCGGGCATGCTGAATATTGATGCACTCAAAGATCGTGATCCTCATATTGAGCGGTTACTTGAAGGTGTTGCGTATTTAACTGCGCATACTCAAAAGCGCTTAGATGAGTCAGTACCAGAAGTATCAGAGCAAGTGTTGCGTCAACTCTGTCCAATTTTGTTAAGCTACTACCCTTCTAGCACAGTTGTGAAGTTTAACCCTAAGTTAGCAATGCAAAAATCGCATCTAATAGAAAAAGGGCTTACTTTGAGTGCTGAAAAGTCTGTAGTCGATAATAAAAATATCACTTTTACTACCACCCACGATTTACAGCTAAGCCCACTTGATGTGGAACATGTGCGCTATCAAGAATCGCATTTAGGTTCAGAGCTTCGTGTTGGCTTACGTTTTGTGTGTCAAGGGGAGCGGAAAAATTACGACTTATCAAATCTACAGTTTTATTTACGAGGTGACACGCCTTTATGCAGCTCGTTGTTTAAGTTATTAAAAACAGCAGAGCAATTTACAGAGATAGATTTTGGGCCATCACATTTTGAGCACAACAAAAAGTTAAAAGTGAAGGGATGTAGTGCAAGCTACTTAGATATTGATGGCGCTTTGTTACCACATGCCGAACAAAGTCATCCGGGTTATGCGTTACTACTTGATTATTTTAATGCCAAAGATCGTTTTTACTTTATGCGTTTTAATGGCTTAAAAGATTTTACTTTACCCGAGCATATCGACCGATTTGAGTTAGTGTTTAGAGGCAGTAGTAAACTTCCACCGGGACATCAACTCAGCCGTGATAATATTTTACTTAACTGTGTGCCAGCGATTAATTTGTTTGCACAACCAGCTGAGCCTATTCGTATTGAGTCTAACCGTACAGATTATATGATCACTGCTGATCAAAATCGCACCGATCATATATTTAGCTATACCATTAATGAGGTAAAAGGGCGCAACTCGTTAAGTGGTAAGTCATATGATTACACGCCGCGATATCAAAGCGTTTTTGAAGACGAAAAAAAGCTTTTTACTGTTTTAACAAAAGATGTTGGTGCCGCTGCACCTTGCCATTATCTACAGTTACCTTTTAACTTAGAAGAAGAAAAAGAAACCTTATCAGTTGATTTAACAGTGTTTAATGCTGGTTGGCCAAGGCAACTATTACAAGAGGGCGATCTGAATATTGGTGGCCCTAGCATGCCCAGTATTGCCAATGTTGAAAATGTTATTCGGCCAACAAACTATTTACCTTGCCCTGACCAACCAAAGCATTGGCAATTGATCAGCTTATTAAATGTAAAGTTTTCGCAAATAACACAAGTTACTGAATTAAAACGTTTACTTGTACTATTTGACTGGTCAAAAAAAGCAGAAAATCGTTTACGTATTGATAGTATACAAAAAATTACTGCCACCCCCATAAGCCAAATTAAACGCGGTATTTTCATTAAAGGTGTTGATGTACTGATTGACATTGATGAGAGTAAATTTGTTTGTGATGCTGACCTATACCATTTTTGCAATATGTTGCATCAGTTCTTTTTGATGTACGCGCCAATCAATGAAAGCGTGCAAACTCGCGTTAATGCGATTCCAAGTTATAAAACTCATTGCTGGGAAATTGAACCAGGAAAGAGCTACCAGTTATGAATATGTACGAATCAACTAAGCACCCAGTATGGGCAAAGCTACCAGTACCTATTGAAAAGCTTATTGCAACTCCTTGGCAGTTTAACCTGTTTAAGGCGATGAGCCTTATAGAAAAGCACTGGGCAACGCCCTTAGAGCTTGAAAAAGGCATCAGTGAGCGAGTGCTGTTTAAGCCTTACAAAGAGCTAGGCTTTCCTGCCACAGATGTTCGAAGCTGTGAGCTAGATAATCAAGGGCGCGGCCGTTTAAGTTTATCGACTTCATTTTTAGGCTTGTATGGCGTAGATGCACCTATGCCACATTATTTACTAGAACAGGCCGCAAGCGATGAGCAAAGCGGCGGGCGAGTTAGGCAATTTTTAGACATGTTTAACCATGTACTTTATTGCCAACTATTCCAAGCATGGAAAAAGTCACATATTAATGTTGAGGGTCGTGGAGCTGAGCAATTTGACCACTTAATAGAGGCTATTTTATCAAGCAAAACTGAGCAAAAGGTACAGTGCGGTATCGCGAGCTTAAAGCAAACTAGTGCTGCGGGCTTAGCGCAATTACTTCGTCACTCGTTGGATGTTGAGCAACTGTGTGTTGATGATACGCGCGCGAATTGGCAACAAATAGATTCACCAAGTTCATTTGGTAAAGATCAACAAATGGTGTTAGGCGAGTCAGCTGTACTGGGTGAGCGAGTGCTGGTGAGTGGCAGTGTACTGACCATAGTTATTGGTCCTGTCGATTCTGAAACAGCGATAGCGCTTAACCCTCAACACTCGCAAGGTAAAAAAATGGCAGCCATGCTAAGCACGCACTTACCGAGTAATGTGCAATGGATTTGCCAAATAAAAGTAGCCAATAAAGCTGTGAAAGAACAGGCCATAGGACAAAGCGTTTTATTGCTGGGTCATAACTCTTATTTGGGGAGTGCTGAGGAAAACATCAGCGTTCACAGCTACACACATCAACAATATCAACATTAAAAGTAATCAGGATTTAAGGAAAACAACATGGATGCAAAAGGCATAAAACAACTTATCGACAAACTAAATGGCCATACTGCAACAGCACTTGAGTCTGCAGCTGGGTTTGCGAGTAGTCGTAGTCATTATGAAGTGTTACCTGAACACTTATTAATTAAGTTGATGGAAGAGGGAGGGAATGGTGATCTAGAGCATATTTTTCACTTTTTTAATATTAATCAAGACGCGGTTTGGCATGAGCTTCTCGACTTTTTAAATCGTCAACCTGCGGGCAATCAAAGTAAACCTGTTTTTTCGCGTAGGCTTTATGAGTGGTTAGAGCGTGCATGGCTAAGTGCTAATGTTCAGCACAAAAGTGACTGGATAACAGGTGCAGCACTAATCGATGCATTAACCGAATTATTGCCTTATAGCCCCGTACTGCAATTGCCTGCGTTACTAGAAAAAATTGATGCGCGCTTTATAGCTGAAAATCTCGACAAGTTGTGCCAGAGCTCCAGTGAACGCCTAAACCCACAGGCAAAACATGCAACGCAACAAGCGTCTGCAAATCAGCAAAACTCTCAAGGTGGCGCACTTGATGAGTACTGTGAAGACCTAACTGAAAAAGCGAAGCTAGGTAAAATTGATCCTGTTCTAGGACGTAATGACGAAATTCGTATGATGGTTGATGTACTTTGCCGTCGTCGTAAAAATAATCCTATTTTAGTTGGTGAGCCAGGAGTAGGTAAAACAGCAGTTGTAGAAGGGTTTGCACAGCGTATTGTCGACTCTCAAGTCCCTGATGACCTTAAAGGTGTACGTTTACTTGTGCTTGATATGGGGTTATTGCAAGCAGGTGCCGGTGTCAAAGGCGAATTTGAGCGTCGTTTAAAAACAGTGATTGATGAAGTTAAAAATTCAACAACACCTATTATCATGTTTATTGACGAAGCTCACACCCTGATTGGTGCGGGTGGCGATGCTGGCATGAGTGATGCGGCCAATTTGTTAAAACCAGCACTGGCACGTGGCGAGTTGCGTACCGTGGCCGCGACGACGTGGAGCGAATATAAAAAGTATTTTGAGCGTGATGCCGCACTTGAGCGTCGTTTTCAACTTATTAAAGTTGATGAGCCAACAGAGCAAGCTGCGCAGCTCATGCTAGCGGGTTTGAAAGATAAGTATCAGCAACACCATAATATTCAAATTACTGATGATGCAATTGAAGCCGCTGTAGTGTTGTCGTCGCGCTATATAACAGGCCGTCAATTACCCGATAAGGCGATTGATGTGCTTGATACTGCAGCAGCAAGAGTAAGAATGTCATTTGCAACCGACCCAGCTGCCATAGAATCCGAGCGTGAACACATTAATTACCTTGAAACACGTATTAAAAGTATTGCCGCAGAGAGTGAGCAAGGTTTGGCGATTGATATGGATAAATTGCTGTATTTACAGCAAGAGCTTAACGCAGCGCAAACAAACTTAGCAGCACTAACTAGCGCACGTGAATCACAAATTTCAACACTTAAACAAATTAATGAGTTCAAGCAGACCAATACATTAAATGAGTTAGACAGCAGCGTTTTACTTAACTTACGCCAAACGCTAAAAGAGCAGAATAGCCAAGATAACGGCCTATACAGCGAAGTTGACGCCGATGCTGTCGCGCAAATAATTTCGCAATGGACTGGCGTGCCCGTAGGGGCCATGGTGAAAGATCAAATCACTAATTTAATAACCCTCGAGAATACGATAAGCCAAGAAGTAATTGGTCAGCAATCTGGGATTGCAAAAATAGCGCAAACGTTACGTGTCAGTAAGGCGGGGGTCAGTAACGAATATGGACCACTTGGTGTATTTTTATTGGCTGGGCCGTCTGGGGTGGGTAAAACTGAAACGGCGCGTTGTTTAGCTAAACAATTGTTTGGCGGAGAAAAGTTTTTAACCACTATTAATATGAGTGAGTACCAAGAAGCACATACTGTATCGCAGCTTAAAGGGTCGCCGCCGGGTTACGTTGGTTATGGTGAAGGTGGGGTATTAACAGAAGCAGTAAGACAGCGCCCATACTCTGTGATTTTGCTTGATGAAGTAGAAAAAGCTCACAAAGATGTGCTGAACATGTTTTATCAAGTGTTTGAGCGTGGCAGTATGCGTGATGGTGAAGGCCGTGAAATCGACTTTAAAAATACCGTAATCATCATGACTTCAAACTTAGGCTCAGCCGAACTGATTGATGCATGCACCCCACCAAATGTAATTGATTTAACTGAGCCGACTGACGATGAAAATGCTGATACCGAAAATCAAGCACAAATTAACGCAGCCTTGAATAGCGAACAAGCGCCGTTAAATGAAGACGGCAGTCCTTGGCAAGTACCCTCGATTACAGCGCTGACAGAGTTAATTAAGCCACAGTTACTTCAGTTTTTTGCACCTGCGTTACTAGCGCGTATGCAAGTGATCCCTTATTTAGCACTTGATAAAGAAGCACTGCAATCAATTGTCAGCTTAAAGCTAGATGGTATCGCAAAACGTTTAGCGAATAATCACAAAATGCAACTTCGTGTTGATGAAACAGTGCTCAATAAACTGACAGAACAATGCCGATTATCGGATAGTGGTGCGCGTATGGTGAATGCTGTCATCGAGCAGCAAATTCTGCCGGGTATTGCGAAGTCAATTTTAGAGTTTATGGCAGAAGAAGACATGCCAGATATTCTCACGTTGGCCGTTGATGAGAATGATGAAATTACCGCAACCTTCGCGGACCAAGCATAAAGGATTTGAACAATGGGATTCATGGATAGCCTAAATGAACTAAAAGCCAATACCAGTCATTTTAGTGTCAGCGTGCAAGGGTTGCCCGATGGAATGGTGTCGGTAACAGATTTTGAATCAATTAATGACAGCTTGTGTGAAGACTATGCTTTTTATATTCAAGTTTTAAGTCAAGAGCACTTAAGCGCAGAAATGCTGTTAGGCAAAGATGCCAACCTAAATTTAGTATGGTCTATGACTGACCGTACTATTTCTGGGCTAATAAGTGCTTTTACAGCGCACGGACAAAGTCATCAAGGGTATCATTACACGCTTACCTTGAGTTCTTACTTAACCGTGTTAAAACACCAACACTCTAACCGCGTATTCACCATGATGGACCCCGCAGCCATTGTAAAAAGTGTATTCACTAAAGCGGGTTTTCCAATGCAAAAGTTTAGTATTCAGGCATCGGGCCCTAGCCTAGAAATGACGGTTCAATATAACGAAACAGATTATGAGTTTGTCACTCGATTGATGCGAAAATACGGCTTTGTATATGGTTTTGTTGAGCAAACAGGGGGCGATTGCACCTTTAAAGTATGTAACAGCAGTAAAGATTTTTCTGGACTGTGTGATGACATTAGCCTTAGTTATGTGCCGCCCTCAGGGCAAGTTCGCAATAGCGAAAGTATTTTTGCTATTAGTCGCAAGGCGCAGTTACAGCCACAGAGCGTCTCCCTCAATGATTACAATTATAAAGCACAAGGAAACCTAAACGTTTCTACAGCAAATAATACCAGTTACCCAGGCTTTGGAGATGACAGTCATTACGCAGATAACTTTCCGACAGTCGATATTGGTAACTCGCTGGCTAAAGTGCGTCAGCAAGCATTTGATTGTCAGCGAGAGCAGCTAATAATTGATACCGATTGCCGTGCTTTAAGGCCGGGTATGTTGCTTACTGTGTATGACCACCCTGAGTATAAGGGACTGTATTTAATTACCCGAGTTGATCACAAGGGCAGTCAGTCAGCCGCTGTAGAATATGGCTCACAGGTCAAAGGGTTAACCTATAAAAATCAAGCTTATTTATTACCTGTATCAGTCGATTTTAGAGCTGAATTGTCAGCAGCAAGGCGCGTATTTGCAACTTTTAATGCCACAATTGAACAAGAAGTTGATGATGATGGCAATTATTTGGTGCGTTTACCCTTTAATCAAGATGGTGAGGGCCAAGAAAGCCGTCCAACTCGGTTATTACAGCAATATGGTGGCAGTGGTCATGGTATGCATTTCCCGTTGACAGAGGGCACCGAAGTACTTGTAACCGGTGAAAATGGTGATCTAGATAGACCTATTATTTTAGGTGCACTGTATAACCAAAGCGCACCTAATCCTGTTACTAGCCAAAACCCAACTGAGAATAAGCTTGTCACTAGAGCAGGACATAGCTTGATTATGGATGATAAAAGTGGCGAAGAAAAAATCAGTCTTGCTAATAAAGACAATAAAAACCAGTTGTTATTAGATGCAACCGATAATGCCCATCATGCAACACTTAAATCGGTAGATGGTGACGTTAAAATTTCTGCCAAAGAAAACCTTCAGTTTGTTGCTGAGAATGATGCCATTTTTACTGCCGCCAGCAACTTTACAAATCGTGTAGAGAATACCTTACAAATTCAAACTCGCGAGGGCGACATTAATGTGACAGCGGCGGCCGATTTAACATTAAAATCAGATGCTGATACACGTATTGAAGCCACCGATGGCAGTAGTGAGCTTAAAGCTTCGAAAGAACTTAATCTACAAAGTGAGCAAGATTTTAGTGTTTACTCGGTAGACGGCAATATAGAGTTTCAAGCTCCAAATGGTGATTTAACACTTAATAGTGGCGCAAACATCACAATTAAAGGTGAAGGACAAGGCTCAATTCAGCTAAGCCAAGGCGGCGCAAGTGTTGAGATTGATGCTGCGGGGAATTTGACGATTGATGCGACCAATATCACTTTATCAGCTCGAAATATAGCCATTAAAGGCAATGCAATTAGTAATAACTAATTTCAAGGATTGAAAATGACAGCCACAGTAAAACAGTTATTTGATCAGCAACAAAGCCTTGCAGAAGTGAGTGAAGTGTCACCGCAAGGTAAGGTATTAAGTGTGATGATCAATCACATTCGCTATAACGTCATATTACAAGCTGCACATGTGTCTTGCTGCAAAGTCGGCAGCCAAGTTGTAGTACTGCACAGCGAGCAAGGTGTCATTGTAACCGCACTTTTAGCTGCGCCAGAACAATCACCAGCAGCACACATAACTAACAACGCAGGCCATATAATAATTGCTGCTGAGCAGAGTGTTAGTTTGCAAACAGCAAAAGGCAGCATCGAGGTGTTTGCCGACGGCACCATTGTGCTTGAAGGTCAAGACATAACGGCAAATAGCCAGCAAGACCTAACCTTGGCAGGTTGGCCTATTAGGCTTAATTAATATGTTTGCAGCGGTTTCTAAATTAAAACAACATCAGCAGCGCGTTGCGACCTTAATGGCGCACAGAGAAAAGCTATTTGCATCTGGGGCGTTCAGTGTTGCGCGGCAAGATGTACTAGAAAATCAAGTGCTTAATCACCTTTACGTGCTTGGTGCACTTAAGGCTGAGTCGCCGTGTGATTACTTTAAAGGAAAAAGTTTTAACGATCTTGCTGAACTTAGCTGTGATGATTTTTGTGAGCTTGCTTTAGCAAGCGATAAACAGGCTATTTTTGCCTTATGTGCGACACGCTTAATTGCAAAGCCAGAACACGATAACCGTGATTATTTTCTTAAGCTAAAAAAGCAACATGCGTTGTCTTACTTTGCATTGTTGTCGCAGCAGTTAAGCTTTTGGGATATTCCCGAACAAAAAGCGTTAAGAGCAACAATATTAGAGGGGAAAGAGTCCTTACCAGAGCAACTTAAAACGATGTTGTTTTCGCAATCACTTAACGACACAGAACTGAATAGCGCATTAGATCACAATGATTTTACTCTAGTTTATGCAGCTTTGGTTAACTGTTATTGCCAGCGCGACAACAGCTTAAGTGATAAGTTATTTAAAGTGTTTTCGAGCACCAATGAGCCCGCACAAAAAGCTCAATTATTAAAATTAGCTGGTCTTGTAAACGACAATCGCTGGCATGAACCCTGTGCATTATTTTGTAAAGCACACCCTGAGTATTGCCAAGCTGTTTTGAGTCATTATGTTTATAAACCAGCGCTTGTTATGGTGATTGAGCTAATGGCTGTAGCGCAAACTCAAGAAGCTGCATATCAAGCGTGGTTAATCTTAACTGATAGACCCTTGCAAAAGGCAGAGCCGTTAACGCTTGTTAATGCTCAAAATCAACATAATGTGCAAGCGGGTATAAATTTGCACGATGCAGAGCATACTAGACAAGCACTTGCCTTAAGCAAAGGGGAGTGTGTTTTAAAAGGGATTAGTTTTACGAATGAGAATGCTGCACACCAATTAGCCCCACTTGCCGGTAAGATTGTACAGAGAGTGCTCGCGCCTAAGTTTGAGTTAACACTGGCCTGTGGCCTTTATCACACCCAACAAACAGCTAAGCAATGGCTAACTTTATTAACAGGAGCCCAGCATGCTGCATAACTTTACACCTTGGCAAGTAAGTCTGTTTGAAGGTTGGCAAGCTGATGGTTCGCCCTCGCATATTGTGCTGGTAAAACAAAGCTTTGAATTTGATGAAAAAGGCAATACCAGCTTAATGGATCCGTGTGTTGAAATTGTGATGGCCGACGAATATAAAGGCGATCCAACAAGCGAGCCGCTGGTGGCAGTGAACGAACAAGTCGCTTTTAAGCAAGGTTTTGAGGTGTATGGTAACTTTACCGCTTATCCGCCAAAGGGAAAAACAGCTCGGGTTATCGAAGTTGAGCTTTGCTTAGCGGAAAACGAGAAAACCTTAATTAAAAAGCGTTTACGCGTAACGGGTGAGCGCACGTGGCGGCGATCATTATTAGGCCCTGTTGCCACCGACCCAGCCCCAATTTTACCAACCGCTCTATGTTATAGCCGTGCTTATGGCGGCAAAGCGATTCATGTTCCAAGTGACTACTCACTTGAAAACCCGCTGGGTGTGGGGTTTAAACTTAAAAATAAACACGCAGTAGGGCAGCTATTACCAGCGATTGAATATGCAAATGAAGTTTTAAGAAAGCCAAGCCATCAAGCATCCACTGCTGGTTTTTCTGCTATCCCAAGTCATTGGTCTCCCCGTGTTGAGTTAATACCAGAAATTGACGAACAAGCATTAATGGCAGGCAAATACCCGTTTAAAACCTCATTAGCCAGCAACGTTTACAACACAGCCCCCGTTGATCAGCAAACAAAACATGCGTTTACAAAAGGCTGGGCGTTTTCGTTAACCGGATTATACCCGTTACAAGAATATGGCCAGCAACAAACGGTAGAGTTACCTGTGCTCAAGCCAATAGTACAAGTGGTTAATACGTTAACTAGGCAAGATATCGACATGCGCTGCGATACGTTAGTGATTGACTCAGATGCACAGTGTTTTTCACTTCTGTGGCGCGGGCATATAAACAGTGAAAATGTGGCAAGCAACAGCAATATATTGGTCGCTGAACAAGGAGATGAAAATGCAGTTTGATTGCCTTTATCATGTGAATGCATCAGGCAGCTTAGCTGAAAGCTTTTATACAGCAGTGGCTAATCAAATGTTGTTTTCAAAGCCAAGTAAAGCACTGATACGTTGTGATATTAGCTTAGATGCGCCTTATGTGTTTGTTGAATTAGCAGAACTTGCCCAACTAGATAGACAAACACGTTGCATGTTAATTTTATCTCATATTATTGAAAATATTGACTTTAAAAGTGTGTGTCGTTCATTTAGGGTCAATAAAGTTTTGTTTATATTACCGCACGGCAACGACAGCCAACCGGTTATTGATAATGACACATTAAGTGAATTATTGACTGACGCAATACCAGCGCAAACGCCCGCTTTTGAGCAAGTGAGCGACTGGCAGCTTGAATCAACAGAACCAGATACGTTAGTAATAGCCATTGATTCATGTATCAGTTTTGAATACGTTGCAGAGCAAGCCAAGCAACACACCGTACAGGTTTTGAATGGCCCCGCCGGCGTGATTAATGGCGAAGGTGGCTATGCATTGTTGGTACACAGACAAGGTCGTTTAAAAGCCACGACCTTTGATGAGCCAATGCCTACTCAGCTCAAAAGTGCAAACATACAGGTGAGTGACCCTTTTATTTTTGCAGGCATGCAGTCGTATGAATGGCAAAAGCAGTGGTTTAGCTATACCCAAAAGCACTATAAAAATGATGACGAACTAATAGAGTTTGCAGAACTAAACACCGTGACTGGTTACCAAGGTGTGGCAAATCAATCAGCTGGATTTACATTAGCCGGAAGCTATTTGCAGAACCCGCTTATGACTGATTGTGACCATGTATTTGTGGTATTCAATCAGCCAAACGAACAGTTATTTAAGATTTCAAGGAGTGAAAGCGAATGTCATATATAAATGCCATGGCCGGCAAAGAATCAGGTAGCGTACAATACGACATAGATGCACTCACTGCTGACGTACGAAGCGGTGGCAGTGTAACATGGCGCCATAACAACCCCACATTACTTGGTCTAATCAATAGTGCACGAAGCAACGGTGCACTAGGAAAGGCCAATGGCGTGGCTATTTTTGCAGACAGAACTGCCGGCGAATCAGCTTTTTTAGATGAAATTGCCAGACCCAAGTACCGAGAACATACACTTGGTGAAATGGTTAATGCCTTTATTCCCACTTACATTATTCCGCCACCAAAATGGGATAACCAAAAAAACGAGCCAATTCTGCCGTGGAACGAACCGCAAACGAATATGGACGTGAACAAACCAATCGATAACCCCCGTGCCTTTTTAGATTTAGTATCGAATCATTTAGGTTGGCAAGCAGGTACAGAGCAGCAACTGGTTAAAGACACTGAATCAGAGGCACCGCAAACTGCGACAGTCTCAGGGCAAAATGTACTTATTAATGGCCGTACCGCCGTGCATAAAGATAGCGGCGGTAAGCTAACAACCATCGATGTCTGTTTAACGACAGTTGGCCCCAGTGTAATACCTATTCCTTATCCAAATAATGCGCAGTCTCGAGATGTAACAGGGGTAGCCAGTTCAGTCAAAGTGAACGGTAATGGCGCAGCGCATATAAAAAGTAACTTTTCAAAAAGTAAAGGTGATAAACCCGGTAATAAAAAAGGAATTATAAGCGGTACAAACGATGGCAAAGCCGAATTTATTATGGGGTCATTTAACGTAATGATTGAAGGCAAACCCGCAGCTCGCCAAGGCGACCCGATGATATCAAATAATAAAAATACCCCACCCATGCCACTTATGCAGTCTGGCGGCCCCGCACCAAGGGGGCTTAAAGTGCAAGATAGGGATAGTTTGCAAGCTGAAAATGCAGGGAAGAAAATCATAGTTAAATTATCTGGAGCAGAAAAGCTAGACGAAGACGGGGTGAATATTCAATGAGTGATTTAAGTGTCGCAGACAAAATTAATATAAAAAATGCTCACAGAGAACTAGTTTTTGAACGCCAATCAGATGGTGCCAAAAATGTATCACTGATGGTTAAAGATGAGTCAGTTGATAGAAGTCAAAAAGGTTTTTACAAAATTCCTTTATACAAAGTGGATGCAAAAGAAGAAAGTGATAATACAGCTGATATTGAACTGGTTCATATCTTTCCCATTAGATATGCACACCCTGCTGATGAGATAGATAATCATAAAACGAATCTCAGAGATGGTTACTTATACATTTTTGTTGATGGTCATTTATGGCGTGAACTCAAGGTTACTACTCAGCAAAACGTGACGCGTTTTAATGATGTTAATCTTGCGTGGCAAAAAGGCGTCATGACATGGAAACAAAATAAAGGTTGCAGAGATGCAACGGGCGAAGAACTCAAAACAGTTATTGTGCCTTATAAACTAAATGGGCAAACCTGCGAGGTTCAAGTAGCGTACTCTGAAGTGCAATGGTCTTGGAAGCAAATAGAGCTTTTTGGCGGCCTTAACCCTGAAGATCCAAGATTAAATTATGGCGAGCCAGTTAAACCCGGCGATAATAATAGTGATGCGCAAATATTACGAGGTGATAGGCTTTTCACGTTAGATAAACTCGGTGATTTTGAACAAGGCTATAATAGCGCCAAACTACCTAAGCATGTTGTGCTTGATGTTGTTAATCAAGCGGGTGTGTATTGTCCAGTTATTCCTGACCAGATAGGCAAAGTACGCCAAGCCGCTGCGGATATTACATTAACGCGTTCTGTTATTAGTTCACTGCCGATAGAGCAAGTCGCAAATGGACAAATGGTGTCGAGTGTTGCTGAGTTCACAAAAGAGCAAAGGGGTCAGCTCGAATTAGCATCGTTTGTTCAACAAACCTTTTTTGCTTTTCCACAGTCTGTTTCAGACAAGTTAGCAACCTATGGTGAAGACAGTGTTTCTGAACAAGAGCAAGATATTGCTGCTGATTATAAAAAATGGGTAGATAACAAATTTGATAAAACAGCGTTCAGAAAATTTTTAGCAACAGCAAAAGTGTTCGAGTTAGGCGAATACATCAATGAATTAAGAGCCAATGTAAAAGATATTATAGAGGATGAAGATAGCGCCTCTAGTTTTTATCAATGTACAAGGGATTATGCATACCATACGGGTAATCGAAGGCTCGATATGTATCAACTCATGTGCGATGTATTAGCTCCACTCAAAGATTTAACGGCAGACTTGCTTCGTTCAAGTGTAGTGTATGACAAAGACGCACAAAAGCTTAAGCAAATAGACCGTAATGACTTAGGCCAGCATATCATTTTAAAAGTGTTAGGTACCCACCCTGAAGACACTAGTAATCGTGCAAACTTATTGAAATTACACAAGTTACTTTTTCCTGACGAAAAGCGCAGTAACCCAGGCTTAACCGACTACTTAAATTTTAGAGATCCTGACGACCCTAAAAATATCGATTTTGATATGGATGAGTTTTATGCCCTTGAGAGCAAAGACGATGGGCTAGATGGCTACATTGAAGGTGATTTAACGCAAGTATTTAGGCGAAGCAGTCAAGCTGTGTGGGGCTTTTTTAATATTATTATGGAAGTCCCCTCTGCTACATATTCAATGTCTCAAGGTAGCGGAACAATTAAAGATGTGTTTACTGCTCGTAGAAAAAAACAATCGACCCTTCAGCAAGAAAGTAACGAGGTTCAGCAGCAAATATCAAACTTAAAAAAACAAATAAAAAATAAACAAAACGAAATTAAAAATTCTGAAAAATCACGCGATGATCTAATTCAAGAAGCACGTAACCAAGGGATTGATGGCGATGACATCACCGAGCAATTAAACAGACAGCTTAAACAAAAAAACAAAGAACTAGAGCATTACAAAACATTGCTTAAACAAGCAAAAACAAAAAGTAGTGTAACCCGCGCGCATTTATCAACACTGAAAAGTGTGGGGCTAGACATGCTAAATAGTGAGGCACGTATTAAGTCAGTTGCGATGTCGTACAACCCGTATCAAAAAATAATGCATTTAGCACATATGATCTCAGACGACTTGCTTGTTGAGATAGATATTGATGTAAACGACTATTATCAAGGCAACTTGCCCGATTCAGTCGTGCCGCTTAATTTTGATAGCCGCTCTAAGCGTGCCGAACAACGCATTTTAGAGTTTAATAAAATAACTGAAGGTATAGATGAAGCATTGAGTCAGGGCAGTTACCCTGGTAATGGCGGAACGCGACCGATTGTTAAACTTAAAGTTAACGATAAAGTAACCATACCCGCCCGGTTAGACCTTATTACAAGTTTAGATGGCTCTTTAAATGAACTTGAGGCCATGGTTACTAAGCAATACTACCAAGCAGACACCGCCAGCGAAAAAGTGATTAGAAAAATGGTGGTACTTGATAAAAGTAAGTTGGCTGACTTGAAAGCTTATAAGAAGCTATTAGATGAAGAGTTAAAAGAGTTTGAGAAAGAAAAGCTTAAAAGTAACTGGGATTTAACAGGATACAAAGATCACAATAAGTCTCTCAAAAAATACGCACAAACAGCATTTGGTAAACAGCAACAGGGTAAAGTAGGCTCAGCCAGTATTGGTATATTGCCGTTTGTTTCTGGCTTAGAGGCCATTAACTTTTATACCGTAATAACGGGTGATGGCGTGAGTGCCATGGATAAAACATCAGCGGCATTTGATTTACTTGATGTAATGGTGAATATAGGTAAAGACCTTGTTGAGCGGCGTTATGGTATGCCAAGCTCAGGTCAGTTAATTCTTTATGCTGATAATAAAGTACCTGCTAGTGAGTTTACTAAAAAAATACTCAGAGGAAGAGTCAGTGTAATTACCGCGAAAGTAATATTGTTTTACGCCGCCAATGTAGCGACATTGGTTGCAGGTGCGATTAGTACTTATGTGGCTGTAAGAGATGCCGTTAACGAATATAACAAGGGCAATGTGGGGCTAGCTACAGCTAACTCAGTAATGGCTTTAGGGTTTTTAAGCATGACCGCAGCGTCGGGCATTGCTATTGTCACTAAAGGGGCATCTGCATTAATTGCTGTTTTTGGTATCGCTGGCTTAGTGATCATCCTCATTGCAGCAGGGCTTATTTATTATTTTAGTGAATCAGAGGTTGAAGCTTGGTTGCATGCATGCCCATGGGGTAAGGCTGCTTTTATTAATGATGGTTCAACAAGTGTACGAGCAGAACAATGGCGAAATCGGCCCGATTTAGCGCTTCTTGATATATACAACGTACTTTACAAGCCTTATACAAAAGTCATCGCAAATGAACACGCAAAAACAGTCTCAATGGGCTTAACTGCTCCCGTAACAGCAGTGAAAGAAGGTGTTGATACAAAGGTTAGTTGGCGAATGCTTCCACCTGATAAGGGCATGCTAAATTATTACGCTGCATCATTACTAACTGATTATGACACTAGACTAGCAAGATATAGCAAGAATAAACACTTTACTGAAATTCCATTAGATTCGGTTATTTTCCTTAAAAGTATGTGGGCGTTGCAGCCTGCTCGAACGGGTTGGCAAGCAGAAATAAATAATCACATTTTGTTGACAGAGCTTGGATTAAAACCTGGCGATCAAATCGAACTTAAATTAGAGGCGACAGTGTACCCAGAAGGTAAAGGTCAACCTACAATTCAGGGCTTTAATAGTCTTTATGGTTTACCAATCGAATATTACAAGGTAGGTGAAAAGCCAGGGTTTTTATCTTGGGGCGATGATCGCAAGTTCAGCCACCGAATTGGCAAAGTGATCAGTCAAGCTGTGATAAATTTATAAAAAGTATAGCGCGTAAGGAATAGCAATGAGCGAAAATCAATTAGATACTGATAAAATAAAAAAAGAAACGTTAGAATATATAAAGCGTGGAGATCAAGAGCGTGAAGATTGGATGCGTGCAAACCCAGAAGAAGTCGATAGGCGTTTTGATGAGTTCAAAGCAAAGTTTAGTGCTGAAGATGAAAAAAAAAGGCCTGAACGAATTAGGAAGCTAAAAGAATGGAAAAAACTTAACCCAAGAAAAAAACCGATTTATGCAAAAGACAAAAACATTAGGCAATTAGCACTCGATGAAAGCTTTGCTGAAAGAAGAGAGCAGAGAAATAAAGAAGAAAAAGATCCTGAAATAGAAAAGGCAGAGAGAACTAAGCAAAGAAATTACTCGATTTATCAAGCCAATTTCACCAAGTACACTGAAAGGCTACCAAGAGACTATTTACATAAAGACAGTTATGAAACGCGATTAAAAAAAGCAGAAGCACTCAATGGCTGCCGCTTCAAAACTCGCACCTTTAAAAGTAAGCGCTTTACTGATAAATATTCAGCAGAACTTGAGTGCCCAGATAGTGGCTCAACACTTGAGGGGCATTGGGTTCGCAATGATGGGCAACAACTTGCTATTTCATGGTTTGGAGGGTGGTCTAACTTATTTACTGCTCTAAGCTTCTTTCTAATGGTCGCAGCCGTAATGTTTTTATTCGCTGATTTAGTTGTTATTGGTTTTGTGTGGGGAGACTACCGATGGGTACCATTTGCTGTATATGCACCTATGTTTATTGTCGGTTTTTACATGCATAAACACCGCGCTATATTATCGCACCGAGATAAGTTTTACTTTAATCGCCATACTGGCCTTGTAAAAACTCCGCATACCTTATTTAGAAAACCGTTTTACTTACCTTACGAAGACATTGTTTGCTATGGCGCAAATGAGCGTAATGTCGGTTCAGCCCGCGGTGGCTCACGTGTATTTGTATCACTTATGGTGCCGTTAAAATACCCTAAACATTACCGCTTTACCAAGCCGACTTTTTATGTAGGTGGTTCAAATCGTGAATGGGATTCACTGGCATACGCCACAGCCATGACCTTTATGGATACATCCATCCCGCTTGGTACTCACTTATATCAATCGATAGAGCATTACTTCAAAATTGATAAAGACATAACAGAAAAGCACGGATTCCCTGAGGAGCTAAAACCCTATTTAGATCCAGTAGATTGCCAAGTAAATAGAGAAGCCGTGTGGTAAAAAAACATAAATAGCAGAGAGTACTTAAGGTTTAAGGCTTAAGGCACTAAATAGAATGGCCAAATAACAAGGAATGTAGATAGCAATGACAATGAGTAGTGATGATAAAGGCCCAGTAGAATCAAGCAAGTTGGATGACTTACTTGATAACCTTATTAGTGATGAGGAGTTTAAACGCTATATTGCTGAACAAAACGACGGTTTAACACACGAAGAAAGAGAAAAAATTAAAAGAGAAAATCGTATTAACGCAATTAACCAGTGGTGCGAATAGAAGAATTTAGAAGAGACAACCCCGAAAAAGCCATTGATTGGCAAGCAGAAATTTTAAAATTATAAGGATAGCTATGTCTATTTCGTATAGATTCGCAAAAATGAATGCAAGAACAATCGAAGCGTCACAAAACTTTAAGCGGTACATTCAAGCTGAATTATTTGATTATTTAAAAGATCCAAAAGGATTTATGTTTCTACGCTTTATAATTGAGAAAGATGATAAGAAACCAGTAAAAGCTAAAAGCTTAGATAATCAAGCTCGTTATTTAGGCTTTCAAAAAGCAAATGATGCGATGCTTGCATTAACATTAGGGCCTATATTGATGGGGGCAGTGCTAACTTTTATGTCAATTATATTTTTTGGGGTGTGGTTTTATTCACAATTTACATCCACCCCAGAAGATTTTCCGTTTTGGTTTGTATTACCTGCAATTGGCTTTAACCTTTTCTTCCTCAACTTCGGGCCTATTTTAGCACGCTACATTTTACCTCGACGTGAGGTGTATTTTGACCGCATAAATCAAACGGTAAGCTTTACCTGGTCGGTTGATAATGCGCAAAAGAATGAGCATGGTCATGCGACATTTCCGTTCTCAGATATCGAGGCGTTTTACGCTAAAGCCAACCATTCACAAGGACATGGTGTCACCCATGCGATGTATGTGGCTCATAAAGATTACCGCAACCACCGTGGTGCGTTTAGTGAAATTCGCGTTAAAGACAACCCACAAAACCCAAACTACTGTCGTTATACATGGGAGCGCGTGGTGCGCTTTATGGATTTAAGCAAACCATTAGTTGACTCACCTGAAATAGAGCCGTTTCGTCATTTAGACCCAGCAACACGCGATTTCGATAAACAGAATAACCGCCCAGAAAAGTATTGGCGTTTAATGAGTTACAAACAAATGCAGCAGATAGAAGAACAGCTTGATAACGATATTTATCGCTTTAACTTTGATGGTGCAATAACCAACCCTAAACGCTGGGCAAACGAAGAAATCACCAAACCATGGGAAAAATGGCCAATTGACGAAAACTTAAATCAGCCCGATACAACGCCTTATTGGAAGCGGTTAACAAAAACATTATTAAGGCAAATAGCAATGGGTGTTTAGGGTTTATCTTAACTAAGGTGAAATTGAGTATTGTCTAAGTTTTACTGCAAAATCAATGGTGTTAATTGTTTATTAGTGTACTTATTCGAGAAAGATTGTGGTAGTTAGGCTAGCTTATTTAGTATTTGTTATTATTTTTATTTCAACACAGGAATTAACGGGTATGTTTGGTTTCTTCAATAAAAGTGATTTTTTGTTATCGGCTCCAGTTCAAGGTGTTTTACTTGATAATGGCAAGCCGGTGGCAAAGCAAGGAATAACCCGTTCGCTTACTTATGGTAAAGAATATATTGATGAGACGATAACAGATGATAATGGCCGCTTTCGCTTTGATGAAAAGCTAATACGAACAGCCAAACCTGCAAATATGTTTGATAATGACTCGCTTATTCAACACATTTATCTTGAAAATGGCACTCCTGAAGGTATTGTGCTTTGGTATACAAGTATTTCAATCCATGAAAGTAGTAATACGCTTAAAGGGTTGCTTGGCGATCTTGTTTGCGAGCTCTCAAAAAGCCCGCAAACAGTTGATATTCAAATTGAAGAGGCACCTGAGCATACTTTTGCTATTTACGGTATGTGCGAACTGAGCAAAGCAAAACTTTAATCTCTTTCTAACAGCACAGCGCCGCTGTGCTCTTCGCCTAAATAATCGTCTTTATTGTAGATAGGGCATTTGGCCATTGATAAGCAGCCACAGCCGATGCAGCCATTAACGCGTTCGCGTAATCGCTGCATGTATTGAATTTTTTCATCTAATTGAGTTTGCCAGACTTTAGAAAGTGCTGCCCAATCTTGCTTTGTTGGCGTGCGTTGTTCAGGTAGAGTGCTTAATGTTTGCTTGATGTCTTCAAGAGTAATCCCCATGGTTTGCGCTGCTTTAATAACCGCAATTCGGCGCAGTACATCGGGCTTATAGCGGCGTTGATTTCCATTATTTCGCCAGCTGCGAATAAGTCCTTTTGATTCATAAAAATGCAAAGTCGATACTTTTACACCGCTACGTTTTGCTACAAAGCCAACGGATAGGTTCGCTTCAACAAGTTTTTTCTCACACCCTGACATATTTTACTCCTAAGTATTGACCTAAAGTTAGCTTGAGGTTTTACGCTGCGCCCATCATAAAAAAAGGAGTGACAGTAATGCAACAAAAACCGACTACAAACACGGTAATTATCTATTCAAGTGCCCGAAAACAAGGTAATACAAGTTTGCAAGTAAATGATTATAAAACACAATATGGTGGCGATGTGGTTTGCCTTGATGATTATAGTATCTCGCCATATTGCTATGACAAGCAGTACAAAAATGATGATTTTTATGCGGTATTCGAGGCGTTATTAGGGTACGAGCATTGGGTGCTTGCATCGCCTGTTTACTGGTATAACACGACACCCCAGTTCAAAGCATTTTTAGACCGCATAACCGATTATATGGATGACGAAACACTCAGACCAAAACTGAGAACACTGCGTGAAAAACAGTTTTCACTGTTATCAAATGCAGGCTCTGCTAAAGCGCCGAATGCGTTTATTGACATGTTTAAGAACACCTTTAATTATTTAGGCATGAGCTTTAAAGCACATCAACATATTGAGGCTAGTTAAACGCAGATAAACAGGGTAGGCTAGAGTAAAAAAGTAACAGGATTCTTTATGAAATCAACGCTATTAGGCTTATCGCTTACCTTGTTAACCACGTTTAGCCATGCCGAGCAAACTAAGCCTGCAATTGAAGGTTTTGGTTTTTATTATGATGTACCAAATCATGCGCCTATCGCAGAGCAAGCGACCTTCAAAGTCGTGTTTGATGTGGCCGATGCTGCACAAAAGGGTAAGCAAAATAATAGTATTAACTCGTTAGCACGCTTTATTAATATGCATATTGCCCATGGTGTAAAACCTGAAAATATTCAACTGGCTTTAGTTGTACATGGCGGGGCAAGTGTCGATTTACTCGAGAACAGTTTTTACAAGCAGCGTTTTAATAGCGACAATAAAAACCAGCAATTGATTTCACAATTATTAGCGCATAATACGGTTGTCTATGTATGCGGCCAGTCGGCAACCCATATGAAAGTTAAACAAGAGCAGCTGATCCCCGGTGTACAAATGGCACTATCAGCCATGACAGCGCATGCACTCTTACAGCAACAGGGTTATACCCTGAATCCATTCTAATGAATATTCTCTGTTTTGGTGACTCAAATACGTATGGGATCTCGCCTGTAGATGGCAAGCGTTTCAACGATAATGAGCGCTGGCCAAGTTTATTGGGTATTAAATTAGGGGCGGGGTATCAGGTTATCGAAGCCGGACAACCTAACCGTACACTGACCAATGAGCCCCCGTTTAGTGGTGATAAATTAGGTGTGAAATATTTAGAACCTTACCTACGAGCCTATCATGTTGATACGCTTATTATTCAACTAGGTACGAACGATTTAAAGCGCCGATTTGCATTGTCGGTTGCTGATATTGCAAACGCACTCGACACGCTAATTATCGAAATAAAAAACCACTATCTGCACCGTGAATTGCCAAAAATTGTGGTGTTGAGTCCGCCAAAGATTTACGAGGTAGGGGCTTATCAGTCTATTTATGCAGGGGCTGCTAATAAAGTTAGACAATTGACTGCTGAGTATAAATTGATTTCTGAACGTCATAACTGTCATTTTATAAATGGCTATGAACTTATTTCCCCTTGCCCCACTGAGGGCATTCATTGGCCACAAAAAGAACATAAGTTACTTGCAGAACATTTATTTCAACATCTTTAAAGTAATGTTTGAGCAATTTCTTTAAAGGACTTACCAATTTTTAGAGTAGTGCCTGTGTTTAGCTCAACATGATCATGACTTATACTAATCACATTTTGATTGTTGACTAGTAATGATTTATGAATCTGGGTAAATGAATGAGATAGCTGTTCACTAAGCTGCTTAAGAGTGGCTGTCGCAAGTGTGACTTGCTGTGCTTGATGCAGCTTTACATAATTACCGTATGCTTCAATGTATTCAACAGAATTTAAATCAAACTTGCGCTTTTCTCGATCTACTTTAAGAGTAATATAGTTTGCGTTTGTAGCGCTGTATTTAGGCAAGCGATCACGCACTTTATTAAGCGCTTGATCAAGCCTTGGCGCCGACACTGGTTTCAATAGATAATCTGTTACATTCAATTCAAAGCCAGTTATAGCATACTCATGATAAGCACTCACTATGACGATTTGAGGTGGTTTAGCAAGTGCTTTTATCAACTCAAGCCCAGTAACTTCTGGCATATTAATGTCTAGAAAAACCATATCAACAGATGATTTAGCGAGTGCACATAAGGCATCTTTAGCACTATAAAATTGAGCAACTAACTTAATATCGGGGTGTTCTTGTAAGTGATGCTCAATAACTTGGTGGGCGAGAGGTTCATCGTCAATGATGATAGCTCTTATCATTTGATAACTCCAATATCAGTGTCGTTTGCCATAAATTTGATTGCTTTATAGTCGTGAGAGAGTGTTTATTTGGGTAGAGTAGTTGAAGCCTTTTTTTTAAGTTGTTTAGCCCCAAACCCTGTTGATTTATTTTTTCTTTAACATTTATAGCGTTCTCACAGAAAAGTGTCAGCACATTGTCATCTACTGTGATTGAGAGTGTTATTTTTGTTTTATCTAATGCTGGTTCTACGCCATGTTTTATCGCGTTTTCTACGATTATAATTAGTAATAGAGGGGCAATATGCAGTGTTTCTAGTTTATTTGGCCATGTTAGGTTAAATGAGCATTTGTTTGAACTTCTAATTTTTTGTAGCTCAATAAAGTTCCTAATGTAGTTTAGCTCTTTCTCTAACAGAACATATGGTTTTTGGCCTTCGTATACTGTGTATCTTAATAAATCAGCCAAGTCCATCACCAACTGTGGGGCTTGCTCTGATTTTGTGAGTGTTAGCGCATATAAATTATTCAAAGTATTAAACAAAAAATGTGGATTCACTTGCTGTTGAAGAAGTTTTAATTCCATTGTGGTTTGTTGTTTTGCTATTTCATTAAACTTACTCTGCTGTTGCTGTCTTTCAAAAGCTAGGATTACTGGTGTGCTAATAAGTAAAAAGAAAAACATGAATTGATAATTATACTTAGAAAAAATGTTTTGGTTGCCACTCGGGGTCAAGTTTGCAACGTTATTTGGTAAATCATTAAGGGGTAACGCTAATAAAATTGCAATAAGTAATGGGGTGAGAGTTACCATAAAAATAACGGATGCAACCACAAAAGTGAAAACGCCATAGTTTGCAAGTAAGTGGCGAATAAGTACGTAACGGTTGATTAAGTAGAGGCTATAAATAATGACTACATAAACGATAAGCTGAAGAAAATAAAATAAAAACTGATCAAATTCAGACAATAGCTTACTGAAATCAAAAATTAGTTCAAAAGGTTGATTTAATAATGGTTCTTCGTGACTATTTAGTATACCAGCTAGCAGGAAAGCCCAACATATGAGAATCGTTAAGGTTACGTTATCTAATGAAATGAAAGAGTTAAACCATTTTGTAAGGAAATCATTGTTCTTTACCATGCCCTGTTGAGAAATAAGCCAAATCAGACTGGCTAATGTGCATAATAGCCAACATTCTACTCCGAGGTAATGCCACTGTGCATAGAGCGAAGAAATCATGCTAAGTGCATATACACTTAACGGATATAAAATGAATCCAGTAAGCCACACTAAAGTAGAGTTTTTAAATGTCTGCTTAAAAGTTAAAAAGTGAGCAGCTAAAAAGGGGGTGCATTCCAATAGTAACTGCATATTTATTTGCAAGTATAGAACTGGTGAGTCGAGTCTTAATGACAAGTAACGAGTATGACCTTCGAACAATATAGCTGCGAATAATGGCAGTAAGGCAATGAAGTACTTGCTATTAGTGCTATTCGACAGAAATGATAAAATAGCCCGCAAATGTCACCTCATTATCTTGTTTTAGCTTTTTAGTAATTACAATCTAGTAAACCTGCTTAGTACATCACGCCATACTAATATAGTCAAAACCATATTCATTTCAAGGCTTTATAGACTTTAAATCGAGTTTACTATTTTTGACCTTTATTGCACTAGTGTAATGATGAAAGTGTTATTTTTACTGATGAACGTCAAATATTGACTTTTATCCTGTGTTTTCTTGGGTTGATCATTACTTCCTCGCTAGTTTAGTAGCTGTTACTTAAGGTAACAGTCCGTTAATTAAGGAACGTAACTATGCTAGCACTAAAAAATATTAATAAGCGATATGCTGATGGTACACACGCATTAAATGACGTGACGATTCGTATCCCTAAAGGAATGGTAGGTTTACTTGGGCCTAATGGAGCTGGTAAATCGAGTTTGATGCGAACATTAGCGTGTTTACAAAACGTTGATAAAGGCCAAATAAACTTTGATGGTTTAGATGTTCTGAAGTATCCAAATGATATGCGTAAGCAGTTAGGTTATTTGCCGCAGCAATTTGGTGTGTACCCAACGATGAGTTGTCGAGCTCTGCTGGAACATATCGCTATTTTAAAAGGCCTTAATGCAAAGCAACGAAAGCAACAAATAAATGATTTACTGTCACTTTTAAACTTATCAACATTTGCAAATAAAAACGTAAGCCACTTTTCGGGTGGGATGAAACAGCGCTTTGGAATTGCGCAAGCCTTACTCGGTAACCCCAAGCTTATTATTTTAGATGAACCCACTGCGGGGCTCGATCCTGCTGAACGCGAAAGTCTTAATAATTTGTTAGTGGCTATTAGCAAGGAGCGTTTAGTCTTACTCTCTACTCATATTGTCGAAGATATAGAAAATCAGTGCCGATTTGTAGCAATGATCAATCAAGGTCATCTCATTCAACATGGAAATGTGGATGATTTAATAAATCAACTGGCTGGTAATGTCTGGTTATTGAAAAGTCTCCCATCAAATTTAGCTAAAGGTTCATTCGTATTAAGTCAAAGCTATCGATATGGTGAGCCTATTTTTCGTGTTTTTGCCTTGGAATGCCCCTCAGCCGAAGCAATAGCAGCAAAAGTGACACTTCAAGATAAGTATTTTTATGAATTAAAATCACAAGAGGTAAAAAATGCTACTTCGTAATGACTTAAAGTATCTTTTTAGTCAGCCTATTATTTGGTTATGTAGTATTTTTTCTCCATTATTTGCATTTACACTGTCTTCTGGTTTGGCTATTGAAGAGGGAAATACGCTTAAGCAGTTTTCTTTACACTTATTATCAATACAAATGATACAGCTCACTGTGCTGGTTGGAGTAATAGCCCCAGTTACTTTTTTGCGTGATCAAATACATAATATGGATGAGATTATCAGTACTACGCCTATCACATCTAAATATAGATCACTGCTTCGTGTAGGTAGCTTACTTATATGTCTTTTGATTATTTCAATGATGAGTTCGTTGGTAATTTGGCTCTATCAATGTCAAGTGCATGGCTTTGATTGGCAGGCAGTTAATCATCTATTTTTTAATAGCTTTTTTTTACTAATTCCAAATTGCTACCTTCTTATTGTGATTGCTTTTTGGATCTGTGACAGGTTTCAAAGTGCCTTGGTTAGCTATACTACTTTTGGCATGATATGGGTTGGTTACTTGTTTTTCGCTAGCATTACTGGCAATCCCATTTTGGCGGGTAGTGGGATCGTTAGCGAGTCTTTGTATCAGATGTCTTTATGGTTTGATCCCTTTGCATACACCGCTTTTATTGCTGGCTTTGCTGAGCCCCACCATTGGGAGCTTATAATTAACCGTTTGGTAATAATTGTACTTACAACGGTTATATATATCTGGGCAATGCGCACCACTAAAAAAAATATAAATAAACCCGTACAGATCCGTGAGCCAGTATTGAATTCGATTGTGCATTACAGGTCCGTAGTGCCCAGAGGGAACGATTGGTTTATGCTGGGAACACTCTATCAGCTATCACTTGCATATATACTAAAACAACCAATAACGTCACTCATTTTATTTCTCTGGTCTGTCGTGGTATTTAACAGTGTCGCCTCATCATTTGAATATGCTGAAGCGATGAGTATTGTTAGCCCGACGAGTATAGATGCAATCAATCACTACGCATTTGATATGCATATACTTTTTGGTTGTTTACTGCTTGCTCTTTGGAGTTGGCAGGTAAGTTGTTATGCAAAACGATTTAATATGGCGGAGCTTATTGCCGCATTGCCTGTAAAAACAGTGACACTTTTATATAGTCAATTATTAGTGGTAGCTACTTTAGCGATAATATTTTCCGTGATGAGCTTTATCGGCACCTCCTTGGCAGAGTGGTTCAGTGGCAGTGAATATCAGCCTAGTCAGCATATTTATATATTAGCTTTAATGTTATTACCGCTTATTTTAGTTGCTTGGGTGGCAGTATGTATTTTCAACATATGCTCTTCTTTAGTTGCTGGCTTATTTGTCATTGTTATCTTGTTGCTTAAATTTACGCCAGTAATGACTTTCTTTGGTCTCACTCATACTTTTTGGAGTTTAGCTTGGACACCTTTACAAGCGCCCAATGAATTTTGGGGATATCGTGCTAGTTTAAATAATTACTGGCCGTACATGAGAGTTTGGCTTATTGCAGTGTTTAGCTTTGTTGCTGTTAGTCAAATTTTTAACCACCGTGGTGTAGGGGTTGGTCGGCGACAGATAAAAGTAAAGGATACTTGGGTATTGGTTCCCATTTTTCTATCACTTAGTTTATTTGTGCAATTACACATAAATTTAGTTTCTGAAAAGCCGCTAACTAATTCTCATAAGCGAGAGTCATTTAAGGCAAACTACGAAAAAACTTTTGTTGATTGGAAGCATAAAAAGCAACCAATTATTAGTCATATTGATGCTAATGTTGATTTTTATCCTCACAAGCAGTTTGCGCATTTTGAACTCACATATACACTTACTAATCCTCATTCAGTTGATATAAAACACGTTTTAGTTGGTAGAGCTGGTTTTTATAAATGGGCAAACATAAAAATAGCAGGTGCAAGGCGAGTTCGCTTTTATCCAACATTGAATCAAGCAGTGTATGAGTTTGAGCGTGCTATTAAACCAAATGAAATACGACAACTTTCGTCTCGATTTGAGGTTCGGCAAGCAAAGCTGTGGCCAGCAGTAGGACATCATATTTTAACTCCTGAGTTTAATTATATTCGCTCTGTGCCTATGCTGCCAACGATTGGCTACCAAGCTAATTATGAGTTAATAGATATTAATCTTCGAAAACAATATGGCTTACTTGATAGGAACGTATCTCTCCCTTCTAAGCAGTTTGCTTCTGAGAAAAATAGACCAGATAGATATGATCACATAACAATGTCGAGCACAGTTTCAACTGCGGTTGGTTACCACGTTGTTACACAGGGCAAACAAATCGCTCTTCAGCGTGAAAATGATCGGGAAATTTTTAAGTTTGAAGCGGCATCAGCATTCAATAATTTACCAGCCTGGCTGTCTATTCCTTACTCACCAGTAATAGAGCAGTTTGGGGATGTTAAATTGCAGGTATTTGCAAAGCAAAAAACGTTACTACAGTCGCCAAATTCAATAGTCATTCATTTACAGGCAATGAAAGATACACTGACTTGGTTCAAAGACAATGTCGTTGCTTATAAAGCAAAACAATTGAGTTTGGTTGCAGCCCCTAAGTTTGGAGGAACTGGTTTTGCCTTACCGCAAATTATACTCATTGAGAATAAAGTAGGCTTTAGGGCAAGCCCAAGTATTGATGCAGGTTTTGATCAGCGATATCGACGTGCAGTGCATGAAACGGCCCATCAGTGGTTTGGTCACGATATAGGCAATAGCGTTAATGAAGATAGTGCCTTTTTAGTCGAATCAATGGCTAAATATATTGAATTAGTGATGATAGAAAAACGCTTTGGGAAAGCCGCTATGAATTCTCTTATTGAGTATGAAACTAGGCGATATGAGCAAGCTTTACGTGTGGACATTTCAGCTAAACAGTCGCTTGTAGACTCAACTAAAAGTTATGATCAATACTCTAAAGCAACGATAATCTTTGCAAAACTAAGAGATAGGGTGGGTGATGAAATCATTATTAAAGCACTCAAGTCAGTCTGGGAAAACTATGCATTTCCAAACCGACCTGCGACTTCTATGGATTTAATACGGGCTTTACAGTTACAAGTCAATACACAGGATAAGGCACTGATTAATCAATTTTTCTTAGAGCCTTAAATACAAGATTTTATGGTCTTAAAATAACCCATTTAATTATGAAAATTTAAATAAATTGAGCAAAAAAGCCACAGGTAATGAAACACGGTGGCTTGGGCTTTAACCTTTTAAATTGAAAGGGGAATAAACCATAAACCCAGATAACACTTTTTCTTCTGTGATATGTAATTACGATAGCTTATTGTTGGATAACAGTTAGAAAAATGACTTATTTTAGCTATCAATCTTTTATCCATAACTTTCTACTCAGTCGTTATATTTAGTTTTTTACACTGCTTATTTGTAATACAAAATGAAATTCACCTAAAAGCCATGTATAATTTGCGCCCTTTAAATAACCTCTGTGGCTTGTGTAACGTCATAGTGGGTTTTTCATTATATGGGGTCTTTTCGTGAAAACGTTGCTCAAGCAGCATGGTGTTATTTTTATTCTTCTCAGTATGTTAACAGGCTTAATGGGCGCGTTTGTAAACCCATTAATGAGTTTATTTATTGTTGAAGGCCTTAATTCCCCCCCTATATATTTAGGTGTTTACATGGTCGCGGTTACCTTAACGGGTATAGTGATTAGCCAATGGCTGGGCGGTTTGGCTGATAAAGGCACAAGCGCACGTTCACTGTTTATGGTGGCTGTTTCAGGAATGGTGTGTGCGCTCATTACGTTTGCCAATGCAACTGCATTTTGGCAAGTAATGCTTGCTGGAGTGCTGTTTTTAGCGATGGGTAATGCTGCAATACCGCAAATGATGACAGTCGCTAGGCAATGGGCAGCTCGACAAGATAACATTGATATAACTAGCTTTAATTCGCGTCTGCGTGCTGCCATTTCATTTGCTTGGGTCGGTGGGCCGCCCTTAGGTTATTTGTTAGCGTCGGGTGGGCAATTTAGTTTGTCTTTTTATTTTGCTGCTGGGTGTGCATTACTCGCACTCATTTTTGCTTTTCTATTTATTCCAGACTACAACAACAAAAAGCGCACCGGCCTTGGTGAGCAAGCACCAGTGACCCCCAGTTCGTTTTGGTGTTTAGGTTTAGCTATTATGTTGGGTTCTACAGGCAACATAATGTATTCCTCTGCGCTGCCTCTTTACAGTATTAATGAACTGGGTTTTGCACAGCACACGCCAGGCATATTTATGGGGGTGGTGGCTTTTTTAGAAATTCCAATTATGTTGTATAGCGCTAAACTTGCTAGAACACACAATAGAATAACATTGCTTGCAGGGGCTTTTTGCTGTGCGATTGTGTTTTATGTCGGTGTATTTTTTGCCTTTGAAGTATGGCACTTAATCGTTTTGCAACTGTTAAATGGTGTGTTTTACGGTATTTTTGCGGGGATTGGTTTAACGGTTTTACAAGACCAATTACCAGATCGTATTGGCTTTACATCTGCATTTTATACCAATGCAATTAAGCTCGGGGTAATGTGCGGGGCGGGCGCTACAGGTATTATTGCACAGTTTTATAGCTTCCGGTTTGCAACACTTGGCTCCATTACTACCGCATTGTTTGCTATGTTATGCCTAGCGCTTTTTAGATTGCTGAAACAAAAAGAAGCGCAGACCGAAAAGCGGTTTGTTGAACACTCAGTAATTTAGTTAAGTGTCATGGTATTAAACTGAAAAAGCCCAGTAAATACTGGGCTAAAACAAGGGAGTGTTTATTAATTAAATAAATATTTTAATGTTAGTGATGTTGTACGGCCATTGATTGTACGAGCACGAATAATGTCGTTATCAGGCACTGACCCTTCTTCTGCTTCGGTAATACCCACTGTATCAAATAGGTTATTTACATTTAGCGATAAGTTTAAGTTTTCAGATAAGTCATAGCTTACAAAGCCATTTACTTGCGTGTATCCATCAAACTTCAGGTCGTTATTATCTTGTGCGTACGCATCCGTTGTGCCGATAAAGCTTAAGCCAGCAGAACCTTTATCAAAGTTATAACGCGCCATTAAAGAGTAAATTAGATCTGCTTGGCGACGCGGTGTATTACCAACAAGTTCTGGCGAAAGCGCGTCTTTTGCAATTTTGGCATCAGTCCAAGTTAAATTACCACGGAAATCCCATGCATCGATAAAGTAAGTCGATTCAATCTCAATCCCTTTAGCCTCGTATTCGCGGTCAAAGAACTTTTGTGATGTTGCTTCAAAGTTTTGCTCTTCGGTTTCAGCATAGAAAGCGGTTGCAAAGATTGACAGTGAATCAAAACGTTTTTTAACACCGATTTCGTACTGGTTTACTTCATCAATCGCGTCTTCTTTTGCAACTGAACCATCAGCTTGAACCTTACCAAATAGTAGACGGTCAGCATTCGCACGTCCGCCTTTGCTCAGGCGGGCAAAAGTCGCAAAACTTGGATCAATTTGATAGTTCGCACCGACAGAATATGAGCTGTAATTCCAGTCATAGTTAACGATGCTTGGGTTTGCGTTATCGATACCCGCTACATTTTGTTCTGGAATCGAAATAACACCGTCATTATTCATATCGACAGTAGATGTTACAGCGCCGGCATAGTTACCACGAGCTTCACCGCTGTCATAACGAGCGCTTGCGTCAATACTTAAATCACCGAACTTGGTAGCAACGTTTATATAAGGAGCACGTGTTTCGTACTCTGTATCGTAATTACGTTGGCAGCAATTTCCCCAATAGGGTGTCCCGTATGCGTATAACCCGTTTTCTGAGTAATTGTCGCCATTGGCTGCTACCACATCAAGCAGGGCTGCATTATCGCCTTTAAGCTCCATAACATATGAGTTCCAAAGCCACGACATGTCAATTGACTGGCTAGATGCAAAGTAACCAAAAGTAACACTGGTGTCATCAGAGAATGACTTCGTTAGTTTTAGGTCATTAACGATAGAGCCCATGTCGTTAAGCGTTACATCAAATGTGTGGATACGCATGGCCAGATTATCACCATAGTTTTGACCAGCTGAGCCACCATTAGCATAAATCACTGATGCTCCGTCGCCTGCAATGCTTGAAGCGATTGAGCTTGCGCTGGCTACTTCGGCAGGAATAAGAGAAATAAAGTTACCGCTAACAGATGATTTTCTAAAGCGATTTTCAATACGCCAATCGTTTTCTAAATCGAATGCAGCTTCAAACCCTAGCGATGTTACTTCAGGGTTCATACCATTTGTCATGTCACCGGTGCTAATTTGGTTATCACCATTTAGGCGCAAGGTTTGTGTAAATAATGCTGAATGTGGTGTGTCTGATTGTGCGTCAAAGCCTGGGATTGAGTCGCCATTTGAATACATTGGCATTGGCAGGTAACCCACGCTTTTATCATCTAAGTGCTTAAAGTATACACGCACGTACCCTGTATCAAACTCTTTGGTTAGGTTAGCCTTGATTTGACCGCCTTTGTTTGATGTGTAGCCAGTTTCTCGCGGACCTTCACCTTGGCGAATAAAACCACCAATATGATAGCGGACACTGTCACTTAGATAAGTACCGTATTCAAAGTCTGTGCGAATTGAGTCGTAATCAAGACCCACTGTCGTTGACACGCTGCCTGACTCATTTTCACCTGTTTTAGAAATAAAGTTAATAATACCGCCAGGGGCGTCACTTGCTGCGGTAGAGGCTGAGCCACCACGAATAGATTCAACGCTTTGAACGGTAGAATCTAAGCGCATGAAAATGTCTGCGTTACCAAAGGCAATATCGCCAAACTGCATAACGGGTAAGCCATCTTCTTGTAGTTGTAAGAACTTAGCACCCCCCGATGCGACAGGTAAGCCGCGAACTGCGATATTTGCATTACCTTCGCCACCCGTTGATTCAGAGCGCACACCCGGAATGGTTCTAAATGCTTCTGCTGTTGAGCGAGGTGTTGATACTTCAATTTCAGCCAATGAAACACTGCTGACCGAAGAGCTAGATGCCATGATGGTTGTGCGGCGGGGTACACCCGTCACAACAATTGTTTCAAGGCCTGTTTTTTTTGCTTCCTGCGGTGCTTGTTGCTCTTCAGCATACAGATTGTGGCTGATAGCAAGCGCTAAGGCGCTTAGAGTGTATAGGGCGTGTTTGTGTGTTGTCATAATGTGCCTCATCTCAATCCAAAGGTGACTTTGTTGTCTTAAAATTTAATCTTAATCGATTAAGTTAAGATAGCAATTAATTTACATAGTGCAAGTATTTTTAAACAAAAAGTTGCACGTTTTCTATTCAAACGTTGATTTTAAATAACTTTTTAATGGCTCAACGCGCTGTGTTGAGTTAAAGCGTGCTCTGCAGGGTTGCGTAAATAGTTATAGAGCATGGCTAAAAATAGTAAACATGCGAACCCTGTCGCTAAGTAAAAGCCATAGCGGATATGCCCGAAGTAATCACTGATCATGCCCATTAAAAGGGGGGCTGCGGCGGCTGATAGGGCGGTAAAGAATAAAATAACGCCAGCCACAGCTCCATGCTGCTGCACTGCAAAACATGAAATTCCCTTAGAGTTTAAAGTAGGGTAGATCATTGACATAAATAGGCCTGATAGTGGTAATAAAAACACAGCCCACTCAACGCCGCCTAAAATTAGCCCTATGTAACACAGTGCTATCCCTAAGCTTAAGTACAGCATAACTGCTTGCCAGCTAAAATGATTTAATAACCACACTGCCATAAAGCGCCCTGCGGCACGCAAAATAAAGAACAATGTAAGTGCATAGGTCGCTAAGAATTGCCATGGACCCTGATAGTCACCTAAAAGTGTCGGCATCCAAACGTAAATCGCCACCTCGGTTGCAACATAAAGTGCAATTGCTAGCGAAAATCCTAGTGCGTATGGGTTTTTCATCATTTCCATGGTTGTCGCAAGTGAGGCTGGCTTTGCATGCTTGTCTTGCTTTTTAGGTTTAGGGTAGTCAGCTCGCCAAGCGGTAATCGTGAGTATTAAGCACATTATACCCGCGATAAGGTATAGATAGGTCCAACTGACTTTCTGGGTGATTAAAAAGCTAACTAACGCAGGGCCGACAATGGCGCCAACACCAAAGAAACCTTCGACTAAATTCATTGTTTTGGTGTGTTCTAAATTATTTTTAGAAATATCACCTAATAAAGCCAGTGCACCTGTTTTAAATAAGCCTATGGCAAGGCCAATACAGCTTAACAACAGGACAAACACCATGAAACTACTGCTCACTGCAAATAAAAAGCAGCTAATTGTAAACAAACCCAGTCCTAGCATAATTGTTTGTTTACGGCCTAAACTGTCGGCAAGAAAACCTAAAAACAGTCCGCTAAACGCAATTAAAGCCATCGGTGCATAATGAAAAGCACTGGCTTGCGTCATACTGAGATCAAACTCTTTAATAAGCTCTGGAATGATCATACCGACGGCATCTGATGTCATAGCAAACATAAAAAACATCATATATGTCAGCCATCTAATCGTTTGCAAAGGATCGTGTGTTCTATTCATGGTTGTATCCTCACATGAAGGCTTGCGCCTTTACTATGTATCTTAGTGTATAAAAGTTATAAAAACTGCTTGAATAATTTGCTGTCGTGGTTAAAGATATAACTTAATCGATTAAGTTTCAACTTGGTATTAACAATTATGATCAACAATAAAGTGCAATTAATCACCTACGCAGACCGGATTACTGGTCAAGGTATTGATGAATTAAGTAATTTATTAAATGGCCCACTTAAAGATGTGTTTGCAGGTGTACACTTATTGCCATTTTATAACCCGATTGACGGCAGTGATGCTGGTTTTGATCCCATTGATCATAGTGAAGTGGATTCACGCCTTGGCAGTTGGCAAGACATTCAAGCATTAGGTGCAAATTATGACTTAATGGCTGACCTAATCGTCAATCATGTGTCTGCTCAGTCATATCAATTTAAAGATGTATTAGCGAAAGGCAAAGAGTCTGAATTTTGGGATTTGTTCTTAACCAAAGACGATGTTTTCCCAAATGGAATGTCTGAAACAGAACAAAAAGCCATTTATCGTCCACGCCCTGGTAGCTGTTTCACACCTATTAAGTGTGGTGACGGTAATACGTATGACTTTTGGACCACGTTTACCGATAACCAAATTGATATAAATGTTAAGTCATTAGCAGGTATTGAATACTTAAATAATGTATTAACTAAGTTTTCAGAAAACAACGTCAATATCATTCGTTTAGACGCTGCAGGCTATGCAATTAAACAAGCTGGCACAAACTGCTTTATGCTCGATGAAACGTTTGCTTATTTAGACAAGTTGTCTGCTCAGGCAAATGATTTAGGCATGGAAACCATTGCTGAAATCCACAGCCATTATCAAACACAGGTTGAAGTCGCTAAACGTGTCAATATGGTATATGACTTTGCTCTTCCTCCTTTGATTTTACATAGTTTATTCAGTAACAACGCTGATGCACTCGTAGACTGGTTGGCTATTTCACCGCGTAATTGTTTAACCGTGCTTGATACACATGACGGTATTGGCATTATTGATGCGGGTCCAATGGGTGAAAAGCCAGGGCTATTAGATGCTGAACAAATTGATAATCTTGTTGAAACGATACATGAAAAAAGCAAGGGTCAAAGTCGCTTAGCAACCGGTGCGGCTGCAAGTAATGTTGACTTGTATCAAGTGAATTGTACTTATTACAACGCACTTGGCGCAGACGATTTTGATTATTTACTCGCACGTGCCATACAGTTTTTTGCGCCGGGTATTCCACAGGTTTACTATGGTGGATTATTTGCGTGTGAAAATGACATGGATTTATTGGCTAACACCAATGTAGGCCGTGATATTAATCGCCCATATCTGAGCGCGGCTGATATTGATAAAGCACTCGCTAAACCGGTTGTTAACGGACTGATCAAATTGATTAAGCTGCGTAACGAACATCCTGCATTTAATGGTGAGTTTAATATTAAAGGCGAAGGCACTAGTTGCTGTTTAAACTGGCATAAAGATGATAGTTCAATTGAACTTAAAGTGAATTTTGCCAGCCGAGAAGTCCTCATTATTGATCAGCATGATAATGAGCAAGTTTTAATTTCTCTGGCTGACTTTATCGCTTAACCGCTTTGGCCTATTTGCAGCTGGTAGTCAATCTGCGCTACTTGCTGTTCTTTTGATAAAAATAAGGTCGCTGCTAAGCGGCCTTTTTCTTCGCTATTTTGATGTACTGTTGTAAGTTTTGGCACAAATCGCTGGCCTTCATCAATACCATCAAACCCGACAATTCTGACATCGTTTGGAATAGAAAGCCCCATTTTGATAGCCTCACGCATGGCTGCTAAAGCAATTAAATCACTCATGCATAACAAGACATTAGGTCGGGGAGTGCTGCTTAATGCCTCTTTAGCTGCAATACTGGCGAAGCGTTCACTGCTTTCAGGAATATTCCACGTTCTATCATCGCTAAGTGTGACGCCCGCTTCGTTAATCGCTTGGTGATAACCCCGCAAACGTTGGTGCGCGATAGATTGCCCTGCTTCAAACTCATGATGTTCATATACTCGGCACAACACATTATCATTAAGGAGTCTGAGCCCTAAAATTGCCACCCGATCATCACTATTTTCGAGGGCATGCATGGCAATATCAAAACTTGCTTGTTGATTATTCACATTGACCGACGCTTCACGGCCAATGTCAAAGTCTACAGTAACGACATGTTTTGGTACTTTTTTTAACTGTTCGACTAGCTGTTTATTTCGGGGTCTACCATAACAAATAAAGCCGTCAACAAAGTCAACGACGCTGTTAAGGTTGTCGCTGTTGCCAGAAAATAACAGCAAGTTAATGCCATTTTTCTCGAGTACCGATGACACACCGCGCATAAAACTACTCGCCACTGGATCTGACACCATATACTCAACGCTATCAGGTAGCACTAAGGCAACAATATTAAAGGTGCCACGGCGCAATGATTGCGCAGCTTTATTTGGCCCGAAATACCCGAGTTTTTTACACGCAGCTAAGATTTCTTCTCGGCGTGCTTTCGACAGTTGATCTGGACGATTAAACGCATTTGATACGGTGGCATTTGAAACCCCTAATTCATTGGCAATACTTTTTAAGGTCCAGCTTTTAGGTTTTGACATGGTGGCAACTTAATCGATTTACTTATCAGTAAATTACCATAGAAAGACCCGAAAAAAAGTGTTTTTAACGATAAAAATAAGCGTAACATACAGATTAACTGACTTTTTGTTTACGAAGGTGATGAGGTTTGATTTCAAAATTACCAAAATGGGTAGAAGTTGGCGCATTGATCCTTGCGTTAGTCGCGGGGTTTGTCAATGCGATTGGGTTGCTTAGTTTTGAACATCAGGCAGTCTCGCATTTATCGGGTACGGCCACCTTACTTGGTGTAGGTATGATTAAGGGCAGTGTATTGGGTCTTGTACATGTGCTCGGCGTGCTTGTGTCTTTTTTAGTCGGATCATGCATTGCTGGTTTTTTACTGAACAGCTCGGCATTAAAGTTAGGGCGTCATTACGACACCGCGCTATTTATTGAAGCTTTTTTATTATTGGGAGCGTTATGGTTGTTGTCAGAGGGGTCTGGCTATGGGCACTTTTTGGCTTCGGCGGCGTGTGGTTTGCAAAACGCACTAGCGACCACTTACAGTGGAGCTATTGTTCGTACGACCCATGTTACGGGAATTTTTACTGATTTAGGTATTATGTTTGGGCGCTTTTTTCGGGGGGAGCCGTTAGATAAACGAAAAGCTAAACTGTTTTTGCTGATCATCGCAGGTTTTATCATCGGCGGCTGTTTAGGGGCCTGGTTTTTTATCCAGTTTGCCTTTTTAGCTTTGCTGGTGCCGAGTACGATTTGTATTTTGTTGGCAGTGACTTACCGAGTATATTCGCACCGTATTACAGAGTAACTTAATGGCTGGCAATGCTTTTAGGTGTTGCCCCAAAGGTTTGTTTAAACAGCCTGCTAAAGTGACTAAGGTTATTAAAACCAAGTTGATAACACACACTACTAATAGACTCACCTTTTTCTAAGCGTTTATAAGCCTTTTGTAATCGCAGCTGCTGTTGCCAAAGTGCGGGAGTAGAGCCAAAGGCTAGCTTAAATTGTTGATAAAATTTACTGCGACTCATACAGGCAATTTTACACAGTACATCAATGTCGATAGTGTGCGCTAAATGTTGCTCAATATACTGGATAACATGGCTCAGTGGTGTTGCAAGCTTGCCCTGTTTGCAACTCGCAATCATTAAATCACGGCTTTGTTGTTGTAATAGTCGAGTGATAAGTTCATTCAATGAAAGATCGATTAAGTAGTCTCTGTGCTGCTCATTTTCACTAAATAAATTGATCATGCGTTCGAGTAGTTGTTGGGTTTGAATGTTGTGCTCTGCATGGACTAACTTAGGCTCATAATGAAAAAAATCATCATGGCTAATTTGCTGCTCAACATTCAATGCATCAACCACTTGGCTAATTTTGTCGGTACTAATTTCAATAGCTAAACAGGTCGTAGGCTGATTAAGAGATGCGTTTGGAAAATCAATTAATACCCCTTGCTTTGGCGCTAGTACAAACGACTGGTGTGGTAAAAACTCTTTGTGGTAGTCACTGTCGGCAACATGCATAATTTTTTTACCGCTGATCATGCCGCAAAATAATAGTTCGCTGGAATGCAGCGCGACTTTTTGTGCATCAAGGTAGGTGTCGTAAATGCTTAATTCGGCATGCTCACCGGCAAAACTTACCTTATTTTCAATTAGCACATCAATACGTTGGCGTTTTTTATCTAAGCGACTGTTGATTAGTGATGTGTTCATTGTTACCTCGTGTTTTCCCTTAAATTTGGACAAATAGTCAAAAAATCTGGACTGGGAATCAAATGTGTTTTGTTGAACTAGGCTAACTTCACTAGTTAGCGGTTAAATAAACAATAACCTACCGCCTAAATAAAATACAACAATTTGAAGAGAGAACACATTATGATCTATGCAAATCCAGGCAGTGAAGGTGCCAAAGTTAGTTTTAAAGCGCAATATGAGAACTATATTGGAGGGCAGTGGGTCGCCCCTGTTAACGGTGAATACTTTGACAATATTAGCCCAGTAAACGGTAAGGTATTTTGTAAAGTACCTCGTTCAAGTAAAGAAGACATAGAACTTGCACTTGATAAAGCCCACGACGCAAAAGCAGCATGGGGCACAACATCGGTGACAGAGCGTAGTAATATTTTGTTAAAAATTGCGGACCGTATTGAGCAAAACCTCGAAATGCTCGCAGTGGCTGAAACGTGGGATAATGGTAAAGCTATTCGCGAAACCCTTGCTGCAGATGTTCCGCTGGCGGCGGATCACTTTCGTTATTTTGCGGGGTGTGTGCGTGCTCAAGAAGGATCAATTGGTGAAATTGACGAAACCACAGTAGCGTATCATTTTCATGAGCCTTTAGGGGTTGTCGGGCAGATTATTCCATGGAACTTTCCACTATTAATGGCTGCGTGGAAACTCGCTCCAGCACTTGCAGCGGGCAACTGTGTTGTTTTAAAACCTGCCGAGCAAACACCCGCATCAATCCTTGTTTTGCTCGAAGTGATTGGTGACTTATTACCAGCAGGTGTATTAAATGTAGTGAATGGCTATGGTAAAGAAGCGGGTGAAGCGCTGGCAACCAGCACACGCATTGCAAAAATTGCTTTTACTGGATCAACGCCTGTTGGTTCACATATTTTAAAATGCGCCGCCGAAAACATTATCCCTTCGACTGTAGAGCTCGGTGGTAAATCGCCCAACATTTTCTTTAATGATGTGATGGACAAAGATGATGCATTTTTAAGTAAAGCCATTGAAGGGGCTGTACTTGCTTACTTTAACCAAGGTGAGGTGTGTACATGCCCATCACGTTTGTTTATCCAAGAAGATATTTACGAGCAATTTATTGAACGTGTACTGGCGCGCACATTACAAATTAAACGGGGTAACCCGCTTGATACCGAGACCATGGTAGGGGCGCAAGCATCACAAGCGCAGTTTGATAAAATTTTAAGCTATATTGAAATTGGTAAAAAGGAAGGCGCCGAAGTACTTACCGGTGGTGAAGTAGAGCAGTTATCAGACGAGCTTAACGGGGGTTATTATATTCAGCCAACGCTATTAAAAGGCACCAATGATATGCGTGTATTCCAAGAGGAGATTTTTGGACCAGTGATTTCTATGTCTACTTTTAAAGATGAAGATGAAGCATTAGCGCTGGCCAATAGTTCTGAATTTGGTTTAGGAGCTGGTGTTTGGAGTCGAAATATGAACCGGGCTTATCATTTTGGCCGCAAGATTGAAGCTGGCCGTGTTTGGACAAATTGTTATCACATGTACCCGGCACATGCGGCATTTGGTGGGTATAAAAAGTCAGGGATTGGTCGCGAAACACATAAGTTAGCGCTTGACCACTACCAACAAACTAAAAATCTATTAGTAAGTTACAGTGAAAATCCACTGGGCTTCTTTTAAAAGCAATTTCTTATTGTTGTCGAAACTACCCAAACGCCACTTTTAGTTAGTGGCGTTTTTTCATCTATTTGTAATGCGCTTTTTCTGCTATTAATCAATTATTAATAGCAGGGAGTAAGTTAATAATGATAAGAAATACGACAATAGATGATAGCGAAGCGATTGCTGAGATTTATAATTTTTATGTTCTTAATAGCACCGTGACCTTTGAAGTTGAGCCGGTTACTGGGGTCGAAATTGCAAAACGTATACAGGCCAGTCTTGATTCTCATTTACCATGGTTGGTTGCTGAGGTTAACGGCAAGATCATTGGCTATTGTTATGCAACACCGTGGAAAGCGCGTAAAGCATATCAACACTCCGTTGAAGTCTCGATTTATTTAGATGCGCAGTGTCAGGCACAGGGAGTGGGTACACAACTTTACACTGCACTTTTCACACATTTAAAGACGCGTAATCTGCATGCTGTTATGGCAGGTATTGCACTACCTAATGCTGCCAGTATTGCATTACACGAAAAGTTTAGTATGAAAAAGGTTGCACATTTTCAACAAGTTGGAAAAAAATTTGATGATTGGATTGATGTTGCATATTGGCAGGTTATTTTATAGCTTGTCTCGTCCTAAAATACGTTGACGGTTTTAATTGAAGGCCAGTAGCTTTTGCTCCTGGTCTTTTTTATGCACTTGGTTTGGGGTTTCCATGCCTAAACTCAAATGCGGCCTCATTTCATTGTATATTACTATTGATTCTTCGACGAGTTCACGTAGCTCTTTCAGGTTTTGGCATTTATAGAGTAAGAATTCTTGCTTCAATATGCCATTAATGCGCTCCGCCAATGCATTTTGATAGCAATCATAGCCATCGGTCATCGATGGAGTAATG